>JANJTK010000025.1 GCA_024711155.1 Burkholderiaceae bacterium
ATTCGTCGCGTCTGGTGCAGAATGGTGGCACTGCTGCGCGGCCTGCGGGGCGCGGCAGCGCGCAGAAGAAGGGGCAAGTATGGCGCACGAAGAAAACAGGGCATTCCTTCGCAGGGTACCCTTGTTGTCGAGTCTGAACGAACAGCAGCTCGAAACCCTCGCGGCGGCCAGCGCGCGCCGCAACTTTCCGAAGGGACGCACGATCGTCGCGGAAGGCGAGCCGTCGCAGTCACTCTACATCCTGCTGTCCGGCCGGGCCAAGGTGCAGCGCTCCGATTCCGAGGGCAAGGAGGTGATCCTCGCAGTGCTTGGCTCGGGCGACTTCTTCGGCGAGATGAGCCTGATCGACGACGCGCCTCGCTCGGCCAGCGTGATCACGCTGGAGTCGTGCGACTTCATGTCGATCAACAAGGACAGCTTCAAGGCGATCCTGATGCAGAACAGCGAGGTCTCGCTGGCGATCATGCGGGGACTCGTCAAACGCCTGCGCGAGGCGGACAAGAAGATCGAGACGCTGGCGCTGCTCGACGTCTACGGACGCGTGGCCCGCGTGCTGCTCGACTTCTCCGAGAACGTCGACGGCGAGCGGATCGTCAAGAACAAGCTGCCGCGCCAGGAGATCGCCAAGATGATCGGCGCGTCGCGCGAAATGGTTTCGCGCGTGATGAAGGGGCTGGAGATCGACGGCTACATCGTGCCGCTGCCCGAGGGCAGGCTGATGCTGCGCGAGAAGATCAGCTCCTACATCGGCTGATCGGCGCGGCGGAGCGCTCGACGCGATGGCGCGGTCTGCCTCTGCTGCGGCTTCCGGACGTTCGTTCCGGGCGCGCGGGCCGGCGCCCGGCTTCGGGCTGCCGGAGCGTGCGGTGCGACTGCTGCGCGAGGCGTCCTGGATGGCGCTCGCGGCGCTCGCCGCGTTCGTGCTGCTGATCCTCGTCACTTACGACAAGGGCGATCCGGGCTGGTCGCACGCGGTCGCCGCGCGCGGCATCGCCAACGCGGGAGGGCGCGTCGGCGCGTGGTTTGCCGACCTGACGCTGTACCTGCTGGGCCTGAGCGCGTACCTGCTGGTCGCGCTGATCGCGGTCGCGGTGGCGCGCGGCATGCGCGCCCTGCGCGCGGGTGACGACGAGGCCGACGGGACGGCCCGCTTCGCGTGGGAGCGCTGGCTCGGCTTCGGGGCGCTGCTGCTCGGTTGCGCCGGACTCGAGTCGGCGCGCCTGCACAGCCTGCAGGCCGAGTTGCCGATCGGCCCGGGCGGGATCGTCGGCGCACTGGTCGCGGATCCGCTCTTCTTCGGCCTGGGTTCGATCGGGGGGACACTGGCGCTGATGATGATGGCGGCAGTCGGCTTCAGCCTGTGGACCGGCTGGTCGTGGTTGACGATCTTCGAGCGCGTGGGCTCCGGGATCGAATGGAGCGCGCAACGCCTGGTGCAGGCGGTCGCGGCGCGGCGCGACCGGCGCATCGGGGAGGTCGCTGCCACCGAGCGCGACGAGCAGGTGCAGGTGAGGCGGCGCATCCTCGATGACGACCCCGAGCCGGTGCGGATCGAGACGCCGGTAGCGCACATCCAGCGCTCCGAGCGCGCGGAGTCCGAACGGCAGACCGTGCTGTTCGCGGACCTGCCCGCCGACACGCAACTGCCGCCGGTGTCGCTGCTCGACGATCCGCCGGTGGCGACCGAGGCGGTTTCGCAGGAAACCCTCGAGTACACGTCGCGGCTGATCGAGAAGAAGCTGTCCGACTTCAACGTCGCGGCGAACGTGGTGGCGGCGTATCCCGGCCCGGTGATCACCCGCTACGAGATCGAGCCGGCCACCGGGGTCAAGGGAAGCCAGATCGTCAACCTGTCCAAGGACCTCGCGCGCGCGCTGTCGCTGGTGTCGATCCGGGTCGTCGAGACGATTCCCGGCAAGAACCTGATGGGGCTCGAGTTGCCCAACGCGCGCCGCCAGCCGGTGCGCCTGTCGGAGATCATCGCCTCGGAGGTGTACGCGACCAGCGCGTCGCCGGTGACGCTGGCGCTCGGCAAGGACATCGCGGGCCACCCGATGGTGGTCGACCTCGCGAGGATGCCGCACCTGCTCGTGGCCGGGACGACCGGCTCCGGCAAGTCGGTGGGGATCAACGCGATGCTGCTGTCGCTGCTCTACAAGAGCGATCCGGCGCAGGTGCGGCTGATCCTGATCGACCCGAAGATGCTCGAGATGAGCACCTACGAGGGCATTCCGCACCTGCTGGCGCCGGTGGTCACCGACATGCGCCAGGCCGGCAACGCGCTGAACTGGTGCGTGGCCGAGATGGAGCGCCGCTACCGCCTGATGAGCAAGCTCGGCGTGCGCAACCTCTCCGGCTACAACCACAAGATCGGCGAGGCCGCGAAGCGCGAGGAGCTGATTCCGAATCCGTTTTCGCTGACGCCGGACTCGCCCGAACCGCTGGGGCGCCTGCCGCAGATCGTCGTCGTCATCGACGAGCTGGCCGACCTGATGATGGTGGTCGGGAAGAAGATCGAGGAACTGATCGCGCGGCTCGCGCAGAAGGCGCGCGCGGCCGGCATCCACCTGATCCTGGCCACGCAGCGCCCGTCGGTCGACGTGATCACCGGACTGATCAAGGCCAACATCCCGACCCGGATCGCGTTCCAGGTGTCCTCGAAGATCGACTCGCGCACGATCCTCGACCAGATGGGCGCCGAATCGCTGCTGGGCCAGGGCGACATGCTCTACCTCCCCCCGGGGGGAGGCATTCCGGTGCGCGTGCACGGCGCCTTCGTCGCCGACGACGAGGTGCACAAGGTCGTCGAGCACTGGCGGCAGCTGGCCGAGCCGCAGTACGTCGAGGGCATCCTGGAGGGGGGCGTTCCCGAGGAGGTCGACGCGGGCAGCGCGGTCGGTTTCGGCGGGCTGTCGCAGACGCTGGCCGAGGCGGGCGTCGACGGCGAGGCCGATCCGATGTACGACCAGGCGGTCGCGGTGGTGATCAAGCACAAGCGCGCGTCGATCTCGCTGGTGCAGCGCCACCTGCGCATCGGCTACAACCGCGCCGCGCGCCTGCTCGAGCAGATGGAGAAATCGGGGCTGGTGTCGGCGATGGCGACCAACGGCAACCGCGAATTGCTCGTGCCGTCTTCCCAGGACGCCTGATGAATCGCGCGGCGGGGCGCGTCCGCGCGGCACTGTGCGCGGCGCTGGTGGCGTGCCTGGCCGCACCGGCGGGTGCCGGCGGCCTGGAGGAGCTGCGCGCGTTCATGAGTGCAACCCGCTCGGCGCGCGGCGAGTTCGTCCAGAAGACGTTTCGCGCCGACGGCGCCGTCGCCGAGGCGAGTGCGGGCGAGTTCGCGTTCTCGCGGCCCGGACGATTCCGCTGGGAAGTGCGCAAGCCCTTCGAGCAGTTGCTGGTGGCCGACGGCCAGCGCCTGTACTTCTTCGACCGCGACCTGAACCAGGTGACCGTGCGCAAGCTCGGCGAAGCGCTGGCATCGACGCCAGCCGCGATCCTGTTCGGGGACGGCGACATCGAGCGCGAATTTGCGCTGCGCGAGCTCGCCCCGCGCGACGGCGTGGCCTGGGTCGAGGCGCTCCCGCGCAGCAAGGAGGCCGGGATCGAGCGGATCGCCCTCGGGATGCGCGGCGGCCTGCCGCAGGCGATGGAAGTCGGCGACGCGTTCGGCCGCACCACCGTGTTCGAGTTCCGCGCCGTGGCGCGCAACGTCGCGCTGGCGCCCGGCCTCTTCCGCTTCGCGATTCCCGCGGGCGCCGACGTGGTCGAGCAGTAGGCGGCGCGGCGCTGCGTTAAGCTCGCGTCTCGGGCGCGCAGGCGCCGGCTCGCAGGGAGCGACACCGATGGGCGCAGCGCGATGAGCACGACGACGACTCCGGAAGCCGCGGGGGCGCGTGGCGACGTGCGCGTCATCTCGGTGGTCTCGATCGCGCACAGCGTGTCGCACTTCTTCCACCTCGTCATTCCGCCGCTGTTCCCGTGGCTCAAGGAGGCGTTCCAGCTGTCGTACTCCGAGCTCGGGATGCTGATGACGGTGTTCTTCGTGATCTCCGGGGTGGGTCAGTCGCTGGCCGGCTTCGTCGTCGACCGGGTCGGCGCCGTGCCGGTGATGCTGGGCGCGCTGGCGCTGTTCGCACTCTCGGGCGTGGCGCTGGCGCTTGCGCCGGGCTATCCCGGCCTGCTGCTCGGAGCGGCGCTCGCGGGGTTCGGCAACGCGTCGTTCCATCCGGTCGATTTCTCGATCATCAACCGCAAGATCGCGACCGCCCGGCTCGGGCACGCGTATGCGGCGCACAGCCTCGCCGGCAGCCTGGGGTGGGCGCTGGCGCCGGTGTTCGTGGTGACGATCGCGGGGTTGGCCGGCTGGCGCGAGGCGTTTGCGGCGACTTCGCTGGTCGCGCTCGTGGTGCTCGTGCTGGTCTGGCGCGAGCGCGCGACGCTCGAACCGCCCGTGCACAAGAGCGCGACTGGCACGGTGCGCGCTGCCGATGACAGCACCTTCGGCTTCCTGCGGCTGCCGGCGGTGTGGCTGAGCTTCGCGTTCTTCCTCGCGTACTCGGTCGCGCTGGGCGGCGTGCAGAGCTTCGGCCCCGAGGCGGCGCGCCAGTTGCACGACTTCCCGCTCGAGTGGATCGGGCTGTGCCTGACCGCGTACATGCTCGCGAGCGCCGGCGGCATCGCGGCCGGTGGTTTTCTCGCCAACGACCCGGCGCGCGCGGAGCGGGTGATCGCGATGTGCTTCGGGGGCGCGGCGGTGGTCGCGACGAGCATCGCGCTGTTGCCGTGGCCGGGGTGGTCGGTGCCGCTGCTGTTCGCGGTGATGGGCGTGGCCGGCGGCATCGCGAGCCCGTCGCGCGACCTGCTGATCAAGCGCGCGACCCCGCCTGGTGCGACGGGACGCGTCTATGGCGTCGTCTACTCGGGCCTCGACGTCGGGATGTCGCTGGCGCCGCTCGCGTTCGGTCTGGTGATGGACGCGCACGCGCCCGGGTTCGTCGGGATCGGGATTGCGCTGTCGCAGGTGTCGCTGATCGTCGGCGCGTTCCGGGCCGGACGCGCGACGCGGGTGCGCCATGGCTCCGGGCGCGCGGCCTGAGGCGGCGACCGGCGCCCGGCAAGGTGCCGGCGCCGGGGCGGACGCGGATGGGTTCGCGCTCGCGCCTGCGGAAGTCGACGACGCGCCGCTGGCAGAGCGGCTCCGGCCGCGCTCGCTGGGCGAGGTGATCGGCCAGGCGCACCTGCTCGGCCGCGGGCGGCCGCTGCGCGTCGCTTTCGAGTCCGGGCGGCCGCACTCGATGATCTTCTGGGGCCCGCCCGGCGTCGGCAAGACGACGCTGGCACGGCTGATGGCCGACGCGTTCGATGCGCAGTTCATCGCGATCTCGGCCGTGCTCGGCGGCGTGAAGGAGATCCGCGACGCCGTCGCCACCGCGCAGCTCGCGCGCGAGCAAGGGCGGCGCACGATCCTGTTCGTCGACGAGGTCCACCGCTTCAACAAGGCGCAGCAGGACGCGTTCCTGCCGCACGTCGAGAGCGGACTGTTCACCTTCATCGGCGCCACGACCGAGAACCCGTCGTTCGAGGTCAACGGCGCGCTGCTGTCGCGCGCGCGCGTCTACGTGCTCGAACCGCTCGGTCCGGACGACCTGGCCCGGGTGTTCGAGCGCGCGCTCGCCGAGTTCGCCGAGCGTGGCGAGCCAGGGGCGGCGCTCGCCGAGCGCGGCGAAGCAGCCGCGGCGATCGGCTTCGACGCGGTGGCGCGCGAGCGGCTGATCGGCTGGGCCGACGGCGACGCACGGCGCCTGATCAACGCCGTCGAGGTCGTCGCCGACGCCGCGCGCGCGCAAGGGCGCGCCGAGGTCGACGGCGCGTTCCTCGAGACCGCGCTGTCGCAGAGCCTGCGCCGCTTCGACAAGGGCGGCGAGGCCTTCTACGACCAGATCAGCGCGCTGCACAAGGCGGTGCGCGGATCGGATCCGGACGCGGCGCTGTACTGGTTCGCGCGCATGATCGACGGCGGTGCCGATCCGCGCTATCTCGCGCGTCGGATCGTGCGGATGGCGAGCGAGGACATCGGGCTGGCCGATCCGCGCGGGCTGACGATGGCGCTGGAGGCGGCAGCTACCTACGAGCGGCTCGGCTCGCCGGAGGGGGAACTCGCGCTCGCGCAGGCGCTGGTGTTCCTCGCCTGTGCGGCGAAGTCGAACGCGGTCTACGTCGCGTGGAAGCGCGCGCGGGCGTTCGTCGCCGAGCACGGGACGGCGCCGGTGCCGCTGCGCCTTCGCAACGCGCCGACGAAGCTGATGCGAGGACTCGGCTACGGCAAGGATTACCGGTACGCGCACGACGAGGAGGGCGGCTACGCGGCGGGCGAGCGCTACTTCCCCGACGGCGTCGCGCCGACGGCGTTCTACGAACCGACCGAGCGCGGGCTCGAGGCGAAGATCCGGGACAAGCTCGCGTGGCTGCGATCACGCGACCGCTCGGCGCGCGACAGCGGGCCCCGAGAGGGCGGCGCGCAGGAGCGCTGACGGCGACTTGGTAAACTCGGTCCCATGCTCGACATCGCCCAGCTTCGCAAGGATCCCGACGCCGTCGCCGCCCGCCTCGCGACGCGCGGCTACGCCCTCGATCTCGACGCCTTTCGCGCGCTCGAGGCCGATCGCAAGGCGCTGCAGGTGCGCGCCGAGGAACTCCAGGCGCGGCGCAACGTGCTGTCGAAGACCATCGGACAGTTGAAGTCGCGTGGCGAGGACGCATCGGCCGCGCTGGCCGAGGTCGCGGGACTCGGGGACGAGATCGCGCAGGCGAGCGAAGAGAACGAGGCTGTGCAGGCACGGTTGCAGGACTGGTTGCTGCAGGTGCCGAACCTGCCGCACGAATCGGTGCCGGCGGGCGCCGACGAGCGCGGCAACCAGGAGGTGCGGCGCTGGAGTCCCGACGGCCGCGACCCGGCGCCGATGGACTTCGAGCCGCGCGACCACGTCGACGTCGGTGCGCCGCTCGGCCTGGACTTCGAGACCGCGGCCAGGCTCTCCGGGTCGCGCTTCGTCGTGATGAAGGGAGCGGTCGCGCGCCTGCATCGCGCGCTCGCGCAGTTCATGCTCGACCTGCAGACCGCCGAGCACGGCTACACCGAGTGCTACACGCCGTACATCGTCAATCGCGACTGCCTGCGCGGCACCGGGCAGCTGCCGAAGTTCGAGCAGGACCTGTTCGCCGCGAAGAAGGGAGGGCAGGAGGGCGAAGGCGAGACGCTGTACCTGATCCCGACCGCCGAGGTCTCGCTGACCAACTTCGTGCGCGATCAGATCGTCCCGGCGGCGCAGCTCCCGATCCGCCTCACCGCGCACACGCCGTGCTTTCGCTCCGAGGCGGGTTCCTACGGCCGCGACACCCGCGGCATGATCCGGCAGCACCAGTTCGACAAGGTCGAGATGGTCCAGCTCGTGCATCCGGACACGTCGTACGACGCGCTCGAGCAGATGGTCGGCCACGGGGAGGCGGTGCTGCGAAAGCTGGGGCTGCCGTATCGCGTGATGCTGCTGTGCACCGGGGACATGGGCTTCGGCGCCGCCAAGACCTTCGACCTCGAGGTCTGGCTGCCGTCGCAGAAGACCTACCGGGAGATCTCGTCGGTGTCGAATTGCGAGGCCTTCCAGGCGCGCCGCATGCAGGCGCGCTGTCGCGCCGCCGACGGCAAGACCGCCTTGCTGCACACGCTGAACGGTTCCGGGCTCGCGGTCGGGCGCGCGCTGGTGGCGGTGCTCGAGAACTGCCAGGAAGCCGACGGATCGGTCCGCGTGCCTGACGTGCTGGTGCCGTACATGGGCGGCGCGCGGCGGCTCGTGCCCTGAGGGCGGTCGCCCGGCGTTCGCGCTTTGCTATAATCTCAGGCTTCGCGCAACGACCGGCGCGAAACGCGGAAAGGTGGCAGAGTGGTCGAATGCGCCGGACTCGAAATCCGGTTTACGGTTACGCCGTAACGTGGGTTCGAATCCCACCCTTTCCGCCAGTCAGCTAGCATCCATGCGGGTTTCCGGCCTCTGCGGGCCTCGGACCCCACAAACGGACCCACCTTCTCTCAAGTGATTGCGGGCCGATTCGACGGCGCGAAGTCGTCGTGTCTCGACTGAACCGATAACCGTGAGGCTGATCTCTCAACCTCTGCCGGCCCCTTCAGGAGACTGGCGGCAGCGGTAGCATCGGGCGATTCATTGCTGCCGCCCAATCCCGAAAGAGGGATTGCATGTCGGCCGTGCTCTCGTAGATGGCCACGCGATCGGCGTAGCGCTGAAGCATCTTCATGGTCCCCTTGACTTCCGCGCGATCAGGCGCGGCCACCACCACGGTGCATGCTGTCGAGAGGGCCAACTCCTTGGCCGAGTCGAAGACCAAGGCCTTGCCTCGGGCTTCCATTCGCTTTGTACTCGGCATGCCGGTCCGGAAATCGACGGTCTCGACGAGGTGCAGGACACCGTTCCGCATCGCAAACTCTGCGCTGAGGTCCTCTTCCTCTGACACCGGGTAGTTCGTCACGACCTTGTGCTTGTCGATGTCGTCAGGTTTCTCCCCGAGCCAGCCATAGGCCTTGAAGGTGCTCTTGAGTTCGATGAAGAGTCGAGACTTGGGGCGCCTCGGTTCCGCTCGAACCTTGGCGCGAGGTTCGGCTGTTGTCTGGAGCAGCCACTCGACCTGACGATCGTAGTCCGCTGGCGTGGCGTAATGGAAGAAACCAGCTTCCTTGCTGAATCGAAAAGCCGCAATCCCGCTTCTGAAGGCATCCCAAGCGGTCTCCGCCTGGTTAACCTCGGCGACTAGCCACTCCAGTGATTCACGCAATTTGTCGGCCGTAACCTGAGGGTCAAGCGCCGTCGCCTTCTTCAAGTTACGCGCGAGATGCGCGCGCGCTCGCCGATTTTCGTCAAACACCAAGACACCCAACGTGCAATGCTCCGCACGGGTCGGATACGGCTGATAGCTGATGAGGTAGGTTTGCGCTTTCATAGCAGGCTCATGGCGTCAGCGCAGCGCTTCTGTCGATGGTGAACCCAAAATTCGATTGTAGGCCCTGGGTCGAAGCTGGCAATCCATTGGGGCGGCGCGGCAGTCAAGACCTGTTCGATCCAGTCGTCCGGCAGGCTGGCGATCTTACGGAATGCATCAGCTGGCGGTGCGTACCCAAAGTGCCCCTTCAGATGCTTCCACATATTGAGGGTGTTCGTGGTAGCCCCAAGAGGGAATGACCCGAACGGCAATCCTGACAACAGCCATGCTCTTGAGAAGTCGAACGCCAGCGGCGTTAGTCCGGTGACGGTTGTACGCCACATGAAATTACGCGAGTGCCTGTCCTCATTCGGCAGGAACGCATCGACTGCGAAGATGACGGTCTCGCCTTCCAGCACGAGGCTGGCTTGCGTGTCGCCCAGCGCTTCGAGCTGGTTGAGCACTTCGCCTTCCAGTCGCTTCAGGTGCTCCAGGGTGACGTAAAGGAAGTTGCCACTGCCGCAGGCTGGGTCCAGCACCTTGACCGTGGACAGCCGGTGATGGAAGCGCCGCAGCTCATCGCGTGCCTCGCGCAACTTCAGCTCGCGCGGTCTGCCTTCCAGCGCGTTCGCCTCGTTGGCCAGCAGCAGGGCCGCCGCCTGGGCGTCTGCCCACTCGACCCGCAGGGGCTCGACCACGGTGGGCAACACCAGGCGCTCGACGTAGGCGCGCGGGGTGTAGTGGGCCCCCAGCGCGTGCCGCTCGGTCGGGTCCAAGGCGCGCTCCAGTAGCGTGCCGAAGATGGACGGCTCGACTTCCTTCCAGCTCGACCGGGCCGCTTCAATCAGGCCGTCGATCTGCGCGGGCTTGAGCAGCAAGGCGTAGGCGTCGGCCTTAGGGTTTTTGAACAGCTTTCCGTTGAAGCGCAGCACGTCCTTGGCCAGCAGCGGGCTGAAACCGCCTTGGTCCATGTCGCCCCACAGCGCTGCCATCATGCGCTGCAAGGTGGGCGGGTCTTCCCGGTGCCGCTTCAGCAGGTCGGAAAATGCGCCGTCCCCACTGGGCGTGACCGGCAGCAGGCCCACGTCCTCCGCGAACATGGAGAACAGGCAACGGGTCAGGAAGGCCGCTACGTCGTGCGAGGTATGGCCGTCCGCCTCCAGGCTGCGTGCCACCTTGGCAAGTTCGGCCGCCACGGCGCGGGTGACGCGGGCATTTGCGCGGGCTGGGTCCAGCGCCATCGGGTCGGTCCAGAGCGTGCGCAAGCGCTCCAGGATGGCGGGCTGGCGCAGGTCTTCGAGCCGGATGCGATGGCTGCGCGGGTCGGGGAACGGTGTGTACGTCCCGCCGCTGCGGGTGAACTCGGCGTACAGCTCAATGACGTGGCCCACGTCCACCACCACCACCACCACGAAGGGCGGCCGGCCTTCGGTGGCGGGCAGGGCTCGGGCGTAGCCTTCACCCTGGGCGCGGGCGCGCATCAGGGCATCATCGAAGCCTCGGGTGTGGGTGCCGGCCCGGACCTTCTTCGCCTCCAGGACGAAGTGGCCGCGCCGGTAGCAGTCGAAGCGGCCCGCACTGGTGTTACCGTCTCGTGGCGCCCGGAACCGGGATCGTGCTCAACTGCGGCGCCAATCTCCGATCTCGTCGAGCGTCGCGTCGTCGACGCTCACCGGGTGGGCGCGCCGATGGAATACGACGCGTTCCAGTACGAGCACCAGCTGCCGGGAGGGATGCTGAGCAACTTCCGGTCGCAGCTCGAGCACGCGGGGCTCGCGCACAAGTTCGACGAGTTGCTCGACGAGTGCGCGCGGGTGCGGTGCGAGCTCGGCTATCCGATCATGATCACCCCGTTCGCGCAGTTCGTCGGCACGCAGGCCGTGCTCAACGTGGTGCACGGCGACCGGTACCGCGTGGTGCCGGACGAGGTCAAGAAATACGCGCTCGGCCA
>JANJTK010000046.1 GCA_024711155.1 Burkholderiaceae bacterium
CCGCGTTCCAGTTGCTCGTCGCCGACGAGCCCGGGGTGGTGACAGCGGTCGAGGCGGAGGCGGGCCAGGTCGTCGCCGCCGGCCAACCGGTGGTGCGCGTTGCGCGCAGCGGCCAGCTGGAGTTGCTTGCGTACGTGGCCGAAGCGGACCTCGCGGTTGCACGCGCCGCGCGCGAATGGGAAGTGTCGATTCCGGCCCTCGGTGAGCGGCGGCTGACGGCGACGCCGCGCGAGCTGTCGCCGCTGGCCGATCCGGCGACGCGGACCTTTGCGGTGCGGCTGGGCCTGCAAGGCGACCTGTCGCAGGTCGCGCTGGGCATGAGCGCGACCGTGCGCGCGCGGCGCGAGGCGGCCGAGGTGATCGTGCTGCCGGTTGCGGCGCTGCACGCGCTCGGCGAGAACGCGCGCGTCTGGGTCGTCGGCAACGACGCCAGCGTGCGCGCGGTCCCGGTGACTACCGGCGACCTGCAGGGCGACACGGTGCGGGTCGTCTCGGGGCTGAAACCCGGCGACCGGGTGGTAACCGCCGGGGCGAGCCTGCTCGTCGAGGGCCAGAAGGTCCGGCTCGCGCCGCCCGAGGCGGGGGCGCGCCAGTGAGCGGCGCGGGGCCGGGCGGCGGTCGCGCAAACCTGTCGGCGGCGGCGCTGCGATTCCCGCAGCTCACGGTCTTCTTCCTGCTGGTGGTGGCGATCGCGGGGGCCGTGTCGTACCTCCGGCTTGGGCAGGCCGAGGATCCGGACTTCGTGTTCCGGGCGATGGTCGTGCGCACGCTGTGGCCGGGGGCCACCACCGAACAGGTGGACCAGCTGGTCACCGACCGGATCGAGCGCAAGCTGCAGGAGACGCCGTACTTCAAGCTGACGAAGAGCTACTCGCGCCCGGGCGAGTCGATGATCGTCGTCGAGCTGCGCGACGTCGCGCCGAAGAAGGAGGTCGCCTCGATCTGGTACCAGGTGCGCAAGAAGGTCGGCGACATCCGCTCGACCCTGCCCGCCGAGGTCGTGGGCCCGTTCTTCAACGACGAGTTCGGCGACGTGTTCGGGACCATCTACGCGTTCACCGGCGACGGCTTCACGCACGAGGAGCTGCGGCGCGCGGTCGAGGACGTGCGCGGCGAGCTGCTGCGCCTGCCCGACGTCGCCAAGGTCGAACTGTTCGGGGTGCAGGAGCAGCGCATCTACGTCGAGGTCTCGCCGCGTGCGCTGGCGCTGCTGGGCGTGGACGCGCAGCGCATCGCGGCCGAGCTGCAGGCGCAGAACCTGGTCGTGCCGGCGGGCACTGTGCAGGGGCCGAGCCGCGCAGTGCCGATGCGCGTGACCGGGCAGTTCGACAGCGTGCGCGAGGTCGAGGCGCTCCGGCTGTCGATCGACGGGCGCCAGATCCGGCTCGGCGACATCGCGCGGGTGTTCCGCGGCTACGTCGATCCGCCGGCCTACACGATGCGCTTCGGCGGCACCCAGGCGATCGGCCTCGGGGTCTCGATGGCGGCGCGCGGCGACGTGATCGCGCTGGGCGAGAACCTCGAGCGCGCGATGGCGCGGCTGAAGGCGCAGCTGCCGGTGGGCATCGAGTTCGCCAAGGTCTCGGACCAGCCGCGCATCGTGCGCGACGCGGTGGGCCTGTTCATGCGCGTGCTGGCCGAAGCGGTCGCGATCGTGCTGGCGGTGAGCTTCGTCAGCCTCGGGCTGCGCGCCGGCAGCGTGGTCGCGCTGACGATTCCGCTGGTGCTGGCGGGCACCTTCATCGCGATGTCGGCATTCGGCATCGACCTGCATCGCGTCTCGACCGGCGCGCTGGTGATCGCGCTCGGGCTGCTGGTCGACGACGCGATGATCGCGATCGAGATGATGTCGCGCAAGATCGAGGAGGGTCTCGACCGCTTCTCGGCCGCCACCTTCGCCTTCACGAGCACGGCGTTCCCGATGCTGACCGGGACGCTGGTGACGGCGGCGGGCTTCCTGCCGATCGCGACCGCGAAGTCGATGACCGGCGAGTACACGTTCAGCATCTTCGCCGTCGTGACGATCGCGCTGCTGGTGTCGTGGGTGGCCGCGGTGACCGTGACGCCGTTCCTCGGCCACTGGCTGCTGCGCGAGCGCGGCGGCGACCGCGAAGTGTTCGACACGCCGTTCTACCGGCGCCTGCGCGCGCTGATCGAGGCGGCGATGCGGCGCCGCTGGCTGACGATCGGCGCCACCGTCGTGTCGTTCGCGCTCGGGCTGGCCGGCATGGGCCTGACCGAAAAGCAGTTCTTCCCGACCTCCGATCGCAGCGAGATCCTGGTCGAGATGTGGCTGCCCGAGGGGTCGAGCTACCGCGCTACCGAGGAGCAGGCGCGCCGGCTCGAGACGGTGCTCGCGCACGACGCCGACGTCGCGACCTACGTCGCCTACGTCGGCAACGGCTCGCCGCGCTACTACCTGTCGCTCGACCAGCAGCTGTACCGCCCGAACTTCGCGCAATTCGTCGTCCTCACGCGCGACACCGCGGGCCGCGACCGCGCGCTCGCGCGCATCCGCGCGGCCCTCGAGGAGGACTTCCCCGGCGTTCGGGCACGCGCGTTCCGCACCCCGCTCGGGCCACCGGTCGCGTACCCGGTGCAGTTTCGCGTTGCCGGCGACGACCCGGCGCGGCTCAAGGAGATCGCCGCCCGGGTGGCCGCGATCGTGCGTGACGACCCGCAGACGATCGACGCGCACGCCGACTGGGGAGAGCGCTCGCCGGCGGTGCGCGTGCGCATCGACCAGGACCAGGCGCGCGCGCTCGGGATCGGGTCGGCGCAGGTGGCGCGCGCGCTCGGCGCCGCGCTGTCGGGAGCGACTCTGGGCCAGTACCGCGAGAACGACCAGCTGATCGACGTGGTGCTGCGCGCGCCGCCGGGCGAGCGCGCGTCGCTCGATGGCCTGCGCGACCTGCAACTGCAGCTCGGGCGCGGGCGCTCGGTGCCGCTGGCGCAGGTCGCCTCGATCGAGACGACGATGGAGGAGCCGATCCTGTGGCGCCGCAGCCGCGAGCCGGTGGTGACCGTGCGCGCGGACATCGTCGAGGGAGTGCAGGCGCCGGACGTCTCGACGCGCATCGACGCACGGCTTGCGCCGCTGCGCGCGCAGCTGCCCTCCGGCTACCGGATCGACGCCGGCGGCCCGTACGAGGAGAACGCGAGCGCGCAGGCGGCGATCGCGGCCGGCATTCCGGCGATGCTGGCGGTCATGCTCGGATTGCTGATGATCCAGGTGCGCAGCTTCTCGCTCGCGTTCATGGTGCTGGTGACGGCGCCGCTGGGCATCGTCGGCATCGCGGCCGCGCTGCTGGTGTTCCGCCAGCCGTTCGGTTTCGTCGCGTCGCTGGGGGCGATCGCGCTCGGCGGGATGATCATGCGCAACACGGTCATCCTGGTCGACCAGATCCGGCAGGATCGCGCCGCCGGCGCGCCGCCGTGGGAGGCGGTGCGCGAGTCGACCGTGCGGCGCTTCCGGCCGATCGGCCTGACCGCCGCGGCATCGGTGCTGGCGATGATTCCACTGTCGCGCGACGTGCTGTGGGGACCGATGGCGCTGTCGATCATGGGCGGCCTCGTGGTCGCGACCGTCCTGACGATCCTGTTCGTGCCGGCCCTGTACGTCGCCTGGTACCGGATCGCGCCGGGGGCGCGCGGCGCCATCGTTTAGAATGTCGCGTTTTCCGCGGCCGTGGCGGAATTGGTAGACGCACCAGGTTTAGGTCCTGGCGCTGCAAGGCGTGAAGGTTCGACTCCTTTCGGCCGCACCACGGCAGGCCGCGAACGGCGCGGCATCCCTTCATCGAGACTCTGGATAACGCGAGATGGCAACGCAACTCGAAACCACCGGCGCGCTCGAGCGCAGACTGGCCATGGCCGTGCCGGTGGCCGATATCGAAAGGCAGGTCGGCGAGCGGCTGCGCAAGCTGTCGCGCAACGTGAAGATGCCCGGCTTCCGGCCCGGCAAGGTGCCGCTGAAGATGATCCAGCAGTCCTACGGGGCGCAGGTGCACTCCGAGGTGCTTGGGGACGCGGTGTCGAAGGCGTTCGAGGAGGCCGTCGGCGAGCACAAGCTGCGCGTCGCCGGGCAGCCGAGGATCGAGTCGCGCGACGGCGCGGGCGAGCACGAGCTGGGCTTCACGGCGACCTTCGAGGTCTACCCGGAGATCGCGCTCGGCGATCCCGCCAGCCTGGCTTTCGAGCGCGTCTCGTGCGCCGTCGGCGAGGCCGAGGTCGAGCGCACGATCGAAATCCTGCGCAAGCAGCGCGTGACCTGGACCGAGGCCGGGCGCCCGGCGCAGGACGGCGACCGGATCACGATCGACTTCGTCGGCACGATCGACGGCACCGCATTCCCGGGCGGCAGCGCGAACGAGTTCGCGCTGGTCCTCGGCGAAGGCCGGATGCTGCCCGACTTCGAGGTCGGGGTGCGCGGCGCGGCAGCCGGCGACAAGCGCGAGTTCCCGGTCGCTTTCCCGGCCGACTACGGCGCCGCCGAGCTTTCCGGCAAGACCGCCCGTTTCGACGTGACCGTGCGCGCGATCGAGGCGCCGCAGCTGCCGGCGGTCGACGAGGCGTTCGCGCGCCAGCTCGGCGTGCCCGACGGCAGTCTCGAGCGGATGCGCAGCGACATTCGCGCCAACCTCGAGCGCGAGGTCGGGCAGCGGGTGCGCGCGCGCAACAAGTCCGCGGCGATGCAGGCGCGGGTCTCGCTGGCGTCGTTCGAACTGCCGAAGGCGCTGGTCGAGCAGGAGAGCCGCGCGCTCGGCGAGCGCGCGCTCGAGGACCTGAAGCAGCGCGGCATGGACCCGAAGAGCCTGCCGGCCATTCCGCCGGATGCCTTCCGCGAGCAGGCCGAGCCCCGCGTGCGGCTGGGCCTGATCGTCGGCGAGATCGTGCGGGTGCACGGCCTGCAGGCCAAGCCCGACCAGGTGCGGCGCCAGATCGAGGAGTTCGCGGCGGCCTACGAGAACCCGGCCGAAGTGGTGCGCTATTACTTCAGCGACCGCGAGCGACTGGCCGAGATCGAGGCGATCGTGATCGAGCAGAACGTGGTCGACTGGGCGATGTCGAAGGCGACGGTCTCCGAGCGCGCGGTGGCCTTCGACGAACTGATGGGCGCGGCCTGAGCGGCGCCCGGCGACGCAACGAGGGAGCCACAGCATGACCTTCAACAGCCTCGTCGAGGATCTGGTCAACGCGCACCTGGCGCAGCCGGGCGAGCCCCGGGCGCTGGGCCTGGTGCCGATGGTCATCGAGCAGAGCGGGCGCGGCGAGCGCGCCTACGACATCTATTCGCGCCTGCTGCGCGAGCACGTCGTGTTCCTGGTCGGGCCGGTCATGGACCAGTCGGCCAACCTGATCGTTGCGCAGCTGCTGTTCCTCGAGTCGGAGAACCCGGACAAGGACATCTCGTTCTACATCAACTCGCCGGGCGGGTCGGTGTCGGCCGGGCTGGCGATCTACGACACGATGCAGTTCGTCAAGCCGGCCGTCAGCACGCTGTGCATGGGGCTGGCGGCCAGCATGGGTGCGTTCCTGCTCGCAGCCGGCGAGAAGGGCAAGCGTTTTGCGCTGCCGAACGCGCGCATCATGATCCACCAGCCGTCGGGTGGCGCGCACGGGCAGGCGTCGGACATCGAGATCCATGCGCGCGAGATCCTGTACACGCGCGAGCGGCTGAACCGGATCCTCGCCGACAAGACCGGCCAGCCGATCGAGCGGGTCGCCACCGACACCGACCGCGACAACTTCATGTCCTCGGAAG
This sequence comes from Burkholderiaceae bacterium, assembly GCA_024711155.1. Taxonomy (GTDB): domain Bacteria; phylum Pseudomonadota; class Gammaproteobacteria; order Burkholderiales; family Burkholderiaceae_E; genus Zeimonas. Next base: position 5,765 of record JANJTK010000046.1, read on the forward strand.
ATGCGGTAAGCTACGGCATCATCGACAAGGTGCTGGCGCGGCGGGGCGAGGGTGCCTGACGCGCGACACTGCGCCGTGCGCCGCGGTTGCGCCGGCGGGTCGCCCCGGCGGCGGGAGCGAACATGACGGAAAAGAAGGGCTCGACCGAGAAACTGCTGTACTGCTCCTTCTGCGGCAAGAGCCAGCATGAGGTGCGCAAGCTCATCGCCGGCCCGTCGGTGTTCATCTGCGACGAGTGCATCGAGCTCTGCAACGACATCATCCGCGACGAGACGCAGGCCGAGGGCGCGGCCGCGGGCCAGAAGGGCGGCCTGCCGACCCCGGCCGAGATCTGCGGCATCCTCGACCAGTACGTGATCGGCCAGGAGAGCGCCAAGAAGACGCTGTCGGTGGCGGTCTACAACCACTACAAGCGGCTGCGCCACAAGGACAAGAACAAGAAGGACGAGGTCGAGCTCGCCAAGAGCAACATCCTGCTCGTCGGCCCGACCGGTTCAGGCAAGACCCTGCTCGCGCAGACGCTGGCGCGTTTGCTCAACGTGCCGTTCGTGATCGCCGACGCGACGACGCACACCGAGGCCGGCTACGTCGGCGAGGACGTCGAGAACATCATCCAGAAGCTGCTGCAGAACTGCAACTACGAGGTCGACAAGGCGCAGAGCGGCATCGTCTACATCGACGAGATCGACAAGATTTCGCGCAAGTCGGACAACCCGTCGATCACCCGCGACGTCTCCGGCGAGGGCGTCCAGCAGGCGCTGCTCAAGCTGATCGAGGGCACGATCGCGTCGGTGCCGCCGCAGGGCGGCCGCAAGCACCCGAACCAGGACTTCGTGCAGATCGACACGACCAACATCCTGTTCGTCTGCGGCGGCGCCTTCGACGGCCTCGAGAAGGTGATCCGCGCGCGCTCGGAGCGCTCGGGCATCGGCTTCGGCGCCGAGGTGCGCAGCGCCAGCCAGCGCGCGATCGGCGACGTGCTGCGCGAGGCCGAGCCTGAGGACCTGGTCAAGTTCGGCCTGATCCCCGAGCTGGTCGGCCGCCTGCCGGTGATCGCGACGCTCGACGAGCTCAACGCCGACGCGCTGGTGCAGATCCTGATCGAGCCGAAGAACGCGCTCGTCAAGCAGTACCAGCGGCTGTTCTCGATGGAGGGCGTCGACCTCGAGGTGCGCCCGGGCGCGCTGCAGGCGATCGCCCGCAAGGCGCTCAAGCGCAAGACCGGCGCGCGCGGCCTGCGCTCGATCCTCGAGGCCACGCTGCTCGACATCATGTTCGACCTGCCGAGCCTTCAGAACGTGCAGAAAGTCGTCGTCGAGGAGAACGCGATCGACGGCGACGGCAAGCCGCTCGTGATGTACGCGGAAACGCCGCGCGCGTCGCGCTCCAGCTGATCCGGCCGTCCCGCGCGACCTGCGGGCCCCCGCGGCGGGGCTCGCTTCCGCCCGCCGCGGTGGCTGCCGCGGTGGCCGCAGCAGTGGCCGCAGCAGTGGCCGCAGCTGTCAGGCGCGCGCCGCCGCGCCGACCGCTGACCAAAGGCCTTGTTGCCCGCCCGCCGGCCCGGGGAACGCCGGCGATTCGGCGTATCCTCGGCTGGCAGCTCTTGAAATTCCCGGCTGGCGCTGCCAGATAGGCCGGGAAGTCCACGTGGAGAGTCGAATGTCCGAAGCGCAGGTTCCCGCCGTCCAGACGTTGCCGTTGCTGCCGCTGCGCGACGTGGTGGTCTTCCCGCACATGGTGATCCCGCTGTTCGTCGGCCGGCCGAAGTCGATCCGGGCGCTCGAGGCCGCCATGGAAGCGGGCAAGAGCATCATGCTGGCCGCGCAGCGCCACGCATCGAAGGACGAGCCGGCGGCCGACGACATCCATGGCATCGGTTGCGTGTCGAACATCCTGCAGATGCTGAAGCTCCCCGACGGCACCGTGAAGGTGCTGGTCGAGGG
>JANJTK010000062.1 GCA_024711155.1 Burkholderiaceae bacterium
CGCGGCGGCCGAGCAACCGGCGCACCGCCGCTGCCGTCGAGCGCCGGCGCGAAGCCCTCGAACTCGAGCCCCTCGATCCGCGCGCGCTCGCCGTAGCGCAGGCTCACGCGCAGCCAGCGGCCGGGCACCACGCTGGGCCGCTCGACGCGCACCGGCCCGGCGAGCGGTTCGCCGTCGGCGTAGTGGGCGCGCTCGATCACGCGCCCCGACGCATCGCGAAGCACGCGCAGCGCGCCGGTCGCCGCGGCGCGCACTCGCGAAGCGGCCGTCACCCTGAGGCCCATCGGCGGGCACTGCGCGCAACCGTCGCCGTCGCTTGCGACGAGCGTGGGCCCGCGGCCGTCGCGCGCGTCGATCCAGTGGAAGCGGCTCACGCGCCCGCCCTGCGCGATCGTGGTCGTCCCGCGCGCGCCGGGCGCGCGCGGCGAGCGGTACGCAAAGCGAAGCGCGGATTCCTCGCGCTGCCCGAAGCCCTGCGAGCGCGCGACGCGCAGCGCGTCGTCGTAGTCGTAGCGGCTGCGCCGGCCGTCGGTGTCGGTGATGCCGGTCAGCAAGCGAAACGCCCGCTCGTCGTCGTAGTGGTAGCGCTGCGCGCGGCCGCCCGGATAGTCGACGCGCGCGAGCTGGCCGTGCGCGTCGTAGGCGTAGCGCAGGCGCTGCCCGTCGGGCAAGCGCAGCGCGGCGAGCCGCGTGCCGTCGTATTCGAAGCCGAGCGCGCGCCCCGATGCGTCCGCCGCTTCGACCAGGCGGCCGGCGCCGTCGCGCCGCAGCCGGATCGTGTCGAGGTCGGGCGCGACGATCGACGCAAGCCGCCCGTCGGCGTCGAAGGTCACGCGCCGTCCGCCGGGCCAGCGCCACACGAAGGCCGCCGTCGCATCCGCGAAGTCCTCGTCGACCAGCCCGTCGGCGACGCGGCCCGTCGTGTAGACGCGCGACGGCGCCCCGGTGCGCCGGAACACGAAACGCCGCCCGTCGCCCTGCACGATCTGCAGCTCGACCCGCCCGTTGCGCACGAGGCGCGCCAGGCGCGTGTCGAAGCTGTGGCTCCAGCCGCGCCCGAGCGACAACGCGAAGTCGCTGCGGCTGTTGTAGTGGCGCGCGAACAGCAGCGACAGCGAATCGTCGCGCGGCAACCCGAAGGCAGCCGCCAGGCCGTCGGCCGACAGCGCGCTCGACTCCGGGTGCGCCAGCGCGACGTCGAGCTGCCGCTGGTACTTGTTGCCGGTGACGACGTCGACCGGATTGCCGGCGGCGCTGTCGACGCCGGCGAAGGGCAGGCTCGCCGGTTCGGTCAGCGCGCCGGCCGCTGTACCGGTGCCCGCCGCACCGGTGACCGGCCCCCCAGCGCAGGCCGACGGCGGCGGCCCGAGCGGCCCGCCCGCGAGCTGCGCGACGAAAGCGTCGGCGCCGTTGCCGCCGACGCCCGCGCCGAGCACCCCGCCGATCGACAGCCCGAGTCCCGGGATCGCCCCCGGCGCGCCGCCGGCCGGCGTGCACGTGTTGGCCCGCGCCGCCGCACTCCACCCGCAGGCGAGGCCGAGCGCAGCGGCGAACACGAAAGCACGAAGCGGAATCGGGGCAATCTGCATGTGCCGATGCTCGCGGAGCCGCGCGCCGCCGGCAATCCGACCGATGCGCTAGACCGGCCGCGTTATCCTTCGGTTCATGTCCTGCTCGCGAATGCTCGCCACCTACCGCCTGCGCAGCGACGCCGGTTCGATCGGCGAGCGCGCGCGCGCGCTCGCGGTCGAGCAGTCGATCGAAATGCCGCTCGATGCGGTGCGCGACGCGCGCGTGCGCGCCGAGGTCGTCGGCGAAGTTCGCTCGATCGAGCCGGCGACGGCGCAACCGGGCTGCTTCGACGTGACCCTCGCGCTCGCCGCGGAGACCGTCGGCGACGAGCCCGGGCAGCTGCTGAACATGCTGTTCGGCAACTGTTCGCTGCAGCCCGACGTCGAGTTGCTCGACCTCGAACTGCCTGAACCGATGCTGCGCAACCTGCCGGGCCCGCGCTTCGGCGTCGCCGGCTGGCGCGCGGCGCTGGGGGCCGGCGCCGCCGCGCGCGCGCTCAGCTGCAGCGCGCTCAAGCCGCAGGGCCTGCCGGCCGACGCGCTCGCCGCGCTCGCGTACGCGCTCGCGCGCGCCGGCATCGACGTCGTCAAGGACGACCACGGCCTCGCCGACCAGCCGGCGGCGCCGTTCGCGCAGCGCGTGCCCGCGGTGCAGCGCGCGATCGAGCGCGCCAATCGCGAGAAGGCGGCCGGCGACGGGCCGCTGGCCGGCCATCGCTCGGTCTACGCGCCGAGCCTGTCGGGCGGCCCGAAGCGACTCGCCGCGCAGCTGCGGATCGTGCGCGACGAGGGCGTCGGCGCCGCGCTGGTCTGCCCGATGGTGATCGGCATCCCCGGCTTCGTCGAACTGGTGCGCGCCGAGGCCGGCGTGCCGCTGCTCGCGCACCCGGCGCTGGCCGGCCACGCGCGGATCGGCGAGCCGCTGCTGCTCGGCAAGCTGTTCCGGCTGTTCGGCGCCGACGCGACGATCTTCCCGAACTGGGGCGGACGCTTCAGCTACCCGCGCGAGGTCTGCCTGGCGATCGCGGACAGCGCGCGCGAGCCGCTCGGCAAGCACCTGCCGATCCTGCCGGTGCCCGCCGGCGGCATGAGCGTGGCGCGCGTGCCCGAGATGCTCGACGACTTCGGCCCGGACACGATGCTGCTGATCGGTGGCAACCTGCTGGCGGCCGGCGACGCGATGCCCGCGCGCGCCACCGAATTCGCTGCGCGCGTCGCGCACGCCTTCCAGACCCAGGCGAGCTGAACATGGCCGACTCCCCGATCCGCAAGGCGCAGCCCGGCTTCCGCTGGGAGGGCGTCGAGACGCTGCGCTACAAGGACGAGGGCAGCGCGCCGTTTCGCGACGTCACGCGCCAGGTGCTGTTCCACGAGGGCGACCTGCACTGCGAATGGCGCTACTTCGAGGTCGCGCCCGGCGGCTACTCGACGCTCGAGCGCCACCGGCACGCGCACGCGGTAATGATCCTGCGCGGCCGCGGCCACTGCCTGGTCGGCGAGCGCGTGCATGCGGTCGCGGCGCACGACCTGGTCACGGTGCCGCCGCTCGCCTGGCACCAGTTCCGCGCCGACGCCGACTCGCCGCTCGGCTTCCTGTGCCTGGTCAACAAGGACCGCGACCGGCCGCAGCTGCCCGACGCTCGAGCGCTGGCCGCGTTGCGGCGCGTGCCGGAGGTCGCCGCGTTCATCCGCACCGGGGACGAAGCCGGTGGCTGACCGCTTCGCCGGCATCTCGGCCGAGCCGCTGGCCCCGCACGACGGGGCCCCGCTGGTGCAGCGCGCCGGCGACCTGCTGCGGCTGACGCTGAACCGTCCCGCCGAGCACAACCGCCTCGACCCGGCCGACGTCGACGCGCTGCTCGCGCTGTTCGAACGGCTGGACGCCGACGGAGGCACGCGCGCGCTGGTGATCACCGGCGCCGGCGAGCGCACCTTCAGCTCCGGGTACACGCTGCAGGCGATCGCCGAAGAGCTCGACGCGCGCTTCGAGCGCATGCTCGATGCGCTCGAGACCCTGCCGTTCCCGACCATCGCTGCGCTCAACGGCAGCGTCTACGGCGGCGCGACCGACCTGGCGCTGTGCTGCGACTTCCGCATCGGCTCGCCCGGGCTGAAGATGTTCATGCCGGCCGCGAAGTTCGGCCTGCACTACTACCCGGGCGGCTTGCGCCGCTACCTGACGCGGCTCGGCCT
>JANJTK010000067.1 GCA_024711155.1 Burkholderiaceae bacterium
CCACCAATAACGAAACCCCAACCGTTCTCGGTTGGGGTTTTTTCTTGCCTGATCGCGCCGGTTTCCGCGTGTTGTTGGGGGTTCCTGCGGTGTTGACGATCGCTTGGAACTGACCCGGCGTGATCGTTTAAATCTGACCCACCCGTACAGGCTACCCTAGGCAGCCTGATCTGTGGATATCTATGCGGTCATAGGGGCGGTGGCGGCTCCTTTTCTTCGTTGGGTGGTCTTGTTCGCGGTCGGTGCGAGCGTCGGGGTACTGGGCTGCACCTATGTCTCCGGACAAGTTCAAGGTGGGCGGCGCGCACGCAGGCGACGGCGCAGCGCCCGGAACAACGCGCCGAGCACCGGCAACTTCTCGTAGAGCTCTTCGGCCGGGTCCCAGTAGTCGCGATGCAGCGTGACTCGTCCGTCGTCGTCGAAGTCGACGACGCTGGCGCCCCGCACGCGGATCCGCCGGCCGCGCAGCGTGAACCCGAACACCCACTCGAGCGCCGCGCGCCGCTCCGACTCGATGCACGACGTGACGTCGAAGCGCGGATCGCCGACCTGCTCGAACATGTGGCGGAACACGGCCTCGATCGCGGCCGTTCCGGCGACGTCGTTGAACGGGTCCTTGAAGCGCGCCTGCGGCGCGTAGACCTCGCGCAGGTGGTCGAGCGACTCGGGCGAGAGCGTCTCGTAGAAGCGCACCAGGCGTTCGAGCGGCGCGCTCACAGGCCGGTCACCTTGCGGACGAGCAGAAAGTAGAGCCGGCGCGGAAGCAGCGCCGCAAGCTTGAGCGCGAGCGTGAATCTCCGCGGGAAGTGGATCTCGAAGCGCCCGCGCGCCATTCCCGAGACGATGCGCCGGGCCGCCTCGTCGACGGAAATCAGCGCCGGCATCCGGAAGCGGTTGGCCGCGGTGAGCGGTGTCGCGACGAATCCCGGATTGACGAGGAAGACGTCGACGCCGCGCGGCGCGAGGTCCAGGTGCAACACCTCCGCGAAGTTGATCAGTGCCGCCTTGGTCGGGCCGTACACCGCGGCGCGCGGCAGGCCGGCGTAGCCCGCGACGCTGCCGACGACGACGACTGCGCCCTGCCCGCGCGCCAGCATGTCCGGCACGACGGCCGCCACGCCCTCGATGACGCCGCTCAGGTTGGTGTCGATGGTGGCGCGCACGGTGGCGCCGTCGAGCTCCCACGCGCGCTGCGGGCGGTAGGTGCCGGCGTTGAAGAAGACGACGTCGAGGCCGCCGAGGGCCTCGCGAACCTCGGCGGCGGCGCGCGGGTGATCGGCACTGACGGTGACGTCCATCGGCACCACCGACGCGCCGCCGCAGCGCTCGGCAATCGCCTGGAGACCCTCGCGGTTGCGCGCGGACAACGCCAGGCGCGCACCGCGCCGCGCGAGTTCCACGGCCAGCGCCGCGCCGATGCCGCTCGAAGCGCCGACGATCCAGACGCGGCGATCGGTCCAGTCGCGAATCGGCCGGTTGAGCGGCATCAGTCCCCCCGCTTGCGGAAGGACAAGGTCACCTCGCCGAGGCGCACGCCGAACTTGCTCATCACCGAGCGGTTGAGCATCACGCGCTCGTCGATCAGGAACATCCAGTCGTCGAAGTCGACCTCGTACACCTTGTCGCCGACCGGCAGCGCCAGCACGTAGCGCCAGCGCAGCGCGTTGCCGGCGGCCTCGCCGACGGCCTCGCCGACCACGTCGTCGGCCGTGCCGGTATAGCGCCCGTCGCCGTGCCGGGTCACGGTCCACACCCTGCGCTGGGTGGTGCCGTCGGAATAGGTGAAGCGCTCGTCGAGCGTCCCGACGTCGCCCTCCCATATCGCCTCGATCAGCACGTGGAAACGCTTCACGACCTCGCCCGCGCGGTCCTGGAAGATGCCGTGCGCATCGAGCGTGCCGTCGAAGTAGTCGCGCAGGGCGAGCACGGGCTTGCCCTGCCCGTAGCGTTGCACGTCGACCGAACCGCATCCTGCCAGGCCGATCACGCCGGCGAGCATGCACAAGAGCTTCTTCATCCGGATCGCTCCTCGAAATCGAGTCGATGGCGCAGCCGCCACAACAGCGTCGCGGCGCCGAGCTTCGCCACGCAGGGCAGGCCTGCGTACACCAGCGCCAGCGCCCGCAACGCGTCCTCGTCGCCGGCGCCGGGCACGTAGCCGAGCGCTGCCAGCGTCGGCAGGGCGATGCCGGCGGCGAGTGCGAGATTGGCCTTCGTGACGAAGTTCCACCAGCCGAACCAGGCTCCGGCTCGGGCCGGCCCGCGCGGGAAGTCGCGCGCGAGCAGGTCGGCCAGCATGGCCGGCGGCAGCGCGAGATCGGCGCCCAGCGCGAAGCCCGACAGCACGCAGATCAGGCCGTAGGCGGCGAGGTCGCCGGCGCCGAGCGTGGCCGCCCACGCGAACACCACGATCGACAGCGTCATCGAGCCGAGCCACGCGCGCAGCTTGCCGACGCGCGCTGCGATCCGCACCCACAGCGGCAGGCCGGCCGCGCCGGCAACGAAGTACAAGGCCAGGAAGCCTCCCGACCAACGCTCGGCGCCGAGCACGTCGGCGACGAAGAACAGCACCGTCGACGCCGGAATCGCGGCGGCAATCCCGCTCGCCGCGAACACCGCGAGCAGCGCCGTGAACGGCGCGTGCCGCAGCGCCGCCAGCAGCTCGCGCGCGACCAGGCCCTGCTGCCGCGGGCGCGCTGCCGGTTGCGGCGCGACGAGCAGCGTGACGGCTGCGCACAGCGCAAGCAGCGGCAGGAACGCGGCGAGCAGGCGCGCCATGCCGGCTGCGCCGTCGGTGGCCGGCCAGACCGGGAGCACCGCCGCCAGCACCACGCCGGCGAGCGCGCATCCCTCGCGCCACGCGGCCACTCGCGTGCGCTCGGCCGTCGTCGCGCCGATCTCCGCGCCCCAGGCGTGGTAGTTGATCGTCGCCAGCGAGAAGCCCAGCGTCACCATGATCACCGCGGCCGCCAGCCAGCCCGCCCCCGCGCCCGGCGCCGGCGCCAGCAGCGCCACCATGCCGGCCGCAAGCACCGGCAAGGCCAGCAGGACGAGCAGGCGCCGGCGACCGGAGCGATCGCTCAACGCGCCGATCAGCGGGTCGGTGACCGCGTCGAACACGCGCGCGACCAGCAGCACGGCCCCGACCACGGCGAGCGACAGCCCCGCGTCGCTGGCGTAGAGCTTCGGCGTGTGCACGTAGACCGGCAGCGCCGCGAACGCGAGCGGCAGCCCGAGCGCGCCGTAGGCGGCCAGGCGGACCGGCGGCGCAAGCCGCTCAGGCGCGCGCGAATTCGTAGTGGTGAACATCGATGTCCGAAGCTGCGAAGCCCGCTTCGCAGTAGGCCAGGTAGAAGCGCCACATGCGCGTGAATCGCTCCGGGAAGCCGAGTGCGCGCACCTCGGCTTCGCGGGCATCGAAGCGCGCATGCCATTGCGCCAGCGTGCGCGCGTAGTCGTGCCCGAACGCGAAATCGCCGCGCGCCTGCAGGCCGGTGGCCGCGGCGTGGCGCGCCACGGCCGCCGGCGACGGCAGCATTCCGCCCGGGAAGACGTAGCGCTGGATGAAATCGGTGCCGCGGCGATAGCGCTCGAACAGCTTGTCGGCGATGGTGATCGACTGGATCACGCAGCGCCCGCCCGGCACGAGCAGTCGCGCGATGCGCGAGAAGTACTCCGGCCAGTACCGTTCTCCGACGGCCTCGATCATCTCGATCGACACCACGTGATCGAACGCGCCGTCGACGTCCCGATAGTCTCGCAATTCGAAGCGGGCGAGTTCGTCGAAACCGCCCGTTCGCGCACGCTCGCGCGCGTACGCGAGTTGCGACGGCGACAGCGTCAGTCCGTGCACGCGACAGCCGTACTCGGTCGCCGCGACCTCCGCGAAGCCGCCCCACCCGCAGCCGATCTCGAGGATCGACTGGCCGGGCTGCGCACCGAGCCGCTCGAGAATGCGCCGGTACTTGCGCCGCTGCGCGTCGGCGAGCGGCTCGTCGGCGGACGCGAACAGCGCCGACGAGTAAGTCATCGTCTCGTCGAGCCACAGCGCGTAGAAGTCGTTGCCGAGGTCGTAGTGCGCCTCGATGTTGCGCCGCGATCCGCGGCGCGTGTTGGCGCGCAGCAGGTGCCACGCGCGCGCGGCGAGCAAGCGCAGCGCGCGGCCGTGCACGGCGTCCCCGAGCGCCTCGCGATTGGCGGCGAGCAGGCGCAGCAGCGGGGCGAGGCGCTCGGTGTCCCACAGCCCGTCCATCCAGGCTTCGGCCAGGCCGATGTCGCCACGCGCAAGCACGGCCTCGAAGGCCGCATGGTCGCGCACGCGCCAGTGGGCGACGAGCGCGCCGCGGCCGACCCGCACGCTCTGCCCGCCGGGCAGGTCCACGGCCAGCGCGCCGCCGCGCAGCCCGTCGAGCAGTTCGAGAGCGAGCCGGGTCGCGGCAGGAACGCGGGCCGTCAGGCGATGCCCGCCGGCCTCGAAAATCGGTTCTTCGCGGATCATCGCGCGGTCTCCTCGAGCCGAAGCCCGGACTTTCCGAAGAAGGGCACGCGCTTGCACCACAGGCGCAGCGCCTGCCAGTGGATGCGCGCAATCACGCCGAAGGTCATCAGCGGGAACCTTGCAAGCCATCGGCGCAGCGCGGCCGCGTCGAGCGGCACGGCGCGACCGGAGAGGCGGGTTGCGAGCCGCAGTTCGCCGTCGACCCAGTAATCCACTGTCACGTGGCTATGGCCATTGCGCGCGCCGAAGCCGAAGCGGTACTCGCCCTGCACCTCGAAGAACGGCGACACGTGGAAGGCCTTGCGCGCGCGCAGGGTGTCGCCGGACTCGATCGGGCGCAGGTCCTCGTGATGAACGAGGTACTCGTGACGGCCGCCGAAGGTGTTGCTTACCTCGGCCAGCACGACGCGCAACCGCCCGGCCGCGTCGTGGCAATGCCAGAAGCTGACCGGATTGAAGACGTAGCCGAACAGCCGCGGCATCGTCTGCAGCACCACTTCGCCGTCGGTGCAGCCGGCAAGTCCTTCGCGCGCGAGCAATGCGCGGATCCACGGCAGCAGCGGCGAGCCGTCGCGCGGGCCGTGGTCTTCCGAGCGCAGCGAGAACACGGCGCGCCGGTCGATGCCCAGCAGCGGCTGGTCGCACTCGGCCAGGCGCGACAACGGAACGCGCAGCCACGCGAGCTGGTAGACGAACCGGTGGCGCACCGGACTCGTGCGCGCGTGCATGACGGCGCCGAACTCCACGGCCGGGTCGAAGCGCTGGTTCACGCCGCCACCGCCTCTGCCCGGGCGTCGTCGGCCCACGGCGCGCGCACGCCGAGCGCAGCGGCCACGCTCAGCGCGGATGCGAGCCCGTCTTCGTGAAACCCGTGGCCGGTCCATGCGCCCGCGAACCAGCTGCGGTGCCTGCCCTGGATGGCCGGGAGCTCCGCCTGGGCCGCGACGGCGGCGCGGTCGAACACCGGATGCGCGTAGTCGAACTCCGCGATCCGGTCCTGCGCGCGCGGCTCGTCGAACGGGTTGAGCGACACCACGACCGGGGCGGTGCACGGCAGCGGCTGCAGCCGATTGAGCAGATAGCTGACCGACACCGGACGCTCGCCCGGCCCGCCGTCGCCCGCGCGGTAGTTCCAGGCCGACCAGACCGAAGGGCGGCGCGGCAACAGCGCTGCATCGGTGTGCAGCACAGCGCGGTTGCGCTGGTAGCGCACGGCGCCGAGCAGGCGGCGCTCGTCGGCACTGGCGCCCGCGCCGAGCATCGCCAGGGTCTGGTCGGTGTGGCAGGCGAACACGACCTCGTCGAAGCGCTCGTCGACTCCGCGCACACGCACCCGGACCCCGTTGTCGTCGCGCGCGACGTACTCGACCGGCGCGTTCAGGCGCGCGTCGCCGATGGCGCCGAGCATGCGGCGCACGTACTCGCGCGAGCCGCCGCGCACCGTCAGCCACTGCGGGCGGTCGAGCAGCCGCAGCAGGCCGTGGTTGTGACAGAAGTGCACGAAGGTGGCCAGCGGATAGTCGAGCATGACCCGCGTCGGGCACGACCAGATCGCCGCCGCCATCGGCAGCAGGTACCAGTCGCGGAAGGACTGGCTGTAGCCGGACGCCTCGAGATATTCTCCGAGCGACAGGTCGGGCGGCGCGCCGTCGGCCGCCATCGCGGTCGCGGCCCGGTTGAAGCGCAGGATGTCGCCGAGCATGCGCCACATCGCGGGACGCGCCAGGTTGCCGCGCTGCGCGAACACGCTGCCGAGGTCCGATCCGGCCCATTCGATGTCGGGCGAACCCAGGCTCACGCTGAACGACATCTCCGAGCGCGCAACCGGCACGTCGAGCAGCCGGAACAGCGCGCACAGATCCGGATAGGTGCGCTCGTTGAACACCAGGAACCCGGTGTCGACGCCGAAGCGCTCGCCGTCCACCTCCACGTCGACGGTGTTGGCGTGACCGCCGAAATGCGATCCCGCCTCGAACAGCGTCACGCGGGCGGCGCGCGACAGCAGCCAGGCCGAGGCCAGGCCGGCGATCCCCGAGCCGATGACCGCGATGCGGCGGCCGCCCGCGTTTGCGTTTGCGCTTGCGATTCGATCCATGTCCGATTCTCCGCCTCGCGGCCCGCTCAGCCGTTCCGGCCTTCGATCATCGCGAAGGCCGAGTGGTTGTGAATCGACTCGAAGTTCTCGGACTCGACCGTCCAGCGGCGGATCCGGCGATCGGCCGCGAGACGCAACGCCACGTCGCGCACCAGGTCCTCGACGAACTTCGGGTTGTCGTAGGCGCGCTCGGTGACCCACTTCTCGTCGGGGCGCTTGAGCAGGCCGAAGACCTCGCACGAAGCCTCCTGCTCTGCCACGCGCACCAGCTCCTCGATGCTCACGCCGTCGCTCCCGAGCACGGCGGTGATCGTGATGCGCGAACGCTGGTTGTGCGCGCCGTAGTCGGAGATGTCGCGCGAGCACGGACACAGGCTCGTCACCGGCGCCGCGACCTGCAACGTCGTTCCCGCCGCACCGTCCGGCCCGGCCTCGACGATCCACGCCACATCGACGTCGAGCAGGCTTTCGACGCCGGACACCGGCGCGCGCTTGCGAATGAAGTACGGGAAGCGCAGCTCGATGCGTCCGCTGCGCGCCTCCAGTCGCTCCAGCATGTCGGCCAGCCTGCGGCGCAGGCCGTCCAGCGTCCATTCGCCCGCGCTGCGCTCGAGCAGTTCGACGAAGCGTGACATGTGCGTGCCCTTGAGCTCGGGCGGCAGGCCGACCGTCATCTCGACGGTCGCCACGGTGCGGGTCGCTTCGCCCGCGGCGCTGCGCAGCGCGAGCGGATAGCGCAGGCCGCGCACCCCGACACGCTGGATGGCCAGCGCGCGGTGATCGGGGGTCGACTGGACATCGGGCAGGAAGATGCGTTCGGGGGCGTTCATTGGCGGGACTCCGTTTTTGTCCTGGACAAACAGCAGACACGATGCGAAGATAAAGCCTCTGATTGCCAAAGTCAAGCGTTTGTCCAGGACAATATGAAGAAAACGAACCCCGCCGGCTTGCTGCTCAACATCGCTGCCGTCGAGCGCGACACCGGCCTGACGAAGGACACGCTGCGCGTCTGGGAGCGCCGCTACGGCTTTCCGACGCCGGGCCGCGACGAGCACGGGAACCGCCTGTACAGCCCGGCCGACGTCGCCAAGCTGCGCCTCGTCCGCCGCCTGCTCGACCAGGGCCGTCGGCCTGCCGCGCTGATCCGCGCCAGCACCGCCGAACTGCTCGCGCAACTCGACGAGCAGGCGCCGCGGCCGGCGCCGGCCGCCGGCGCGGTCGACGAGGCCGCGTTCCTGAAACTCGTGCGCCTGCACCGGCACCAGGAACTGCGCGCGACGCTGCAGCAGACCCTGCTCAAGCAGGGCCTGCAGCGCTTCGTGTCGGAAACGGTGAGCGCGCTCAACGCGGCCGTCGGCCACGCGTGGATGCGCGGCGAACTCGACGTGCCCGAGGAGCACCTCTATTCGGAGCAGGTGCAGAACCTGCTGCGCAACGCGATCGGCTCGCAACCCGACGCCGGCGCGCGTCCGCGCGTGTTGCTCACCACCTTCCCGGACGAGGAGCACGGCCTGGGCATCCTGATGGTGGAAGCGATGCTGGTGCCCGAAGGCGCGAGCTGCGTGTCGCTGGGCACGCGGACGCCGCTGGCGGACATCGGCAAGGCCGCCGTCGAGGGCGCCTTCGACGTCGTCGCGTTGTCGTTCAGCGGCGCCTATCCGCTGCGCCAGGCGGTCGACGGGCTCGAGCTGCTGCGCCGGCAGCTGCCGATGTCGATCGAGCTGTGGGCCGGCGGCGCCGGGCTGGAGGGCAAGCCGCCGCGCCTGCCGGGAATCCGGGTCGTCGCGTCGCTCGAAGGCGCCGTCGAGGCACTGCGCGAATGGCGGACCCGGTCCGGGCCGCGCAGCGATCAGCCGGCGTGATCAGCCGGCGTACTTGCGCGCGGCCGCGAACATCGCCCGCACGTTCTCGACCGGCGTTTCGTCGGGAATGCCGAATGCAGTGTCCAGCATCAGGCAGCCGCCGCGGTTCCAGACCTCGTCGACCAGGCGCCTGACGGCGGCGTCGACCTCGTCCGGCGTACCGGTAGTCATCAACGAAGGCGACAGGTTGCCGCGCAGCGCGACGACGTCGCCGAGCACCTCGTGCGCCTTCACCATGTCGGTGCGCTCGAACCAGTAGATGCACTTGCCGGGCGGGATGTCCCGGATGATCTCGAGCCGCTTCGTGCAATCCGACTCCCACAGCGGCATGGGCACGAGCCCCGCGTCGATCAGTTCGACCATCATCTGCCGGAACGACGGCCACCAGAACTCGCGGAACTGGCGCTCCGACATGAACGCGTCGGGCGCCCAGTGGATCGGGAGAAAGACGATCGGGTTGCCCGACGCCTTCGCGTTGGCCACCGTGGCACGCACCATGTGCTCGCGCATCGCGTCGATCGCCCGGTGCAGCAGCTCCCGGTTCCGGTACAGGTCCTTCATCATGCCGGTGGCGCCGCGAAAATAGTCTGCCAGCGCGTCGTAGGGCGCGCCGGAAGAACTGCCGTGGATCAGCGGGAAACCGAGCTCGGCCAGGCGCCGGTTCGAGCGGCCGGAACGCACGGCGAACTCGTCGACGACGTCGGCCGCGTCCATCACCCGCTGCAGCGCCGCGCGCAACGACGGATTCGCGAACGGGCGCACGGCGGTCAGCGTGCGGAAGTAGAACGCGCCGGGGAACTGCGGAAACTGCTCGAAGCCCTCGAACGCGCCGAAGATCCGCGGCAGGTAGGTGCGCAGGTAGAAGCCGGTCGGGTCGCGCACGAAGTCGGCCAGTTCCGCGGCCTCGACGTACTCGCGGTCGAGATACTGGTACGGCTGGTCGTCCGCGACGCCGTGCCCGGGCCAGAGCAGCTGCTTGTAGTCGAGCGCTTCGAGGATGCGCCCCGAAGCCGAGCCGGCGAACAGGGTCGACACGGCGTCCGGCTCGAACTCCAGCACCACGCGCTCGACAATGTCGTCGACCCGGTCGTAGTCGAACATCAGCGCCTTCTTCGAGATTCCGCCGTACCTGGCGAGCCAGAAGGTCGCATAGAGCACCACGGGCATTCGCGCCGGCTGCTTCAGCGCGACGCAGTCGAGAATGCGCTGCCAGCGCTCGCTGAAGGCCGCCTGCGCGGCGGGCGACGCGGAGTCGTTCATGTCACCTCCGCCACGTCCGAGGCGGCGCGCCGCAGCGGACGATACGCGCCAACCGGTCGATGCGTCACTGGCGGCCCAGCGTAGCCACGTACTCGGCCACCGCCGCGACCTCGGCGTCGGTCAGGCGAACGGCGATGTCGCGCATCACGCGCGCGATGTCGTTGTTGCGCGCCTTGCTGCGAAACGCCTGGAGTTGCGCCGCCGTGTACGCGGCGTGCTGCGAAGCGATGGCGGGGGCCAGCGTCGTCGGCGCGACTTTCATCGTGGCCGCCCAGTCCGACTTGCCGCCGCCTGCAGGACCGTGGCACCCGATGCACGCGGGAACGACCTGGGGCCGGCCCTTGCCCTCCCGGTAGATCTTCTCGCCCAGCGCGATCAGCTCCTTCTTCGCACCGTCGACTTTCGAAGGCGTCTGCGCGGCGAAGAAGGCCGCGAGATCCTCGATGTCGCGCTCGCTGAGCGGCTGCGCCATCGGGCTCATCTGCTCGTTGCTGCGCCGTCCGGACTTGAAGTCGCGCAGCTGCTTCTCGATGTACTCAGGCAGCTGGCCAGCGATCTTCGGCCACACCTCGGCCGGGCTGTTGCCGTCCTGTCCGTGGCAGGCCATGCACACCGCCGCCTTGGCCTTGCCGGCGTCGGCGTTGCCGGCCGCGCCGGCCTGCGACGCCGCCGCCGCCACGAGGACGGCCACTCCAACCCGGGTCAGGAACCGCATGGCTTCACTCCTGTCGGTCTCGTCGTCATCGCCCACCGGCAATCAACGCCGGTCGTACGAGTACGGCGTCCAGTCCGGCGCCACCGACGGCGGCGACGGCCAGTTGCCGTGCGGCGGCGGAGAGACGGTCGTCCATTCCAGCGACTTCGAACCCCACGGGTTGGCGGGGGCCTTCTGCCCCCGGGCGGCCCCCGCGATCCAGTTGACGACCGCGATCGCGAAACCGACCCCGAGAATCGCCGCCCCGGCCGTCATCCACTGCTGCGCCGGTTCGAACTGCGGGAACTGCGAATAGTCGTAGTAGCGGCGCGGCATGCCCTTCACGCCGACGCTCATCATGATCCAGAAGACGATGTTCACGCCGACGAACGTGGTCCAGAAGCCGACCTTGCCCCAGAACTCGTTGTACATGCGACCGGTCATCTTGGGGAACCAGTAGTACACGCCGCCGAAGATCGCGAAGGTGCCGGCGACCGCCATCACGTAGTGGAAGTGCCCGACCACGTAGTAGGTGTCCGACAGGTGAAGCGTCAGCGAAGTGACCGCCAGCGGAATCCCGGTGAGGCCGCCGATCAGGAAGAGGAACAGCACGCCGAGCGCATACAGCATCGGCGTCTCGAAGGTGATGGCGCCCTTGTAGAGGGTGCCGGCAAGGCCGATCACCATCAGGCCGACCGGCACCGAGATCAGCAGCGTGGTCAGCATCTGCCCGATGCGGATCCAGTCCGCCATGCCGGAGACGTACAGGTGGTGCACCCAAACCAGTCCGGAGAGCAGCACGACGCCGCCGATGCCGCCCCAGAGCACCACCTTGTGGTTGAACACGCGGTTTTTCGAGAAGGTGGCGACGATCTCGAACACCACCCCGATGAAGGGCAGGAAGATTACGTACACGGCGGGGTGCGAATAGAACCAGAAGAGGTTCTGGTAGGTAAGCACGTCACCGCCGCGCGCGGGGTCGAAGAAGTGCGTGCCGAGGTACTTGTCGAAGGTGATCAGCGTGACGGCGGTGCCCAGCACCGGCACGAAGATCAGTTGCAGCACGAACGCGCCGAGCGTGCACCAGACGAACACGTTCAGGTTGCTCCACTTCAGGCCCGGTGCCCGCATCCACGCCACCGTCGTCAGGAAGTTCACCCCGCCGGCGATCGACGCGAAACCGAGCACCAGCACCGTGAAGGTGTAGAGCGCCGTGTTTCCGGTCGTGATCGTGGAATACGGAGGGTAGGCGGTCCACATGATGTCCGGCGGATCGGGCACCACGAAGGTCAGGACGGCGAGAATCACGCCGACGTAGAAGAGCCACACCGAGAGCGCGTTGACGCGCGGGAAAGCCACGTCCTTGGCGCCGATCATCAGCGGAATGCAGTAGTTCGCGAAGAAACCCGTGAGCGCCGGGATCTGGAACCCGAGGATCATGATCGCCCCGTGCGCGTACAGCCACACGTTGTAAGTGGTGGGGTTCTCCGTGATCGTCGGCCCGATCGTCGACAGCTCGATGCGCATCAGGATCGCAGCAAGGCCGGCCACGGCGAAAGCGGCGATCGACCCGATCAGGTAGAGGATCCCGACCCGCTTGTGGTCAGTGGTGAAGAGCCATTCCTGGACTTTGGCGCTCACTGTCGCTCTCCCTGGGTCAGCCCGGCTTGCCGGCGGTGGCGAGCCGGGTGGCTTCGCGCGCCAGCCACTCGTCGAATTCGGCCTGCGGCAACACGATGATCTTCCCGGCCATGTACGAGTGCATGACGCCGCAGTACTCGGCGCAGGTCACGACGTGCTCGCCGGGCACCTTCGGGTGGAACCACAGGTAGGTCACGCGGCCGGGCATCGAGTCTTCCTTGACCCGGAAGTCCGGAATGAAGTGGCTGTGCAGCGTGTCCCGGCTGGTCATCCGCAGCAGCACCGGCTTGCCCGCAGGCACGCGCAACTCGTTCTGCGTGCGCACGCCGTTGGCGTAGGTGTAGTCCCAGCTGTACATGCCCGACTCGAGCTTCACCTCGAGGCGGTCGGCGGGGACGTCGCGGTAGTCGTTCCACAGTTTCCAGCCGTTGGCGGCGATGTACAGGTCGTCCGCGAGAAACAGGAACGTCGGGATGGCCGCCCATCCGACCGCCGCGGCCATCGTCAGCGCCGGTGCGGAGCCGGTGTCGCCGGGCTTCTTCGCGCGGTACCTGAAGAGGAACCACGCGATCACCAGCGCGAAGGCGACGCCGATCACGGTGATGTCGAGGA
>JANJTK010000070.1 GCA_024711155.1 Burkholderiaceae bacterium
TCCATCGACGTATGGATCTCGTCGCCGGTGCGGTCGAGGAAGCCGGTGTTGATGAACGCGACGCGACGCTTCGCCGCGCGGATGCACTCCTTGAGGTTCACCGTCGTGCGGCGCTCCTCGTCCATGATGCCGAGCTTGACCGTGTCGGCCGGCAGCCCGAGTGCGCGCTCGACGTGCGCGAAGACCTCGTCGGCGAATGCGACCTCTTCCGGGCCGTGCATCTTCGGCTTCACGACGTAGATCGAGCCCGAGGTCGAGTTGCGCGCGCCGTGCTGCTTGCGCAGGTCGTGCAGCGCGATCAGCGTCGTGCACATCGCGTCGAGCAGGCCCTCGAACGCCTCGTTGCCGTCGCGGTCGAGCACCGCCGGGTTGGTCATCAGGTGGCCGACGTTGCGCACCAGCATCAGCGAGCGGCCCTTGAGCGTGAACGCGCTGCCGTCGGGGGCGCGGTACTCGCGATCGGGCGCGAGCCGGCGATCGAAGCTGCCGCCGCCCTTGGCGACCTTCTCGACGAGGTCGCCGCGCATCAACCCGAGCCAGTTGCGGTACGCGAGCGCCTTGTCGTCGGCGTCGACCGCGGCGACCGAGTCTTCGCAGTCCATGATCGTCGTGAGCGCGGCCTCGAGGAAGACGTCGGCGACGCCCGCCGGGTCGCTCTTGCCGATCGCGTGGCCGCGGTCGATCGCGATCTCGACGTGCAGCCGGTGGTGGCGCAGGAGCACCGCCGACGGCGCTGCCGGGTCGCCGCGGTAGCCCGCGAAGCACGACGGGTCGGCGAGCGCCTTCTCGCCGTCGGCGGTGTCGGCGCGCAGCGAGCCGTTCGCGACGCGGTAGCTTCGGACGTCGGCGTGGCGCGCGCCCGCCAGCGGCGCCGCCTGGTCGAGGAACGCCCTGGCCCAGGCGATCACGCGCGCGCCGCGCACCGGATCGTAGCCGCCGGGCTGCGGCGCGTCGCCCATCGCGTCGGTGCCGTAGAGCGCGTCGTACAGACTGCCCCAGCGCGCGTTGGCCGCGTTCAGCGCGTAGCGCGCGTTCATCACCGGCACCACCAGCTGCGGTCCGGGGATGCTGGCGATCTCGGGATCGACGTTGGCGGTCTCGACCGCGAAAGCCGCGCCCTCGGGAACCAGGTAACCGATCTCGCGCAGCAGCTTCTCGTAGGCCTGCGCGTCGTGCGGTCGGCCGCGGCGCTCGCGGTGCCAGGCGTCGATCGTCGCCTGCAGCGCGTCGCGCCGCGCGAGCAGCGCGCGGTTCTTCGGACCCTTCTCGTGGACCAGGTCCGACAGTCCCTTCCAGAAAGTGTCGGAAGCGATGCCCGTCCCGGGCAACGCCTCGCGCTCGATCATGTCGTACAGGCTGCGGTCTACCTGCAGGCCGAATTTGCCGATGCGCTCGCTCATTGCGCTGCTCCGATGGGGGTTCGTCGAGTGGGGATGTGATTCGTGAAACGGATCGGCGGACCGGGTGCGCGGCGCGTCAGCGACGCGCCGCGCGGGCCGCGGCAACCACGTCGGACAGAGTCGTGCCGACATGGTCGGGCACGGTGTCGAGCTGTTCGAGCGGCGCGCCGGTGCGGTTCACCCAGAAGCTCGTGAAGCCGTTCCAGTGCGCGGCGATCGCGTCCCAGCCGTTGGACGAGACGAAGAGGATCTCGCGCGCCGCGCAGCCGAAGGCCGCGGGGGCGAGCGCGTAGATGCGCTCGATGGTCTTGAAGGTGCCGACCGATTCGGACGACAGCAGGTGGTCGAAGAGACCCGTCATGCCGGCGCTGCGCACCGACGCCTCGAGCATGTCGCGGTTGCCGTTGCTCAGGATGGCGAGCCCGAGGCCGGCAGCATCGAGTTCGCGCAGCGCCGGCAGGCAGTCGGAAAAGGTCGCCAGGTGCGCGTACTGCTCCATCAGGCGGTCCTCGATCGACGGTGCGAGCGGCAGCGCGAGTTGCGCCGCCGCGAAGCGCAGCGCGTCGCGCGTGACCTCGTGGAACGGCTTGTAGCGGCCCGACATTGCGCGCAGCCACGAGTACTGCAACTGCTTCTGCCGCCACACCTGCGACAGCGTGTCGCCGCGGCCGGGACAGAGCTCGTCGGCGACGCCCACCAGCGAGTGGACGTCGAACAGCGTGCCGTACGCGTCGAAGACGACGGCGCGGATCGGGGTGTCGGATGCGCTCATGGGGGCCTCTGCAATGGGAAGGATAACCGCTCGATTCGTGACGAAAAATAGCCCAATTGCCGAATCACTTTCCACTTTTAGTCAATAATCGGTCACGAACCGACCGGTTGCCCGGAACGCTAAGATGCGCGCAACGGGGGGCGCTCGGCCCTTCGGCATCGGAGAGCGATCCGGATGAAAGCGCAGGTTCTGCAACATGTGCCGTTCGAGGGCATCGGGAGCATGGCCGACTGGTTGGCGCAACGAAACGCCACCGTTGGCTGGACGCGCTTCTTCGAGCCCGCGGCAGCGTTGCCCGACCCGGCCGGGCTCGATCTCGTCATCGTGATGGGCGGGCCGATGAGCGTCAACGACGAGGCCGAACTGCCGTGGCTGAAGGCGGAGAAGGCGTTCGTGCGCGACGCGATCCGCGCGGGGGTGCCGACGCTGGGCGTGTGCCTGGGCGCGCAGCTGATCGCGAGCGCGCTCGGCGCGTCGGTGACGCGCAACCCGGTCAAGGAGATCGGCTGGTTCGAGGTCACGGCCACGCCGATCGACGGCGGGTTCCGCTTTCCGGACCGCTTCACCGCGTTCC
The DNA here is from genome assembly GCA_024711155.1 of Burkholderiaceae bacterium. Taxonomy (GTDB): domain Bacteria; phylum Pseudomonadota; class Gammaproteobacteria; order Burkholderiales; family Burkholderiaceae_E; genus Zeimonas. The sequence continues at coordinate 2,747 of JANJTK010000070.1, forward strand.
ACTGGCACGGCGAGACCTTCGCGTTGCCGGCCGGCGCGCGCCGGCTCGCCGCGAGCGCCGCCTGCGAGAACCAGGCGTTCCAGGTCGGCGACCGCGTCGTCGGGGTGCAGTTCCACCTCGAAACGACGCCGCACAGCCTCGACGAGATCGTCGGCGCGTGCCGCGCCGAGCTGGTGCCGGCGCGCTTCGTGCAGGCCGAGGCGCAGCTGCGCGCCGACGCGCCGCGCCACTTCGCGCCGGTGAACGCGCTGATGGGCGCTCTGCTCGACTACCTGACGCGCGACGCTGTCAGCGGCCGGCCCGGCGGCGAGTGAACGCTCTGAGCCGGCGCCGCAGCCGAGGACGAACATCCGATGAATTCCGGCAAGGGATCGAAACGCCCCTTCGATGCAATCGCAAAGGGGCACACCGTAGCTTGCGTCGACATCGGCGGCACCAAGACGGCGGTCGTGCTGGCCGACCGTGACGGCTTCGGCGAGCGTCTGGCCGAGCCGACCGTCACCAGCGGCACGGAAGATGCGCTCGCGCGGCAGGTGTCGCGGATGCTGGCGCAGGCCTGCGAGGCGAGCGGCATGTCGCTGGATCGGCTGCACGCGGTGGGCGTAGCGTCCGCGGGTCCGTTCATGCGTCGCGACGGCTTCGTGGAGCTCGCCTCGCCCAACCTCTGCGGCGGCCTGGCAGGGCCCGCGCGCGGCCTCCCGAACGATTGGCTTCGGCTACCGATCGAGCGGCCGCTGCGCGAGCGCTTCGGCCGCGTGGTAGTGGCAAACGATGCGATCGCGGCGCTGGTCGCGGAGCGGCGTTGGGGCGCGCTGCGCGGCGTCGACGATTGCGCCTACGTGACGTGGAGCACCGGCATCGGCACCGGCCTGTGCGTCGGGGGGCGCGTGCTGTTCGGCCGCAACGGCAATGCAGGGCATGCAGGGCACAGCTTCGTCAACGACGGCCCCGGGGGCACGGTGTGCGGTTGCGGCAACGAGGGCGACGTCGAAGCGCAGGTGTCCGGTTCGGCGATCGAGCGGCGTTTCGGCGTCAGCGCGGCGGCGCTGATGGAGTCGGTTCATGCCGGTGACGAGGGCGCCGCGCAAACCGTCGATGCGTTGTGCGTCGTGCTGGGGCGCGCGCTCTACAATCTCGTGGTGACGCTCGACCTCGAGCGCATTTCGATTGGCGGCGGGGTGTTCCTCCACCATCGCAATCTGCTGCTGCCGAAGCTGCGTCGGGAGGTCGAGGGGCGTTTTCCTGCTGTCACCGCGGGCGCGACGATCGTACCGGCCGGGCTCGGGATGCGGGTCGGGGACTTCGCTGCGCTCGCGCTCGTGGCTTGAGTGCAGGCGTCGAGGAGGCGTCCAGCGCCTGGAGAAAACTGGTGCACCATTGGTGCACGTCGTGCTCGCGAATTCGTCGCAGCAAGGCCTCGTGACGTGCGCGTCGCTCTGCCAGCGGCATCGCCAGGGCCTGTTGCAGCGTGTCGGCGGTGCCGTGGACGTCGTAGGGATTGACGAGGAGGGATTCGACGAGTTCTTCCGCGGCGCCGGCGAAGCGCGACAGTACAAGCACGCCCGGATCAGCGGCCGACTGCGAGGCGACGAATTCCTTGGCGACGAGATTCATGCCGTCACGCAGCGGCGTTACCACGCCGACGCACGCCGCGCGATAGAGGCCGGACAAGCGCCGGCGCGCGACCGTGCGGTGGATGTAGCGCACTGGCATCCAGTCCAGTTCCCCGAAGTCACCATTCACCGACCCGCACAGCCGCTCGAGTTCCTCGCGAATGCTCGCGTAGGCGCCGACGGTCTCTCGGCTCGGCGATGCGATCTGGATCAAGGTCGCGCTGTGGCGATTCTCAGGGTACCGGGTCAGCAGTTCGCGGAACGCCCGGATACGTTGCGGCAATCCCTTCGAGTAGTCGAGGCGCTCGACACCGATGAGCAGCTTTCGACGCGCGTACTCCGTGCGCGTCGTCTCGTACGCCTCGCGGGCTTCGGGCGTCTTGCCCAGTCGCTGGAACTCGTCGACGTCGATCCCGATCGGGAACGCGCGCACTTGCGTCCGTCGCCCGAACGCCTCGAGGCCGCACTCGCCGAAAGCGGTTGCCCCGGCTTCCGCGACCGCATGACCGACGAAGTGGCCGACGTCCGCCCGGCTCTGGAAGCCGACCAAGTCGTACGCGAACAGCGCCCGCGTGAGCCATGCATTTTCCGGAATCGCAGCGAACAGCGGCGGTGGAGGCAGCGGAATGTGCAGGAAGAACCCGATCCGGTGAGCGCAGCCTGCGGCGCGCAGTTCGGCGGCTAGCGGAATCAGGTGGTAGTCGTGCACCCAGATGACGTCGTCGGAGCGCAGCAGCGGCAAGAGCTTGCGGGCGAACAGCTGATTGACCCGCCGGTATCCCTCGGCCGCAGCGGCTCCGAACTCTGCCAGATCGAGCCGGTAATGGAAGACCGGCCACAGGATTTCGTTGCAGTAAGCTGCGTAATGGGCGTCGTGATCGGCGCGGCACAGGTCCAGGGTTGCAAGCGAGACACTGCCCGCGGGTTGCACCCGTACTTCGCCTTCGCCGGGCGTGCCGTCCTCGACGATCCTGCCGCTCCAGCCGAACCATAGCCCCCCGGTCGCGAGCAGCGCGTCTCGCAGGGCGACCGCAAGGCCACCGGCGGCGGGCTTGCGCGGGTCGGCGACCCGATTCGACACGACGACCAGTCGCCCCATCCGGATGTTCCTCAGATCACCGTGTGCCAGGCGGCCGAGAGCCGCACCGCACCGTTGATGACTCCGACCATCGAGTAGGTCTGCGGGAAGTTGCCCCACGCCTCGCCGGTGGCGGGATGCGTGTCCTCCGACAGCAGGCCGAGGTGGTTGCGATGCGCCAGCATCGTTTCGAAGATCTCGCGCGCCTGCGGTCGTCGACCCACCCGCGCGAGCGCGTCGATGCGCCAGAACGTGCAGATGTTGAACGCGGTCTCGGGCTTGCCGAAGTCATCCGCCGCCTCGTAGCGCCGCATGTAGGGACCGTCGCAGAGGTGGCGCTCGAGCGCGTCGAGCGTCGACAGGAAGCGCCGGTCGCGCGGATCGATCAGCCCGACCTCGGCCATGAGCAGTACGCTGGCGTCCAGATCGCGTCCACCGAAGCTTTCGACGAAGGCCTGACGATCGGCGCTCCAGGATTCGCACAGAATGCGCTCGCGCATTGCGCGCGCGTGCGACTGCCAGTAGGACGACCGACCGGGCAGGCCGAGAAGCGCGGCGATATTTCCGAGCCGGTCGCATGCGGCCCAGCACATCAGCGCCGAAGAGGTGTGGACCCGCGCTCGGGTGCGCAACTCCCACATTCCGGCGTCCGGCTGGCCGAATACCGCGACCGCCTGCTCGCCGGCCTGCTCGAGACGCTCGAATTCTGCACGGTCGGCACGGTGCAACAGACGATGATCATAGAAGGATTGCGTTGCGCCGAGGATCACGTTGCCGTAGACGTCGTGCTGCCGATGTTCGAAGGCCTGGTTGCCGACGCGCACCGGTCCCATTCCACGGTAGCCGCTCAGTTTGTCGCAAATGGACTCGGGCAGGTCGCGCTCCAGTCCGATGCCGTAGAGCGGCTGAATGTGTCCGCCCTCGGCGCCGACGACGACATTTGCGAGCCAGTCGAGATAGTCCTCCATCGTCCCGACCTCGGCCAGGCTGTTCAGTGCGCGCACGACGAAGAACGCGTCGCGCAGCCAGCAGTACCGGTAGTCCCAATTGCGCCCGCTGCCGGGCGCCTCTGGAATGCTGGTCGTCATGGCCGCGACGATGGCTCCGGTGTCCTCGAACACGGAGAGCTTGAGCGTGATTGCAGCCCTGATCACGGCTTCTTGCCACTCGAGCGGCACCGCGAGCCGCTGGCTCCAGGTGCGCCAGTACGAGACGGTTTCCTGCTCGTAGTGACGCGCGGTGTCGCCGACCCCGTGGTCGAGGGTCTCGTCCGGGCCCAGCAGCAGGTTGATTTCGCGCGTGAGAACGAAGGGTTGTCCGCTCAGCACGTAGGAGATCGGCGCGTCCGTCGTGAGTCGCAGGGTCAGGCCGTCGCCGACATAACGGACGTGGTTGCTGCCGCGAGTCACGATGGGCTTCGTTGATCCCCAGTCGAAGCTCGGCCGGATCCTTATTCGCACCCGCGGCGATCCCTGCAGGGGCCGGATGCGACGCACCATCATCAGCGGGCGGTAATAGCGCGAGCGCGTCCGGAATCGCGGTGCAAAATCGGTGATCTCCAGACACTGGCCGGCAGTATCGAAAAGCCGGGTGCTCAGAACGGCAGTGTTCTGGATGTACGCCTGCCGGGATTCGGCGAAGTTCTCGATCTCGACGTCGAAGGAACTGCCTGCGGGCGAAGGATCGAGCAGCGCATTGAACACCGGGTCGGCGTCGAAGCGCGGGAGACAACACCAGACGACACGTCCGCGTTGGTCGATCAGGGCGCTGTAGGCGCAGTTGCCGATCACGCCAAGGGACAGCGACGCCTCGGCGGGCTTCGCGAAGCTGTCGCCGGACGGAGCGCTCTCCGGCGCGGCGCGCCGCGCCGTCGATTCGCATGAACTCATGCGGATCCTGCCCCCAAAACACTTTCGGCCCCGGGTTTCGCAGGCGGTGCGGCAGCGTCGGCCGCCGTCGCCAGCCAGATGCGGAACTCATGCGGCGATTCGCACGCGTGCATGGCCACGGTCTGGCCGGGGCCGACCTTGATGCCGAGTCCGCCGATCGACTGGACGCAGGTGAAGCCGGCCTCGTCGGTCACGTCGTCCCCGGCGAAGACCGGTCGGCGGCCAGCGAACGGCGGACTCGACATGAGAGTCGCGATGGCCCCCCCCTTGTCGATTCCGGCGCGTCTGATTTCGATCACGCACTTGCCCCGCAGCAGTTCCAGTTCGCGGTTGTCCTTCGCGATCCGGTCCAGCGCATCGACGCAGGCGCGTTCGTGTTCCGGCGCCTGCCGGTAGTGGAGCGCCACCGACGCGCTCTTGCGTTCGATGATGAGACCGTGTCGCGACTTTGCCAGATCGCGCGCGATCTGCAGCGCTTCGTTTAGATCGGGTGGGTCGGCGCGGCGCACGCGACCATCGGCCAGCCGCAGAACGGCTCCGTGTTCGGCCGCCAGGGGGAGTTTCAACGGCGCGAGGAAGCGGTCGAGGTCTTCGACTGGCCGGCCCGACACGACAGCGAGTGCGCCGTCCAGCATGCGCGCGAGCCGGCCGAGCGTTTCCACGAGGCCGGGCGCTGTCTCGACGGCGTCGGGGCGCTGTGCCAGATCGGCCAGCGTGCCGTCGAAGTCGAGAAACAGCGCGTCCGACCTGTCCAGCACCGGAGGAGGCGGGCGGAGGCGGTGTTCGGGATCCATGGATCCCGAGTCTAGACGGGTTTGCGCCGATGGGGTCGGCGCCTCTTCCCGGCAGGGGGTGGTGCGGGCGGCTCGCCGCGCAGCCGTGCGGTCGGGAGCGCCTGGCCAGGTCGTCTGTACAATCGAATCAGAGAGGGATTTTCCCGTTCCATGTCGAATACTTCCCCGGAGAACGGCCTCGCAAGTCCCGAAGAAGGGGGCGTGGCGCGGCCGTTTCGAGTCAAGGACTGCGCGTTGATCGCGATCTCGACGCGACGTCGTGCGTCGAGCCTGCGGGAGCTTGGCGAGCACATCGAGACGGTCGGTGTCGACAGCATCTACTATCACTTCTGGGGCGGGCTGATCCAGGCGCGCTTCGACGAGCGCGAATACAACAACGATTTCGCGTCCTGGGTGCGACACGCCTTGCACGACCCGCCGCTGGCCGAGCGGCTTGCTGTCCTCGATCCGACGGACTTCGGGGAACTCGAGGCGCTGCGCGGCCGGTTGCTCGAACTTATCGAGGAGCGCCTCGACGAGAGCGAATCCGTACAGTGGATGCGCGCGAGCCGCCCGTTCGAATTCGTCCGTTCGCAGATCGTCGTCTTCGACACCCGCCACCGGATCGGATCTCCAGAGGAGCTCGCCGATCTGTTGCCACGATTGTCCACCGGCACCGTCTTCTACCACTTCATCGATGCGCGCCGGCGGGTGCCGGGCCGCGTGGACGACTTTCGCGAGTGGCTCTCCGCTTTCGGCGAGCGCCATGCCGACCTGATTGCAGGAATTGCCCGGATCGAACCCTATTTTTCCTCCATGAGTGAAATTCGCACGCGGTTGGCGGCGGCGCTCGGGTCTTGCAGGGCGGTGGCCTCCCGGTGAGCGACCTGCTGAATGCCTACGCGGGTGTCGCTGGCGAGGACGTCATCGATCATCTCGGCCAGCTCGCCGCTCACTATCGGGGCAAGCGCGTCGTGCACGTCAATTCGACCCGTGTCGGTGGCGGCGTCGCCGAGATCCTGCTGAAGCTGGTGCCGCTGTCGCGAGAACTCGGCCTGGACGTGCACTGGGAAGTCCTCGACGGCAGTCCGGATTTCTACCGTTGCACGAAGGCGCTGCACAACGGGCTGCAGGGTAGTCCGGTCGCGCTTCCGGCCGGGCTCGTCGACGCCTATGAGCAGGTCAACCGCGAGAATGCCGAGCGATTGCGGCCTGTACTGGAAGAGGCTGACCTGGTCTTCGTTCACGATCCCCAGCCCGCGCCGTTGCTCGGATGCCTTCCGTCGCGACGCGGCAAGTGGGTGTGGCGCTGCCACATCGATCTGAGCCGCCCGCATTGGCCCGTCTGGCGCTATCTGCGAAACCACGTGGCCGGTTACGACGCCAGCGTATTTTCACTCGCGAGCTTCGCGCGCTCGCTGCCTCACCCGGAATACCTGGTGGCGCCGTCGATAGACCCGCTCGGCGACAAGAACGTCGATCTCGATGACGAAGAGATCGACGCGGTCGTCAGGCGGTTCGGGCTGGATCCTTCACGCCCGGTGGTGGCCCAGATCTCGCGTTTCGATCGTTTCAAGGATCCGGTCGGTGTGATACAGGCCTACCGGCTCGCCAAGCGCTTCGTGCCCGGATTGCAGCTGGTCCTGGCCGGCGGCGGCGCAGACGACGACCCGGAGGGGGAGGCCGTCGTCGGGGACGTTCGCCGCGAGGCCGGCGACGACGACGACATCCATGTCCTGCTGCTCCCTCCGGATGCACACCGCACCATCAATGCGCTGCAACGCGCGGCGGATCTGGTAATACAGAAATCGACGCGCGAGGGTTTCGGGCTCACGGTGACGGAGGCCATGTGGAAGGGACGCCCGGTGATCGGGGGGGACACCGGTGGAATCCGTCTGCAGGTGGTCGACTTCCACACCGGATTTCTCGTCAACACGCCGGAGGGCGCCGCGCTGCGCATCCGGTACCTGCTCAACCAACCGGAGCTCGTGCGCGAGATGGGCGCGAAGGCGCAGACCTTCGTCCGGGAGAACTTCCTGCTCACACGCCAGTTGCGTGAATACCTGACGCTGGGCATCGCCGTCCTGGCGGGGCACGGCGACCGCATCGAACTGGGCTAGACCGGAAACTACTGCCCGGCCTTCAGCATCCCAACGAGCCCCTCGTTGAAGGTCGCGAGTCCCGCGAGCGCCATGCGCGCGGTCGCCGGTCCGTCGAGATCGACCGCCATCTCGACCGTCTTCGAGGCGTTCGGCGCGACGCCTGCCAGTGCGCCCAGGATCTGCACCGAGCGCACTGCCGCGTCCTTCTGCGTGTCGTAGCCGCCGGTTTCGCGGAAGCGCGCGAACGCGCCCGGGATCGGCAGCTCCTTCGCGAGGCGCAGCATGCCGGCGCGCACGTGCCCGTTGGCCACGGCGGCGCCGGCGGGCGCGGCGAGCGTCATGCCCTCGCCGGCGCGGGTGCTCGAGCCCGAGCGCAGGATCGACGAACCCGAACCCGAGGTTTCGAGCGACGCGACGTTGAGCGCGATGCCGACCGCGATCGCCTCGCGGTTCGCGCGGGTCCATTCGATGCGCTTGCCGATGTCGCCGGCGCCCAGGCCGGCGAGGCCGCGCGAATGCAGCTTCATGCCGGTCGGGGCGAGCACCAGGTACTTGCGCTTGACGTGGCCGAGATTGATCTCGGCGTACACCGGCGCGCCGGGTGCGCTCGCTGGCTCGGTGGCCGGGTACACCTCGCCGTGCTGTGCGGCGACGGCTACAGGGTCGTCGAGCTTCACGCCGGCGGCCGCGGCGCGCTCGTTGAAGTCGCGCCACGCGCGATCGACGATCGCCTGCAGCGCCGCGATGTCCGGGTTCGCGACTTCGTACCGGATCGTCGAGCGGGTCGCGCCGTAGTTGACGCCGGGCAGGTGGCCGGCGCGCGTGTTTGCGCTCACCGTGCCGCCGACCTCGAACAGCACGCGGAACTCGCTGACGTGGAACGGGCGGCCGGCCGTCTCGAGGTTGCCTTCGAGCAAGCCGGTCGCGGGCAACGGCGACAGTGCGCCGTCGAGTGCGGGCGAGACCGCTGCCGCCGACAGCGGCGCCAGTACCGCCGGCGCGGCCGAGCCGTCGGCGAGCTTCCCGAACGCTTCCGGCGACAGCGGGTTGCCGGCGAACGACGGATCGTCGCTGCGGCACTGGCGCGCCGCTGCAAGGGTGTCGAGGAACCCGGTGCGCTCGCGCGCCTCGGCGGCGCGCTTCTGCGCCTCGGCATCCGGGCCCATCCGCTCCTCGACCTGCTGCTTCGCGACGGCGCCCGCCACCTTGCTCACGAGCGAGCCGAACAGCCCGCCGCCCTGCGCGATCACGGCGCCGGCGACCTGGCCTCCCATGTTGGCGGCGCCGCCGGCGGCGGTCCGGGCAAGGCTCGGCGCGTTCGGATCGCCCGCGGCGATCGTGTCGGCCAGGGTCTTGCGCTCGGCAGCGATGCCGGCGCAGTCGAGCTGCGCGTCGGTCGGCTGCACGCGCGCGATCGACTGGGCCTGCGCGCACGGCCATCCGGCGGCCAGGGTCAGCGCGAGGATCGGGATCCGGGGGAATCGCACGGGAGTTATCTCCGCAAGTCGGGATGGCATCGGCTGTCGGCGAGCGGCCTGCGCGGCCGCCGCGCCCGGATTCTGTTCGAACCGCGCCGCTTCGTGAATCCCTCGATCACGGGGGGGGTGACGAAGTGCGCAGCACTGAGCGAGCGGCATGGGGGCATTGCCGCGGCTTGCGCGCCCGCTGTGGCGCAGTCAGACTCCGCGTCGCAAGTCGGGCCGACGACCTGATTGGCGACTCAGGGGAAGGGCGTGCGGAACCTGAACGAGAACGACGATCCGCGCGCGCTGCTGCGCGAACTCTTCGACGCCGCCGTCGAGCGCGCGCTGCCGCGGCACTGCGTCGCACCGGCGCTGCCGGCGCCCCCGCGCGGGCGCACGCGGGTGCTCGGCGCGGGCAAGGCGAGCGCCGCGATGGCGCAGGCGGTCGATGCGGCATGGCCGGTCGACGCGCCGCTCGACGGTCTCGTCGTCACGCGCTACGGGCACGTGCCGCCGGAATCGCTTGCGCGCGGCGCTCGCATCGGCATCGTCGAGGCAGCGCATCCGCTGCCCGACGAGGCCGGCGAGGCCGCGGCGCGGCGCATCGTCGAGGCGACGCGCGGCCTCGGCGCCGACGATCTCGTGCTGTGCCTCGTTTCGGGCGGCGGCTCGTCGCTGCTGAGCCTGCCGGCGCCGGGCATCGCGCTCGCCGACAAGCGGGCGATCCATCGCGCGCTGTTGCACAGCGGTGCGCCCATCGCCGAAATCAACTGCGTGCGCAAGCACCTCTCCGCGATCAAGGGTGGCCGGCTCGGCGCGCTGTGCGCGCCGGCGCGCGTCGTCACGCTGGTGATCAGCGACGTGCCCGGCGACGACCCGGCGGTCGTCGCGAGCGGCCCGACGATCCCCGATCCGACGACGTGCGCGGACGCGCTCGCGATCCTGCGGCGCCATCGCATCGAGGTGCCGGTCGCGGTGCGCCGCGGCCTGGAGGACGGATCGCTCGAGACGCCGAAGCCCGGCGACGCCACGTTCGCGAACCACGAGGTGCGGGTGATCGCCACCGCGCGCGCGAGCCTGGAGGCCGCGGCGGCGCATGCCCGGCGGCGCGGCTTCGAAGTGCGCGTGCTCGGCGACGCCATCGAGGGCGAGAGCCGCGAGGTCGGCCGCGCGCAGGCCGTACTCGCGCGCGAGATCGCGCGCAGCGCCGGCGGCGCCGCGCGCGCGTGCGTGCTGCTGAGCGGCGGGGAGACCACAGTGACGGTCCGCTCGCCGGGCGGCCGCGGCGGCCGCGCCGCCGAATTCGTGCTCGGATGCGCGCGCGCGCGGGAGGGCGAGCCCCGCGGGCATGTGCTCGCGGCCGACCCCGACGGCATCGACGGCACCGAGGACAACGCGGGCGCCTTCGCCTCGCCGACGACGCTGGCGCGCGCGCGGGCTCTGGGCCTGGACGCGGCAGCATGTCTTGCGCGTAACGACGCGTGGAGCGTCTTCGCCGCGCTCGGCGACCTGCTCGTCACCGGGCCGACCTGCACGAACGTCAACGACTTCCGGGCCGTGCTGGTCGCGTGATCGGGGCAGTCGGCAGGCCGCGGGGGCTTGCCGACGGCTCCCGCCATTCCCTACCCGCGATTCCGGCCATTGATGTTCAAGGCCCTCGGGTGTTGGTAGGATGAACCCGCCCGCACGGGCAGGGGGAGCTCGGATGGCACACGATGTCGGCACGGTGCACGGCGACGGCGAACTTCACGTTGCACACTGGGAGTGGAGCGTCTGGCCGTTCGTGGCGAGCTTCGGCATTCTCGCGCTGACCTTCGCCTTCGGATTCCGGTTCGTCTACCAACTGCCGCTGGCGGCGGTCATCGCGCTCGGTGTCGGCGTGGCGCTGGTGCTGGCCGGCGTCATCGGATGGACGAGCGAGGCGATGGGCCATGGCGAAGGCCTGTCCTACGGCGCGATGGGCTGGTTCATCCTGGCCGAGGCGATGATCTTCGTCTCGTTCTTCGCCATCTACTGGTTCGCGCGGCTGCAGGCTCCGTTCTGGCCGCCCGGGAATACGCCCGCGATTCCGAAGATCCTGCCGCTGGTGATGACCGCCACGCTGGTCGCTTCATCGTTCACGATCCATTTCGCCGAGGCACGGCTGCACCGGGGCGATCGCGCCGGCTTTCGCACCTGGCTGCTGGCCACCATCGTGCTCGGCGCCGCGTTCCTCGGCATGTCGGGCTACGAGTGGAACCACCTGATCGAGGGCGGCTTCACGATCTCGACCAACGTCTTCGGCACGAGCTTCTTCACGATCACCGGTTTCCATGGCGGCCACGTGATCGTGGGCTTGCTGATCTTCGTCGCGGGATTGCCTTCGTCGTTCAGGGGGCAACCCTCGATCGGGTACTGGCGGACGGCGAGTCTCTACTGGCACTTCGTCGACCTGATCTGGTTCTTCGTCGTGTCGCAGGTCTATTTCTGGTAGCCGCGAGACGGGCCCCGAACGCACCGTCGCCATGCGCTCTTTCGCCGGCTTGCTCGCCACGCTGTTCGCCGTCCTGGCCGCGGGACTCGTCCACGCGGCCGGCAGGCCGCCGGAGGACAATTCGCGCACCAGTCTCGATCCGGGAATCATGAAGATCGACGAGACGCGCTTCCTCGGCCAGCCGATGGCCCGGGAAACCCGGTTCGTCGACGAGAGCGGTCGGCCGTTCACCCTGGGCGACGTGCTCGGCAAGCCCGTGATCCTCGCGCTGTCGTACTACGGCTGCGACGGATCGTGTCCGATCGTGAACCGGAATCTCGCCGCGGCGCTCGAGCAGGTCGAGCGCTTCCGGGCCGGGCGGGACTACCGGATCCTGACCGTCTCGTTCGACCCCAACGACAGCGAAGTCACCGCGCGGCAGTTCGTCGACAGCATGCGCGGGCTCGACGCGACGCTGCGCGAAGGCTGGCGTTTTGCAGTGCTCGGCGAAGCCGCGCCCGACGCGCACGAACGCTTCGCCGGCTCGGTCGGGTTCCGGTTCTTCTGGTCGCGCATCGACAAGACCTTCCTGCACCCGAACGTGCTCGTGTTCCTCACGCCCGAAGGGCGCGTCGCGCGCTACGTCTACGGCACGCCCCTCGATCCGCGAACGGTCGAACTCGCCCTGATCGAAGCCGACTGGGGGCGCATCAGCGGGTCCGCGTCGGCCGTGTTCGACATGATCACCGGGGCCTGCTTCAGCTACAACTATTCCGAGGGCCGCTACCAGCCCAACTACGCGCTGTTCGTCGGACTCGGTTCGCTCCTCCTGGGGGTGGGCCTGGCGGCGGCGGGGCTCCTCGGTTACCGCAGAAGACTCGCCAGGAGGACCGTGCATGCGAGCTGATATCGACCCGGCGGCCGGCTGGGACCGCCTGTGGAATCTGGTCATCCTCGACATCACCGTGATCGGCGTCGGGTTCGCGCTGGTGATCGCGTGGTTCCTCTTCAGGTACCGCGCGAGGAAGCCCGGCGACACCGGCTCCGCGCCCGTGATGACGGTGGCCGCGGCGGTCGGGTGGGCGGCCATCCCGACGTTCCTCTTCCTTGCGGACGACCTGTACATCGCCGCCAACGGCTGGAAGCTCTGGAACGATTACCGCGACGTTCCCGCGGACCGCCTCGAGGTGAAGCTCGAGTCTGGCATGTACAGCTGGGACTACACCTACGCCAACGGCGTGCGCACGCAGAACGAGTTGCGCGTGCCCGCGGGCAAGCCGGTGCTGCTGCGGATGACCAGCCGGGACACGCTGCACAGCCACTTCATTCC
>JANJTK010000073.1 GCA_024711155.1 Burkholderiaceae bacterium
GCGCACCAGGGGTTTGCGCGCGACGTGCTGGCGCCCGAGTCGGGAGGGGGGCGCAGTAGCTCCGATGCGCCGCGCGCCACGATGCGGCCGTCGCGCTCGCCGCGCTCGCAGGCGGCGAGCCATTCGGGGTCGGCCAGGAACGCGCGCCATTTGGTGTCGCGCTCGCTCATGCTCTCCCACGCGAGCAGGCAGATCAGCTTGTTCGCGCAGTCGGGGCCGATCCAGTCGGTGAAGATGCCGACCTGCCGGAAACCGTGGCGGCTCCACAGTGCGACGCCCGCTTCGCGGAAGCGCGCGTGCAGTGCGGGCATTCGCCCGGGCAGCGTGTGATAGACGCACATCTCGTGGAACATCGCGGCCTCACTGCAACGGAGAGAACGAGGTCGGCAGCAGGATCGAATTCTCGACCCGCTCGACGATCGGCCCGCCGTCGGCCTCGGATCGCGCGCGCGCCGCGATCCACTCGGGGTCCGCGAGCAGCGCATCCATCAGCCGGTCGCGTTCTTCGAGATCTTCCCAGGCGAGCAGGTAGGTGAGCTTGTTGTCGCAGTCCGGCCCGATGTGGTCGGTGAAATAGCCGACCGCGCGGATCCCGAGGCGTTCGAAGATCCTCACGGTGTCTTCCCGGAAGCGCTTCTGCAACGCCGGCATGCGCCCCGGCACCGTGTAGTAGATCCGCAATTCGAAGAGCATCGTCGGCTCCTGTCCGGACGACGGGAGGATCAGGGTGTCGATTCGCGCAGTGTATCGGATGGCCCGCGATCAGAGCGTGTAGTCGCCGCTGGCCTCCGGCTGGAACAGGATTTCGACGATCCGGATCCGTTCGGGGGGTCCGCTCGGCGTAGTCCACTGGACGATGTCGCCGCAGCGGCGCCCGAGCAGCGCCGTGCCGACCGGAGAGAGCACCGAGACGAAACCCGCAGAAGGGTCCGCATCCTCCGGGTAGCAGACCACCAGCTTTCGCTTTGCGCCCATGTCGCACTGCTCGACGCGCACTTGCGAGTACATCGTCACGACGTCGGCGGGAACTGCGCGCGCATCGAGAACCTCGGCGGCGTCGAGCAGTTCGCCCAGAGGATCGGTTTTGCGCCGGTCCTTGCTCGCGAGCAGCAGGTGGATCCGTCGATGGTCGAGTTCGGTCAGGACCCTGGGGTCCATGGTCACGGTAGTCATGGCAATCTCCTTGGCCGGAAGCGTTCGTGGGGCCGTGCCGGGGACGAGCCCGGCGACGATCGGTCCGTCGCGCAGCAGCCGATCGGCAACGCTGCACGGACCTGGAATCAGGCCCGGCGATCGATCAGAGAAGAGGGGAGGGGAGGACGATCGCCGGGCTCAGGGCTCGAAGGCCGGCTGGGCCAGTTGCGCGCGCGGGCCGAGCGGCGCCAGCCGGCCTGCCCTTCGCGGGCAGGCGGCAAGGAGGCGGATCGGGCCGGGAACGCGCATGGGAGCTCGCAATGCAGGAACGTCGAAACAGGCGTCAACCGCCATTATGGACGGCGCGCGGGGAATGTCCAGAGAGACCGCTGGCTCCTTGTGCTCGATCCGGCCTTGCCGGTACGAGGCGATCGGCTTTGGTAGCCTGTTTCCCGGCGCAACCGCAGGAGACGACGTGCAGTTCCACCTGAATGGCTTCCGGCCCGGCGACCCCGAAGTCGCCGAGCCCTCGGCGCAAGCGCTGCCGCACACCGGCACGGTGCCGGCGCAGGTCGACGTGCTGATCGTGGGCTGCGGCCCGGCCGGCCTGACCCTTGCCGCGCAGCTGGCCGCGTTTCCCGACATCCGGACCTGCATCGTCGAGCAGAAGGAGGGCCCGCTGCAGCTCGGGCAGGCGGACGGGATCGCCTGCCGCACGATGGAGATGTTCGAGGCCTTCGGCTTCAGCGAGAGAGTCCTGAAGGAGGCCTGCTGGATCAACGAGGTGACCTTCTGGAAGCCGGACGACGCCGACCCCGCGCGGATCGTCCGGCACGGTCGAGTGCAGGACACCGAGGACGGGTTGTCGGAATTTCCGCACGTGGTGCTGAACCAGGCGCGGGTGCACGACTTCTTCCTCGCGACGATGCGCAACTCGCCGAGCCGGCTCGAGCCGCACTACGCGCGCCGGTTCGTCGCGCTCGAGGTCGACGAGGGCGCCGCCGACTACCCGGTCACCGTGCGGCTGGAGCGAACGGGGCCGGGCCATGAAGGCCAGCCGGAGACGGTGCGCGCGCGCTACGTCGTCGGCTGCGACGGCGCCCGCAGCGAGGTCCGGCGCTCGATCGGCCTGCGGCTGTCGGGCGATTCCGCGAACCAGGCCTGGGGCGTCATGGACGTGCTGGCGGTCACCGACTTTCCGGACATCCGGTTCAAGTCCGCAGTGCACTCTGCCCACGGCAGCCTGCTCGTGATCCCGCGCGAAGGCGACTACCTGGTGCGCCTGTACGTCGAGATGGACAAGCTGGCCGAGGACGAGCGGGTTGCCGAGCGCGGCATCACGCTCGAGCGACTCGTCGCCGCGGCCCGGCGCATCCTTCATCCCTACGAGCTGGCGGTGAAGGAAGTGCCCTGGTGGTCGGTGTACGAGATCGGGCAGCGCATCTGCGACCGTTACGACGACCTGCTCGCGCAAGCGAGCGGTGCGCGGCAGCCGCGAGTCTTCATCGCTGGAGACGCGTGCCACACGCACAGCCCGAAGGCCGGGCAGGGCATGAACTTCTCGATGCAGGACACTTTCAACCTGGGATGGAAGCTCGCCGCGGTCTTGCGCAGGCAAGCCGATCCCGCGCTGCTGCAGACCTACTCCGCCGAGCGCCAGCCCGCGGCGCAGGGGCTGATCGACTTCGACCGCGAATTCGCAAGGATGTTCAGCGACCGCCCGAAGTGCGTTGCCGTCAGCGAGGCCGAAGGCGTGGATCCGGGCGAGTTCAAGCGCTATTTCGAGCGACACGGACGGTTTACTGCCGGCATGGGCACTCATTACCGTCCGTCGCTGATTACCGGGGACGGTGCGCACCAGGCCCTCGCGCGCGGCTTCGTGATCGGCACGCGCTTTCATTCGGCGCCGGTGATCCGCGTTGTCGATGCCCGACCCATGCATCTGGGGCACGTCGCGCGGGCCGACGGACGCTGGCGCCTGTACGCATTCGCCGGCGCGCAGGATGCTCTGGCGCCGGACGCGGGAGTGTTCGGGCTGTGCCGGTTCCTCGACGAATCCGGCGACTCGCCGGTGCGGCAGTACACCGGCGCCGACCAGGACATCGACGCGGTGTTCGACCTGCGCGCGGTGTTCCAGCAGGCGCACGACCGGCTCGACGTCGCGTCGCTGCCCCGCTTGCTGCAACCGGCAAAAGGGCGCTACGGCCTGCGCGACTACGGCAAGGTCTTCAGCCCGGACCTGAAGACCGGCCGCGACGTCTTCGAGTTGCGGGGCGTCGACCGCGCGAACGGCGCGCTGGTCGTCGTGCGTCCCGACCAGTACATCGCCCACGTGCTGCCGCTCGACGCGCACGAGGTGCTGGCACGATTCTTCGCCCGCTTCATGCGGGCCGCCTGAACGGCACCCGGGCGCCCGCGCGGCGCGACGCTGGGCAGGAAACCGGCGTGCGTCAGCCCGCCGCGCGCTGCCGTCGTTCGATCGCGAGCGAGGTCAGCAGCGCCGCGACCAGCAGCGGCACCACGGCGAGGTTCAGCGGCACCCAACCGAAGCGGTCGTAGAGCCAGCCCGCGGTCAGCGTCGCCAGTGCCACCAGCCCGAAGATCGAGAACTCGTTGACCGCCTGCACCTTCAGCTGTTCGGCGGGTCGGTAGGCCTGCGTGAGCAGCGTCGTGCCGCCGATGAACGCGAAGTTCCAGCCCACCCCGAGCAGCACGAGCGCCGACAGGAAGTGCAGGAACTCGAGCCCGGAGACGGCGATCGCGACGTGGCCGAGCAGCAGCACGAAGCCGGCCTGCATGATGCGCGGCGCGCCCCAGCGCCGGATCAGCCGCCCGGTGAAGAAGGACGGCGCGAACATCCCGACGACGTGCCACTGGATCACAGGCGTGGCGTCGGTGCGCGGCAGTCCGCAGCCGAGCATCGCCAGCGGCGTCGCGGTCATGACCATGATCATCACCGCGTAGCCGACCGCGGCGCCGAACACGGACGCGATCAGCACCGGCTGCGCGACGATCTGGCGCAGCGGGCGCGCCACGCCGGCGCCTGCCGCGGCGATGCGCGGCAGGCGGACCTGCGACAACAGCAGCAGCGCGGCCACGCCGAGCACGGTCTGCGCGACGAACGATCCGACGTAGAGTTCGGCCGGCACCCAGTCGCGCCCCCACTGCGCGAGCTGGGGCCCGAGGAAGGCGGCGACGAGGCCGCCGGCGACCACCCACGAGACCGCCTTGCTCGCACTCGCCGCGTCGGTGGCCTCGACCGCCGCGAAACGGTAGTAGTTGGCGAAGCCCTGGTAGCTGCCCAGCAGCAAGTGCCCGGCCACGAAGAACGCAAACGATTGCTGGTGCAGGCCGAGCGCCCCCAGCGCGCCGCCGCCGACGCCGAGCGCAGCGCCGAGCAGGAAGCCCGCGCGGCGCCCGAAGCGGCGCATCAGCAGCGCTGCCGGCACCGACGCGAGGGCGGTGCCGATCACCATCACCGCGACCGGCAGCGTCGCGAGCGACTTGTCGGGTGCGAGCGCGTTGCCCAGCACGGCGGCGAGCGCCATCGACATCACGATGGCCGACATCATCATCGCCTGGCTGCAGGCGAGCAGGACGACGTTGCGGCGTCCCGGGAACGCGGACCCGGTCATGCGATCACCCGCCTAGAACACCAGCACCTTGTCGGCTGCGGCAGTCCAGTCAGCGAGTTGTGCGAGCGTGCCGCGTCGCGCGCCATCGACCATCTCGGCATCGGACAGTCCGCGCGCGTCCATGCAGGTGCCGCACAGTGCAACCTCGCCCTTGCGCAGCACCTTGCCGAGCATCAGCTGCACGTTGTAGTAGCCCTCGGGCACCTTCTGCCCGGCCTTCGCGCACGCGACCGCGTCGGCCATCAGGAACAGCCGTACCTGCTGGCCCTCCTTGCCGGCGAGCGCCCCCGCGAGGCGCAGCGCGTTGTAGGCGCGCTCGCTGCCGTAGGGCGCGTCGTTGAGAACGAACAGGGTGGTCG
Organism: Burkholderiaceae bacterium; assembly: GCA_024711155.1. GTDB lineage: Bacteria > Pseudomonadota > Gammaproteobacteria > Burkholderiales > Burkholderiaceae_E > Zeimonas. Next base: position 5,129 of record JANJTK010000073.1, read on the forward strand.
TCATCGCAAGTCTCCTCTGCGTCCACTCACGTCAGCCAGCCGGCTCGGCGCTCAGGGGCAAGCCTGCCGCCTGCCACTCGCTCACCCCGTCGAGGATCTTGCGCGCGTGGTACCCGCGCGCCGCGAGCATCTCGACCGCCTCGTCCGAGAGCAGGCAGAACGGGCCGCGGCAATAGGCGACGATCTCGCGGTCGCGCGGCAGCTCGGCGAGTCGCCGCTCGAGTTCGGCCAGCGGCATCGAGCGCGCGAACGGCAGGTGCGCGGTCTCGTATTCGGGCCGCGGCCGCACGTCGATCACCACCACCTCGCCCTCGCGCGCCTGCGCGAGCAGATCCTCGCGTCCCATCGTCGCGAGCCGCCCCGGCTCCGACACCATCTGCGCGAGCGTGGCGCGCAACTCGAGCAGGTGCTCCTCGGCGACCTCTCGCAGCGTGACCCACAGCCCGGCGACGTCGTGGCCGGCGAGGCGGTAGCGCACGTAGCGGCCGTCGCGCTGCGCGTCGATCAGCCGCGCCTGGCGCAGCACGCGCAGGTGCGCGCTGGCGAGTCGCACGTCGATCGCGAGTTCCGCGGCGAGGGTCTCGACGGTCTTCTCGCCCTGCGCGAGCAGTTCGAGCATCTCGAGCCGTTTCGGGCTCGAGACCGCCTTGCCGACGCGGGCGACCTGCTCGTACAGCAGATCCTTGACTCGACGCGGATTCATGCCAATACTCTAACGAATCAACGAACGTGGCGCAACATCCCCCGCTCGAGGGACGCCCGGCAGCCGGGGCACGGGGATGGCGGCTGCGCCCGCCATCGACGGAGATCCGCGTGGACGAAGCGAAGGAACGCCTGTTCGGGCGGCTGCGTGAACTCGGCATTCCGGTGCGAGTCGTGCCTTACCCGGCGCACGAAACGGTCGAGGAAGGGAAGGCTCGCCGCGGCTCCATGTCGGGCCGCTTCACGAAGAACCTGTTGCTGCGGGACCGCAAGGGCCGGCTGTTCCTGGTGGTTGCGCACGAAGACCAGTTCGTCGATCTCAAGACCCTTCACCGGCGCGTCGGCGCATCGGGGCAGCTCGGATTCGCGTCACCGCAGAGGATGCAGGAAGTGCTCGGGCTCGAGCCGGGATCGCTCACGCCGCTCGGGCTCCTCGCGGATGCCGCGCGGGAGGTGACGGTCGTCGTCGACGCGAACCTGATGGATGCCGATCAGCTGAACTTCCACCCGCTGGTGAACACGGAGAGCCTCGGTCTTTCGCCGCGGCAACTGCTGGAGTTCCTCGCTTCGTGCGGATCCGTGCCGGCAATCGCGCAGCTCGGGCGTCCCGACGGCGAGGGCTGATCGACGGGGACCGGTCAGGGCGCGAATCCCTGCGCCACCGCGGGTCGCCCGGCGCGACTCAGGCAGAATGCCGTTCGCCCATGGAAACCTGGTTCCGTCCCGTCGATTCGCCGCCGCGTCCCGCTGCGAGCGTCCTGCTGCTGCGCGACAGCGACGCCGGCCCCGAGGTGCTGCTGCTGCGTCGGCACGGCCGCTCCGACGTGCTCGGTGGGGCCTACGTGTTCCCGGGCGGCAAGCTCGACACGTCCGACGGCGAAGACGCGCTGATCGCGCGCTCCGGCGCTGCGCCCGAGCTGCTGCATGCGTGCCTCGGCGAGCCGCAACTCGATCCGCGGACGGCGGCGAGCCTGTTCGTGGCCGCTTGTCGCGAGACCTTCGAAGAAGCGGGCGTGCTGCTGGCGCGCGGCGCCGACGGCGCGCTGGCGCAGCGCGCCCGGGAGCGCGCGCGCGAGGGTCTCGCCTTCGGCGCCGTGCTGTCGGGGCTTGCGCTCGAACTCGCCAGCGACGCGCTGGTACCGTTCTCGCGCTGGATCACGCCGCGCGTGCCGGCGATGATGGACAAGCGCTTCGACGCCCGTTTCTTCGTCGCCGCGCTGCCCGAAGGGCAGCAGGCGCGTCACGACGAGCACGAGGCGACCGAGAGCGTGTGGCTGACGCCGCGCGCCGTGATCGAACGCTACCGGCGCGGAGGGATGGTGCTTGCGCCGGCGCAGCTGATGAGCGTTGCGCAGGTCGGCCGCCACGCGTCGGTGGCCGACGTTCTCGACGACGCGCGCCGCCGCCCGCCGCCGGTGGTCGAGCCGGATTCCTTCGTCCACGACGGTGTGCGCACGATGGTCTATCCCGGCGACGAGCGGCATCCGGTGCGCGTGCGCGCGATGCCCGGCCCGACGCGGCTGATCCTGCGCGACGAGCTCTTCGTGCCTCCCGGGGGATTCGATGCTTTCTTCGATTGACTACGGTCACGGCATCGTCGCCGTCGACTCCGGCTTCCTGCGCCCGCTGTGCGACGCGGTGCACCTGGTGATCGAGGGCGACCGCGTGGCGATCATCGACACGAGTTCCAACGACTCGTTGCCGCACGTGCTCGCGGCGCTGGCGGCGCGCGGCCTCTCGCCGGAACAGGTCGACTGGGTGATGCTCACGCACGTGCACCTGGACCACGCCGGCGGCGCGGGCCTGATGATGTCGAAGTTTCCGAACGCGCGCCTGACCGTGCATCCGCGCGGCGCGCGGCACATGATCGACCCGACGCGCCTGATGCAGGGCACGGTCGAGGTCTACGGCGTCGAATACGCGCGCCGCGTCTACGGCGACGTGCTGCCGGTCCCGGCGGAGCGCGTCGTCGAGACGCCGGACGGCGCGACCGTCTCGTTGAACGGCCGGCGCTTCGAGTTTCTCGACACCCCGGGCCACGCGCGGCACCACGTCTGCATCGTCGACGAGCGCACCGGGCATATCTTCACCGGCGACACCTTCGGGCTGTCGTACCGCGAACTCGACCGCGACGGGCGGCAGGCGATCTTCCCGGCCACCACGCCGGTGCAGTTCGACCCGCCGGCGCTGCACGCATCGCTCGACCGCCTGCTTGCGCGCAAGCCCGGCGCCGTCTACGTCACGCACTTCGGGCAGGTCACCCAGGTCGAGCGCTGCGGCGCCGACCTGCACCGGCTGGTCGAAGCGCACGCGCGGCTGGCGCTCGATTGCCGCGACGCCGGCGCCCAGCGGCGCGATCGCCTGCGCGAGGGCGTGCGCGCGATCGTGCTGGCCGAGGCGCGCCGCCAGGACTGGCCGCTCGACGAGCGCGCGCTGCTCGAACTGTTCGACCTCGACATCTGGCTCAACGCGGACGGACTGGCCGCGTGGCTGGACTCCGGCCGCTGCTGAGCGGCGCTGTCGTGCCTCGGCGCAAGCGACAGCGCCGAGCGACAGCGCCGAGCGCAGCGCTGAGGGGCGCCCTGGTCAGCGCCGCCGGCTCAGGCCTTACCGACCGGCGGCAGTCCGCGCAGCAGCGCGATCAGCGCCGCGAACACCTTCGGCGCGCCGGCAACGACGCGCTCCGAGAAGAGGTAGCCCGGCTCGCCGTGGAAGTCGCCGACCAGGCCGCCGGCTTCGCTGATCAGCAGGCTGCCGGCGGCGACGTCCCAGGGCGACAGCCCCATCTCGAAGAAGCCGTCGAAGCGCCCGCAGGCCACGTACGCGAGGTCGAGCGCCGCGGCGCCCGGACGGCGGATGCCGCCGGCGCGCTCGGTGACGCCGCGAAAGATCGCGAGGTACTCCTCGAGCTGGTCGAGCTTGCGGAACGGGAAGCCGGTGCCGATCAGCGCCTCGTCGAGGCGCTGGCGTTTCGAGACGCGGATGCGACGGTCGTTGAGGAAAGCGCCCGCGCCCTTCGACGCGGTGTAGAGCTCGTCGCGGTTCGGGTCGTAGACGACCCCCTGCGTGACGACCCCGCGCTGCATCAGCGCGATCGACACTGCGTACTGCGGCAGGCCGTGGATGAAGTTCGTCGTGCCGTCGAGCGGATCGATGATCCAGATGTGCTCGGTCTCCTCGATCCGGTGGTCGGCGCCGGCCGCCGCGCCCTTCACGAGATGGCCGGACTCCTCTGCTAAGATCGCGTGATCCGGATACGCATTGAGCAGCGTGTCGATGATCGCCTTTTCGGAGGCGTGGTCGACCTCCGTCACGAAGTCGTTGCGCTGCTTGCGCGCGACGGCGAGTGTCTCTAGGTCGAGACTCGCGCGGTTGATGATCCGTCCGGCGCGTCGCGCCGCTCGGACCGCCACGTTCAGCATCGGGTGCATGGCGATCGGGCCTGTAGGGTGTCTGAACCGAACCTGACATTCTAAGCGATGGCGAGAACGAGCCTTCACCGCCCTGCGCCGGCGTGGTTCGACCGGGTCGAATTCGTGCTGTGCGGAACGAGCCATCCCGGCAACGTCGGCGCCGCCGCGCGCGCGCTGCGTGCGATGGGCCTGCGCCGGCTCGTGCTCGCCGGGCCGCGCGATCCGGCGCTGTGCAGCCACCCCGAAGCGATCGCGCGCGCCAGCCGCGCCGACGACGTCCTCGCCGCGGCGCGAGTCGTGCCCGACCTCGCCGCGGCGCTCGCCGGCACGACGCTGGCGATCGCGGTGAGCGCCGACGCGCGCGAGTTCGGTCCGCCCGCGCAGCCGCCGGAGGAGTGCGTGCGGCGCGCGCGCGACGAGCTGGCCGGCGATCCCGCGCATCGCGTCGCGTTCGTGTTCGGCGCCGAGCGCACCGGGCTGTCGATCGAGGAGGCCGCGCTGTGCCAGGCCTTGTGCAGCATCCCGGGCGAGGCCGATTACGCGTCGCTGAACCTGGCTCAGGCCGTGCAGGTCGTCGCCTACTGCCTGCGCGCCGACGCGCGGCAGGTGCGCGACGATGCGCCGCCCGGTGCGCGTCACGATGCGCGGCCAGATGCGTCGTCCCATGCAGCGACCGGCGCGGCGCGCTTCGCCACCCACGCGGAAGTGGAGGCGCTGTACGCGCATCTCGAGCGCGCGCTGGTGCAGGTCGGCTTTCTCGACCCGCGCCACCCGAAGAAGCTGATGCCGCGCCTGCGCCGGCTGTTCGCGCGCTCGCGGCTCGAGGCCGAAGAGGTGGCGATCCTGCGCGGCGTCTGCGCGCAGATCGAGCGGCGGGCGGGCCCCGCCCAAACCGCTTAAACTGAGCGGTTGCGTCGCAAGTCTCGGAGATCATCGAATGTTCGCGCGCCTCAGGGAGGACATCGCAGCGGTGCTGGATCGCGATCCGGCGGCACGCTCGAAGCTCGAGGTGCTGCTGTGTTACCCGGGCGTGCACGCGCTCGCGCTGCATCGGGTCGCGCACCGGCTCTGGACGGGCGGCCTGCGCACGCTGGCGCGCGTGGTGTCGGCCTTCGGGCGCCTGGTCACCGGCATCGAGATCCACCCCGGTGCGACGATGGGGCGGCGCGTCTTCATCGACCACGGGATGGGGGTCGTGATCGGCGAGACTGCCGAAGTCGGCGACGACTGCACGATCTACCAGGGCGTCACGCTCGGCGGCACCGCGCTCGCGCCCGGCAAGCGGCACCCGACGCTCGAGAAGGGGGTCGTGGTCGGCGCCGGGGCGAAGGTGCTTGGACCGTTCACGGTCGGCGCGGGCGCGCGCGTAGGTTCGAATTCGGTGCTGGTGAAGGCGGTGCCGCCCGGCGCCACCGCGGTGGGCATCCCGGCGCGGGTGATCGTCGAGGGCGCCGACCAGCGGCGCGAGGCGCAGGCCGCGAAGATGGGCTTCTCGGCCTACGCGGTCACGCAGGGCGGCGACGACCCGCTGTCGCTCGCGCTGCACCGGCTGATCGACCACGTCGCCGAGCAGGACCGCACGATCGAGCAGTTGCAGGCCGCGCTCGCGCGCCTGGGTGGCGAGGTCGGCGGCGCCTGCGAGCCGCTCGACGCCCCGGCGCTGAACCGCATGGTCGACTGAGTCGAGGTCTCAGCCGGGCTGCGCCGGCAGGCCGATCGAGGTCCAGCCTCCCGGGTCGACCCGCAGGAACCCGCCGCGCGCCGGCGCCGCCGCACACCAGTCGGGCAGCACCCAGCGCAGGGCCTGCGCGCCGTCGAGCGTCCAGCGATGGCAACCGGGACGATGCGTGTGACCGTGCACGATCGTGCGCGCGCCGGCCGCGCGCAGCGCGGCGTCGACTGCCCGCTGCGCGACCTCGCCCGGCGCGGCGCCGCCCATCGCGCGGGCGGCCTGCAAGCGCCGGCTCTCGCCGCGCAAGTCGGCTGCGATGCCCAGCCGCTCGTCGAGCGGCCGGCGCAGGAAGTCGCGCTGCCACGCGGGGTCGCGCGCGACGGCACGCGCGCGCTGGTAATCGGCGTCGTCGATGCACAGCGCGTCGCCGTGCGCGATCAGCACCCGCTCGCCGAACAGTTCGACCATCGACGGGTCTTCGAGCAGCGTCGCGCCGCTGCGCTCGGAGAACCGGCGCGCGGGGCGCTGCGCCGCGTCGTCCGGAAACGCGACGTCGAGCAGGAAGTCGCGGTTGCCGCGCAGTGCGAAGACCTGCACGCCGCGATCGGCGAGCGCCGCGAGCGCCTCGACGAGGGCCTGCGCGACCGCGTCGGGCTGGTCGTCGCCGACCCAGGCCTCGAACAGGTCGCCCAGCAGGAACAGGTGCGTCGCCGCGCGCGCGTGGGTGGCCAGCGATTCGAGAAAGAGTGCGGCGGTGGGCGCGTCGTGGTCGCCCAGGTGCATGTCGGAGCAGAACAGCGCGACTTCGCGCGCCGCTCGCCCGACCTGGATCACTTCGCGCCGCCGACGACGGACATCGACGAGATCACGACCGCGCTGGTGGGCACGTCCCGGTACGGCCCGACGGTGCCGGTGGGCACGCTGCGGATCGCGTCGACGACCTCCATGCCGCGGACGACCTTGCCGAAGACCGCGTAGCCGTGGCCGTCGGGCTGCGGGTAGTTCAGGCCCGCGTTGTCGACGACGTTGACGAAGAACTGGCTGCTCGCGGAATTGGGGTCGGCGGTGCGCGCCATCGCGACCCAGCCGGTGTCGTTCTTCAAGCCGTTGCGCGACTCGATGGCAATGGTGGCACGGGTGGGCTTCGGACGCAGCGCGCCCTTGTACAAGTCGGCGGTGAAGCCGCCGCCCTGGATCATGAAGTTGCCGATCACGCGGTGGAACACCGTGCCGCTGTAGAAGCCGTCGTTTACGTACTGCAGGAAGTTGGCGACCGTGAGCGGCGCCTTCGCCGGATAGAGCTCGATGACGAATTCTCCGAGCGAAGTCTTCACGAGCACCTGCGGATTCGCGGCGGCGTCGGCGCCTTCGGGCGCAGCGGAAAGGGCGAAGAGAAGGGCGCCGAGCAGAGGCAGTCTTGCGAACATCGTGGGCTCCGGGGAGTGGGTCGGGAACTGGATTCAGCGCGCAGCCGCGGGGGTGGGCGTCGCGGTGCCGGCGCCTGCCTGGCGGCCGGCGTCCGGCGAGACTTTCGAGACCAGTTCGCGCGTCAGCGCGAGCTTCTCGCGGGCGATCCGGTTGGCGGCGTCGGCCTGCACCGCGCGCTCGTAGGAGCGCATGGCGAGCCGCAACTGCACGTCGCCGAGGTTCTGGTGCGCGAGCGCGTACGACGGCAGCGCGCGCACCGCAGCCTCGAGCGCGCTGCGCGCGCGGTCGAGATCGCCGCGCTCCGCGTGCAGCGCGGCGAGGTTGTTGTAAGGCTCGGGTAACTCCGGGAAGTCCTGCGTCAGCGCCTCGAAGGCGGCGATTGCGGCGTCGGTGCGTCCGCTGTCGGCAAGCACCATCCCGCGCTCGAAGCGCAGCCGTACGTCGCCCGGCGCGGCCTTCATGCCGGCGTCGAGTGCTGCCAGCGCCTCGTCGTGGCGCCGCTCGGACGCGAGCCGGCGCGCGTTCTGCAACGCCGCGTCGGCCGCGCGCGCATCGCGCGCCGCCGCCGCGGGCACGGTGGCGGGCGCCGCCGATGCCGCCGACGGCGACGTCGGCGACGCACTCGCTGCGGCGCCAGCCGGTGCGGCGCCGCCCGACTGCAGGTCCGCTGCGCGCCCGCTGCTGCTCGCCGTCGCGGCGAGCAGCAGGAGGGACGCTGCTATACTCGTTGCCGATCGCATTCGCGCATTCTAGCCAATCGCGTCTTGCCGGCCGCCCGACCGCAGTGCTTGCGCGGCCGGGCCCGCGCCGCACCTCCGGCTCCCGCCCATGCTCCGACTGTACAACTCCCTGACGCGAAGCAAGGAAGAATTCGTCCCGCTCGAGCCGGGCAAGGTGCGCATGTACGTCTGCGGCATGACGGTCTACGACTGGTGCCACGTCGGGCACGCGCGCGTGCTGGTGGTGTTCGACGTGGTGCAGCGCTGGCTGCGCGCGTCCGGGTACCAGGTCACCTACGTGCGCAACATCACCGACATCGACGACAAGATCATCCGTCGCGCCGTCGAGAACGGCGAGACCATCGCGCAGCTCACGGCGCGCTTCAGCGGCGCGATGCACGAGGATGCCGACGCGCTCGGCGTCGAGCGGCCGGACCACGAGCCGCGCGCCACGCAGTTCGTGCCGCAGATGCTCGGGCTGATCGACCTGCTCGAGAAGAACGGGCTCGCCTACCGCGCGCCCGACGCCGACGTGAACTTCGCGGTGCGCCGGTTCCCCGGCTATGGGCGGCTCTCCGGCAAGTCGCTCGACGACCTGCGCGCCGGCGAGCGCGTTGCGGTCGACGCGGCGAAGCAGGATCCGCTGGACTTCGTGCTATGGAAGGCGACCAAGGCGGGCGAGCCCGACGAGGCGCGCTGGCAGTCGCACTTCGGGCCGGGGCGACCCGGCTGGCACATCGAGTGCTCGGCGATGGCGACGAGCCTGCTCGGCAAGACGATCGACATCCATGGTGGCGGCGCCGACCTGCAGTTCCCGCACCACGAAAACGAGATCGCGCAGAGCGAAGGCGCGCTCGGGTGCACCTTCGTGCGGTACTGGATGCACAACGGCTTCGTGCGCGTCGACGACGAGAAGATGTCGAAGTCGCTGGGCAACTTCTTCACGATCCGCGAGGTGCTGAAGAAGTTCGACGCCGAAGTGGTGCGCGCGTTCATGCTGCGGGCGCACTATCGCAGTCCGCTCAACTACTCTGACGGCCACCTCGAGGACGCGCGCCAGGCGCTGCTGCGCCTGTATGGGGCGCTGGGCGACGAAGGCGCGCGAGCGGCGGATGACGGCGCCCCGATCGACTGGGACGAGGCGCACGCGGCGCGCTTTCGCGACGCGATGGACGACGACTTCAACACGCCGGTGGCGCTCGCGGCGCTGTTCGACCTCGCGAGCGAACTCAATCGCGAGCGCGCCGCGGAGTCGGCCGGCGGCGAGGCACGGGTGCGCGCGAGAGAGCTCGAGGCGCTGCTGCGCAGGCTCGCCGGCATTCTGGGGTTGCTGCGGCGCGCGCCATCGGAAGTCAGGCGCAGCGGCCTGTACGGCACCGAGGCGCAGGCGCAGGCCGCCAGCTCGCCCGACGACACGGCAATCGAGGCGATGATCGCCGCGCGCGCAGCCGCGAAGAAGGCGCGCGACTTCGCCACCGCCGATCGCATCCGCGCCGAACTCGTCGGGCAAGGCATCGTGCTCGAGGACACGCCTGCCGGCACCGTCTGGCGGCGCTCGTGAGGCGATGAAGCCGCACTACTGGGACGACGCGCGCCGCGCGCTCGCGCGGAGCGACCGCACGATGGCGACGATCATCGACGCCGCCGGCGACGCGCACCTGGCGTCGCGCGGCGACGCCTTCCAGACGCTGGCGCGCTCGATCGTCGGCCAGCAGATCTCGGTCAAGGCCGCGCAGTCGGTCTGGGGGCGCTTCGCGGCCAAGGCCGGCGAAGTGGCGCCGCCGCGCGTGGCGCGGATGCGCGCGAGCACGCTGCGCGCCTGCGGGCTGTCAGAGCGCAAGGCCGGCTACCTGAAGGACCTCGCGGCGCGATTCGCCGCCGGCGAGGTGGATCCGGCGCGCTGGCCCGGACTGGACGACGAGGACATCGTCGCCGAGCTCTGTTGCGTGCGCGGCATCGGACGCTGGACAGCCGAGATGTTCCTGATCTTTAATCTGCTGCGCCCCGACGTCTGGCCGGTCGACGACATCGGCCTGCTGCGGGGCATCGAGCGGCATTACCGGGGCGGGCGCCAGGTTTCGCGCGACGAGGCACGCGCGCTCGGCGAGGGGTGGAGGCCGTGGCGCACGGTCGCGACCTGGTACCTCTGGCGCAGCCTCGACCCGTTGCCGGTGGAGTATTGATGAAGACGACTTTTCTCGACTTCGAGCAATCGATCGCCGACCTCGAACAGAAGATCGAGGCGCTGCGGTTCGCGCAGGAAGACTCGGCGGTGGACATTGCCGACGAAGTCGATCGCCTGCAGAAGAAGAGCGTGACGCTGCTCAAGGAGACCTACGCCAAGCTCACGCCGTGGCAGGTCGCGATGGTCGCGCGTCATCCGCAGCGTCCGTACACGCTCGACTACGTGCAGGCGATCTTCACCGATTTCCACGAGTTGCACGGCGATCGCCAGTTCGCCGACGACCCGGCGATCGTCGGCGGCCTCGCCCGCTTCAACGGCCAGCCCGTGATGGTGATCGGGCACCAGAAGGGGCGCGACACGCGCGAGCGCGGCTATCGCAACTTCGGCATGCCGCGTCCCGAGGGATACCGCAAGGCGCTGCGGCTGATGAAGCTGGCCGAGAAGTTCGAGGTGCCGGTCGTCACCTTCGTCGACACCCCGGGCGCGTTTCCCGGCATCGGCGCCGAGGAGCGCAACCAGTCCGAGGCGATCGGGCGCAATCTCTTCGAGATGGCGGCGCTGCGGGTGCCGATCGTCACGACCGTGATCGGCGAAGGGGGCTCGGGAGGAGCGCTCGCGATCGCGGTGGGCGACGTGACGCTGATGCTGCAGTACGCGATCTACTCGGTGATCTCGCCGGAAGGGTGCGCGGCGATCCTGTGGAAGAGCGCGGCGCAGGCGTCGGTGGCGGCCGAGTCGCTCGGCATCACGGCGCACCGGCTCAAGGCGCTCGGACTGATCGACCGCATCATCAGCGAGCCGGTCGGCGGCGCGCACCGCGATCCGGCGCAGATGGCCAACCTGCTCAAGCGCGCGCTCTCCGACGCGCTGCGCCAGTTCCAGGGCGTCGGCACGAAGGAACTGCTCGAGCAGCGCCAGGAGCGCATCATGCGGTATGGCAAGTTCAAGGAGATCGGGCAGGCCTGAGGCGCCCGGAGCCGCTGCCGGGCGCGCGGCCTCCGACGGCGGCCGGGTGGGTGTTGCGCAAGCTGTGCCCGCCGCCGGTGCCGTCGCCTGCGCCGCCGTCGATGCCGCCGTCGCACAGTCGCTCGCGCACCTGCCGGGGCGTGCCGTGCTGGTCGTCGCGTACAGCGGTGGGCGTGACTCCACCGTTCTACTCGACGCGCTCGCGCGCCGTCTCCCGGCGCAGCAGGTCGTCGCCTGGCACGTGCACCACGGGTTGCAGCCGGCGGCCGACGCGTGGCTCGCGTTCTGCGAGCGGGCTGCCGCGCGGCTAGGCGTGCGTTTCGGCCACGCGCGTCTCGGCGCGCGGCCCGTGGGCGGCCTGAACGTCGAGGCGTGGGCGCGCGAAGAGCGCTACGCGGCGCTGTGGCGCGCGGTCGCCGATTGCGGCGCGCACGCGCTGCTCACGGCGCACCATGCCGACGACCAGCTCGAGACCGTGCTGATGCGCCTGGCGCGCGGCAGCGGCCCCGAGGCGCTCGGGGGCATGCAGCCGGCCGAACGGCGCGACGGCGGCTGGCTGCTGCGCCCGCTGCTTGGCAGCGGGCGCGATTGCATCGGCGAGTGCGCTCGCGCGCGCGGGCTCGAGTGGGTCGAAGACCCGTCCAACGCCGACCCGGCGCAGCTGCGAGCGACGTTGCGCGCGCGCGTGCTGCCGGCGCTCGGCGCGGCCGTGCCGGGGTTGCGCGAGAACGTGCTGCGCTGCGCCGCGCTGCTGCGCGCAACCGGCGCGGCGGCGCGCGCGACTGCCCAGGCCGATCTGCGCGCGGCAGGACTCGCCGTCGGGCTGCGCTCGCTCGATCGTTGCTCGCTCGCGGAGGTGCCGCCGTTGCGCCGCAACGAGGCGGTGCGCGAATGGTTCCGGTTGCTGGGCCTGCCGATGCCGACGCAGGCGCGCCTCGAACAGTGGGTCGCGCAGCTGCTGCTCGGCGGCTCGGTCAGCGCGCGCGTCGATGCGCCTCCGTGGCGGTTCCGCCGCTACCGCGACCGGGTCACGGCCGAGCCGGCGGACGCTCGTGACTGGGAACGCGATCCGCCGCCGCCGCTCGCGCTGCACTGGGCGGGCGAGCCGGCGCTCGAGTTGCCGGGGTGGGGCGGCCGCCTGCAGCTGCGCCCGAGCGCCGATCCGGCGGCGCTCGACGCGGGCTGGCTGGCGGTGCAGGGCCTCGAGATCCGCTCGCCGCCTGCCGGCGCACGCCTGCGTCCGCGCCGCGGCGGCCCGAGCCGCACGCTGAAGAACCTCTACCAGGAGCGCGGCATCGCGCCGTGGCTGCGCGCGGGCCTGCCGGCCGTGTTCGCCGGCGGACGCCTCGTCTACGCCGCGGGAGTTGGCGCCGACGCGTCGGCGCCTCCGGCGCCCGCGGGCCGGGGCGTGCGGCTGCACTGGCTCCCCGACGCGCCGGACGATCCGCGCGCTGCGGGTGTCGAAGCGGCTTCCGTATAATTACGGGTTTTGCGCGGCCTGCGGGGAGCGCGCCCACGCCCACTTCCGGCAACCATGGCACTGATCGTTCACAAGTACGGCGGCACCTCGATGGGCTCGGTCGAGCGCATCCGCAACGTTGCGCGCCGCGTGGCCAAGTGGCACGCCGCCGGCCACCGCATGGTGGTGGTCCCGTCGGCGATGTCGGGCGAGACCAATCGCCTGATCGCGCTGGCGCGCGAGATTCACGCGCAGCCCGACCCGCGCGAACTCGACATGATCGCGTCGACCGGCGAGCAGGTGTCGGTCGGCCTGCTCGCGATGGCGCTCAAGGCGGCCGGCACCGACGCGGTCAGCTACGCCGGCTGGCAGGTGCCGGTGCGCACCGACAGCGCGTACACGAAGGCGCGCATCGAGTCGATCGACGACGCGCGCGTGCGCGCCGACCTCGACGCCGGCAAGGTCGTCATCATCACCGGCTTCCAGGGCATCGACGGACTGGGCAACATCACCACGCTCGGCCGCGGCGGTTCGGACACGTCGGCGGTCGCGGTGGCGGCGGCGCTGAAGGCCGACGAGTGCCTGATCTACACCGACGTCGACGGCGTCTACACGACCGACCCGCGCGTCGTGCCCGAGGCGCGCCGGCTCGAGAAGATCACCTTCGAGGAAATGCTCGAGATGGCCAGTCTCGGCTCGAAGGTGCTGCAGATCCGCTCGGTCGAGTTCGCCGGCAAGTACAAGGTCAAGACGCGCGTGCTGTCGAGCCTCACGCCGCCCGATATCCCGCTCGACGAGGAAGCGAACTCGGGCACCCTGATCACGTTCGAGGAAGACGAAAGCATGGAACAGGCGGTCATCTCCGGGATCGCGTTCAACCGCGACGAAGCCAAGATCACCGTGATGAACGTGCCCGACCGGCCCGGCATCGCCTACCAGATCCTGGGCCCGGTCGCCGACGCCAACATCGACGTCGACATGATCATCCAGAACCAGAGCGTCGGCGGCATGACCGACTTCTCGTTCACGGTGCATCGCAACGAGTACCAGAAGGCGCTCGACGTGCTCGAGGGCAAGGTGCGCGAGGCGATCAGGGCCGGCGACATCGTCGGCGACCCGAAGATCTGCAAGGTCTCCGCGGTCGGCATCGGCATGCGCTCGCACGTCGGCATCGCCAGCCAGATGTTCAGAACGCTGTCGGAAGAGGGGATCAACATCCAGATGATCTCGACCAGCGAGATCAAGATCTCGGTGGTGATCGAGGACAAGTACATGGAACTCGCGGTGCGCGCGCTGCACAAGGCCTTCGGGCTGGAGCAGCCGAACGGGGCAACGGCAGCCTGACCTCGGTCGGCGGACGTCGCCCGAGGCGCGCGCGCGTCGCTCCGCCGGCCCTGCGGTACAATCGCGCCCGAGCCGGCATCGAGCGAGCGTTATCCCAATCTCAATCGAAGCCCGGAGACGTGGCCGAGAGGTCGAAGGCACTCCCCTGCTAAGGGAGCATGCGGCCAAAAACTGCATCGAGGGTTCGAATCCCTCCGTCTCCGCCAGGCGCGCTTCCCTCAAGCCTCGCGCCTGAACACCGACAGCACCGCTCCCGCGGCGATGAACAGCGCGCCGAACGCCCGGTTGAGGAGGCGCGAATGCGCGGGGGATTGCAGCGTGCGCAGCAGGCCCGCCGCCAGCCCGGTGTAGCCGCCCATCACGACGAGGTCGGTGAAGGTCAGCGTCAGCCCCATGATCAGGTACTGGGGCCAGAGTGACGCCGACAGGTCGAGGAACTGCGGCAGCACCGCGAGCAGGAAGACCGTTCCCTTCGGGTTGACCGCGTTGACCATCCAGCCGCGCGCGATCATCCGGCGTGCGTCGGCCTGCGGGCAGCCTTCGACGGCCACCACCAGCGGCTGCGCCGGGGCGCGCCATTGCTGCACGCCCAGGTACACCAGGTACGCGACGCCGGCCCACTTGACGAGCTGGAAAGCGGTCGAGGAGGCCGCCACCACGGCGCCCAACCCCATCGCGACGACCACCAGCTGGGTCCAGATGCCCAGCACCAGCCCGACGGTCGTGAGGTAACCGCGACGGAAGCCGTGATTGAGGCCGGCGCTCATCGCCGCGACCGCGCCTGCGCCCGGCGAGATGCTGATCGCCCACGAAGCGACGAAGAAGGCGAGCCAGGCGGAGCCGTTCATCCGCGCATTATCCCGCAGCCAGGGGGCGAGCCGCGCTCCGGCGGCGCGTCGCCGGTATCATTGCGCCCGGTTGCACCCGCTTCGGGAAGTTCGCGATGCCTATCTACGAGTACGCCTGCCGCCAGTGCGGCAACCGGTTCGAGACCCTCGTGCGCTCGGGCACGAGCGTCGAGTGTCCGAATTGCCACTCCGCCGAGCTCGACAAGCAGCTGTCGGTCATCGCCACGCCGGTGGTGAGCTCGGGTCATTCGGCGCCCATGCCGGCGGCCTGCGGCTCGTGCGGGCATCCGGACGGACCGGGAGCCTGCGGATTCGGCTGACCGGCGCGCGGGCGCGCGCCGACGCGTTGCGCGTGACCGTGTTCCTTTGAGCGCCGCGCGGTGCGGGGCACGATCGTCGGAATGACGGCGTCGCTCCGGCGCGGGGAACGAATTTCGCCCCCGCCCGGCCTTCGGGATCGGCGCCGCCCGGGAGGCCGATCATGGGTACGCACACCGTGGCCTGGAAACATCCGGACGGCACTGGCGGGCAGCACCAGTTCCGCGAGTACGAGTACGCCTTCGCCTACATGCTGGTGGTGGCCGAACGCGCGCCGCAAGCGCGCGTGTGGTTCGACCAGGACCTGATCCAGCGCGGCGCG
>JANJTK010000140.1 GCA_024711155.1 Burkholderiaceae bacterium
GCGAGCGCCAGCGCGGCCGCGAACGGCAGCGCCGCCATCAGCGGCAGCAGCGCGCTCGCCGGCGGCGGGCTCATCGCGCGCCCCCGCGCCGGCTCGGCCGGCGGATCGTCGACGCGACCAGCGTGACGATCGTCAGCGGGATCACGAAAGACAGCATCGCGCCCGAGTATGCCTCGAGGGCGTCGTGCCGTTGCGCCGCGAGCACCAGCCAGGCGACATACGCGCAGTAGTAGCCGAGCAGCACGGCGCCTTCCCAGCGCGCGATCTCGCGGCCGGTCAGCAGCACCGGCAGGCAGGCCGCGGCGACGGCGAGCATCACCCACAGGTCGAAGTTCATCACCGCGGCCGGCACCTGCAGCGGCGCCGGAGAAACGAGGCCCGCGAGACCGAGGCAGGCGAAGATGTTCAGGATGTTGCTGCCGACCACGTTGCCGACCGCCATGTCGCGCTCGCCGCGCCAGGCCGCGGCGAGCGTCGCGGCGACCTCGGGCAACGACGTGCCGGCCGCCACCACGGTGAGGCCGATGACGAGGTCGCTCACGCCGAGCGTCCGCGCAAACGCGACCGCCGCCTCGACGAGCCACTGCGCGCCCAGCACGAGACCCGCCAGGCCGACCAGCACCATCGCGACCTGCACCGCCCAGTGCCCGTCCCAGCCGCTGCGCGCGGCGCGCGCGATCGCGTTCTCCGGCAGCACCGGCCCGGCCGCGGACTCCCGTTCGCGGCGGCGGCGCGCGCCCGCGCGCGACTGCCAGACGAGGAAACCGACGTAGGCGACCATCAGCGCCGTCAACAGCGCGCTCTCCGCGCGACCGAGTTCGCGATCGAGCACCAGCACGACCAGCAGCAGCGACGCGCCGATCATGATCGGCACTTCCTGGCGGATCAGCTGCGAGTCGACGGCGAGCGGCGTCACCATGGCGGACACGCCGAGGATGAACAGCACGTTGAAGACGTTGCTGCCGACGACGTTGCCGATCGCGACGTCGGTGGTGCCGCCGAGGACCGCGCCGATCGACACCGCGATCTCGGGCGAGCTCGTCCCCAGCGCCACGATCGTGAGGCCCACGACCAGCGGCGACAGGCCCAGCGAGACCGCGAGCCGCGACGCGCCGCGCACCAGCAGCTCCGCGCCGGCGACCAGCGCGACCAGTCCCGCAGCGAACCAGACCAGGGCCATCGCGCTGCCGGCGCCTCAGGCCGGCGGCAGCACGCGCGGATTGCGCTGCTCGTCGGTCGCGACGTAGGTCAGCGTCGCCTCGGTCACCTTGACGACCTCGTCGATCATACGGTTGCGCTGGGCGTAGACGTCGACGAACACCGTGATCGACGTGCGCCCGACGCGGACGATTTCGGCATAGAAGCTGAGCACGTCGCCGACGAACACCGGCTGCTTGAACAGGAAGGAATTCACCGCGATGGTCGCGACGCGGCCGTTGGCGCGCCGCATTGCCGGCAGCGCGCCGGCGATGTCGACCTGCGCCATGATCCAGCCGCCGAACACGTCGCCGTGCGCGTTCGAGTCGGCCGGCATCGGAACGACGCGCAGCTCTGGAATCCGTCCTTCCGGCAGGGGGGTCGATTCGGGCTTCATGGGGTTCGGATCGTGGCGATTCCGGCAGGCCCCAGAATAGCGGTTTACGAAGCGGAAGGCACGATGCGACGAAGCGGCGCTGGCGTTCAACCCCTCCCCCCCGGCGCGGCCGCGGTGCGCGGCGACTGGGCCACGGTCGGCCGGCTGCTGCCGTACCTGTGGCGCTACCGCTGGCGCGTCGGTCTCGCGATGGCCTGCCTGGTCGCGGCCAAGTTCGCCAACGTCGGCGTGCCGCTGGTGCTCAAGGAGATCGTCGACGCGCTCGACGCCAGGGCGGGCGACGCGGCGGCGCTGCTGGTGGTGCCGGTCGCGCTGCTGGTCGCCTACGGCCTGCTGCGCGTCGGCGTCACGCTGTTCACCGAGTTGCGCGAGGTGATCTTCGCGCGCGTCACGCACGACACGTCGCGCGCGATCACGCTGCAGGTCTTCGGGCACCTGCTGTCGCTGTCGCTGCGCTTCCACCTCGACCGGCAGATGGGCGGCATGTCGCGCGACATCGAGCGCGGTTCGCAGGGAATCACCAACCTGATCTCGTACGCGCTCTACAGCATCCTGCCGACGCTGGTCGAGATCGCGCTGGTGATCGGCTACCTGGTGCTGAACTACGAGCCGTCGTTCGCGGCGATCGCGCTGGGCGCGCTCGTGCTCTACGTCTTCTTCACGGTGCGCGTCACCGAGTGGAGGACGAAGTTCCGGCGGCAGATGAACGAGCAGGACTCGCGGGCCAACACCCGGGCCATCGACGCGCTGATCAACTACGAGACGGTCAAGTATTTCAACAACGAGGACTTCGAGGCGCGCCGCTACGACGACAACCTGGTCGCGCGCATGCGCGCGGGCATCCGCGCGCAGACCTCGCTGTCGGTGCTGAACCTGGGGCAGGCGCTGATCGTCTCGCTCGCGGTCACGCTGCTCGTCTGGCGCGCGACCGCCGGCGTCGTCGACGGTTCGATGAGCCTGGGCGACCTCGTGCTGGTCAACGCCTTCATGATCCAGCTCTACGTTCCGCTCAACTTCCTCGGCGTGATGTACCGCGAGATCAAGCAGGCGCTCGCCGACATGGAGCGGATGTTCCGCCTGATGACCGAGCCGCGCGAGGTGGCCGACGCCCCCGGCGCGCAGCCGCTCGGGCTGCCGGCGGGGCGCGCGCCGCAGATCCGTTTCGAGCGCGTCTCGTTCGCCTACGATCCGGCGCGCCCGATCCTGCACGAGGTCGACTTCACGATGGTGCCCGGCACGACCACCGCGGTGGTGGGCGCGAGCGGCGCCGGCAAGTCGACGCTGGCGCGGCTGCTGTACCGCTTCTACGACGTGGGCGCCGGGCGCATCGCGATCGACGGGCAGGACCTGCGCGCGGTGACGCAGCAGAGCCTGCGCGCGGCGATCGGCATCGTGCCGCAGGACACGGTGCTGTTCAACGACACGATCCGCTACAACATCGGCTACGGGCGGCCCGGCGCGGGCCAGGACGCGATCGAGGCGGCGGCGCGCGCGGCGCAGCTGCACGGCTTCGTCGCCGCGCTGCCGCAGGGTTACGAGACCAACGTCGGCGAGCGCGGGCTCAAGCTCTCGGGCGGCGAGAAGCAGCGCGTGGCGATCGCGCGCACGCTGCTCAAGGATCCGCCGATCCTGATCCTCGACGAGGCGACCTCGGCGCTCGACAGCCGCAACGAGCAGGCGATCCAGGACGCGCTGCGGCGCGCGGCGCTCGACCGCACCACGCTGGTGATTGCGCACCGGCTCTCGACCGTGGTCGACGCCGACCAGATTCTCGTGATGTCGGGCGGCAGGATCATCGAGCGCGGCCGCCACGACGAGCTGCTGCGCCACGACGGCGAGTACGCGCGGCTGTGGGCGATGCAGCAGGCCGACGACGAGGCGCTGCGGTAAGCTCGCGAGCGCGCGCCCCGGAAGGCGGCGCGCGCAGCGGAGAGCGCAACCCGTGGATTCGATCTCGATCACCCGGCCCGCCGACTGGCACCTGCCCCTTCGCGCCGGCGACGCGCGGCGCGGGGTCGTCGGCGCGAGCGCCGCGCAGTTCGCGCGCGCGATCGTGATGCCGAACCTGCGGCCGCCGGTGACGACGGTGGCGCAGGCGCTCGCGTATCGCGAGCGGATTGTCGAGGCGCTCGCGCCCGGCGCGCGCTTCGAGCCGCTGATGACGCTGTACCTGACCGACACCACGCCGCCCGACGAGATCGAGCGGGCCGCCGACGGCGACGTCGTGCGCGCGGTCAAGCTCTATCCGGCGGGGGCGACGACCCACTCGGACGCCGGCGTGACCGACCTGAAGCGCGCGCGGCCCGCGCTCGAGGCGATGCAGCGGCGCGGCGTGCCGCTGCTCGTGCACGGCGAGGTGACCGATCCGGCGGTCGACGTGTTCGACCGCGAGGCCGTGTTCATCGACACCGTGCTCGATCCGCTGCGCCGCGACTTCCCGGTGCTGCGCGTGGTTTTCGAGCACATCACGACGCGCCAGGCCGCGCAGTACGTTGCGCAGGCCGGCGCGACGCTCGCGGCGACGATCACCGCGCATCACCTGCTCTACAACCGCAACGCGATCTTCTCCGGCGGGCTGCGCCCGCACTGGTACTGCCTGCCGGTGCTCAAGCGCGAGGAGCACCGGCGCGCGCTGGTGGACGCGGCCACCAGCGGGAACGCGCGCTTCTTCCTCGGCACCGACAGCGCGCCGCACGCGGCGCGCCTGAAGGAGCATGCGGCGGCGTGCGCCGGCTGCTACACGGCGCCGCATGCGCTCGAGCTCTATGCGACGGCTTTCGAGCGGGCCGGCGCGCTCGAGCGGCTGGAGGCCTTCGCGAGTTTCAACGGCGCCGACTTCTACCGGCTGCCGCGCAACACGGAGCGCGTCACGCTGCGGCGCGAGCGCTGGACCGTGGCCGAATCGCTGCCCTTCGGTGCCGAGCGCATCGTGCCGCTGGCCGGCGGCGAACCGCTCGAGTGGAGACTCTCCGCCTGAAGCCGTAAGATGCGCGGTGGAGCGGGTCGGACGATCGCTGGCGGCGGCGCGAGAGCGCGGCTGCTGGAGGAAGGTCCGGACTCCACAGGGCAGGATGCTGGCTAACGGCCAGGCGCAGCAAGCCGAGAGGCCCAGGGCGACGGAAAGTGGAACAGAAAGCACACCGCCCAAGCGGTGCCCGGTTCGCCGGCGCCGACGGCAAGGGTGAAACGGCGAGGTAAGAGCTCACCGCGGACGTGGCGACACGGCCGGCACGCCAAACCCCATCCGGAGCAACATCGAATAGGCACGCGCGCGGTCCGAGGACCGCACAGGGCGGCCCGCCCGAGCGTGCGGGTAGATGGCTCGAGCGGCCGGGCAACCGGCCGCCCAGACGAATGATCGTCACGCCGGTTCGCCGGCGCACAGAATCCGGCCTACAGACCCGCTCCGCTTCCCTTTGCTCATGTTTTACATTTGATTTCTCTCGCAACCCGCTCATTTGACGAGAGAAAATCTCGAAGCGCCTGCTGCATCAAGAACCGGCGCTAAGTCCCTGAAGGAACAAGGAAAAAACCCTCCGACCGACTTGCCTTGCCGCGCGCTTTTCCGTACAGTGGAGATTGGTGCAGGAAAGTGCAAATTTGTGGGGTGAATGACCCGAATCGCGGGTTCTTCCCCCCGCGCGACGGCGTATCGGAAAGGCATGTTCCAGGGGAGTTCCGCTCTACTGCTCGACGGGAAGTGTCGGATGACGATCCCGGCGCGGCATCGCGACGCGCTCTCCGCGCAATGTGAGGGCTTGCTCACTTTGACGCGCCACCCCGACGGCTGCCTGCTGCTGTTTCCTCGGCCGGTCTGGGAATCCCATCGCGCCCGTCTTGCGGCGATGCCGATCGCTGCCCGCGCGTGGGCGCGAATCTTCCTCGGCAATGCGGTCGACGTCGACATGGACGCGACCGGCCGGATTCTCGTCTCCCCGGAGCTGCGCACCGCGGTGTCGCTGAACCGGGAGGTGATGCTGCTCGGGATGGGCAGTCATTTCGAGATCTGGGACACCGGCACGCTGGCGGCGAAGGAGCGCGAAGCGCTCGCCGCCGGCATGCCGGACGCGATCGCCAACTTCAATTTCTGACAGGTGTCCACCGACCGTGAACCGCGCGCTCGATCCGGCGCCAACGGCTTCGTGCACCGGCCGGTCCTGCTCGACGCCGCGATCGAGGCGCTCGCGATCCGCCCCGCGGGCCGCTACGTCGACTGCACGTTCGGGCGCGGCGGACACAGCGCGGCGATCCTCGCGCGGCTCGGCCCCGAGGGCTGGCTGCTCGGGATCGATCGCGACCCCGAGGCGGTGGCCGCCGGGCGCGCCTGGCACGACCCGCGCTTCGCGATCGAGCACGCGCGCTTCTCCGGACTCGACGCGCTCCTCGATGCGCGCGGGGTCGACCGTGTCGATGGCGTGCTGCTCGACCTCGGCGTGTCGTCGCCGCAGCTCGACGACGCGGCGCGCGGCTTCAGCTTTCGTGGGGACGGGCCTCTCGACATGCGCATGGACCCGACGCACGGGCCCACGGCGCGCGAGTGGCTCATGGGTGCAACCGAGGCCGACATCGCGAAGGTGGTGAAAGACCATGGGCAAGAACGGTTTGCTGTTCAGATTGCAAAGGCGATTGCAGCTCGCCGCCGTGACGCCGGGGACCAGGCACTTCGGACGACCGGAGAGCTTGCCGCGCTCGTGGCGGGTGTCGTGCGCCGCTGCGGGGGCCGGGCGGAGGTGGGCAAGGACCCGGCCACCCGCACCTTTCAGGCTCTACGGATTCACGTCAATCAGGAGCTTGAGGAACTCGCGTTAGTGCTCGACAGGTCGGTCGCGCGCCTGGCGCCGGGCGGGCGGCTGGTCGCGATCAGTTTCCACTCCCTGGAAGACCGGATGGTCAAGCAGTTCATGGCGCGCGAGGCAGGACGAGGCGCGGCGCGCGATCCAGTTACCGGCGCGGTCCGGCACGAAGTCCCGCCGCGGCTGCGGCTGGTCGGCCGGGTGCTGCCGGCGGTGGCCACCGCGCCGGCCGCCGGCCGCCGCGCGCGGCCCGACAACCCGCGCGAGCGCTCGGCCGTGATGCGCGTCGCGGAGCGCATCTGATGCGGCGGGCGAGGGCGCACGCATGACCCGCGCGAACATCTTGCTCGCCGCGCTGCTGGTGGTGTGCGCGCTGGGGCTGGTCACGTCGCAGCATCGGGCGCGTCGGCTCTTCGTCGACCTCGAGCGCGCGCAGGCGCAGGCAGCGCAGCTGGAGGTCGGCTGGAACCAGCTCCAGGTCGAGCAGACCGCGCTCGCCAAGGCGTCGCTGATCGACGCAAAGGCGCGGCGCGAACTGGCGATGCAGTCGGTCGTGCCGGAACGCACGCTGCACCTGGTGGTCGACCCGGTCGAGCGCGTCGTCAGGCTCGGAGCGCCGCGGCCCGACGCGGTCGCCGCCGGCCGGCGCGCCGCCCAGCCCGCCGCC
>JANJTK010000281.1 GCA_024711155.1 Burkholderiaceae bacterium
GAAGGCGTTGCGCGCGAAGACCAAGGTGCGCCTGATCCAGCTCGTCGATGCCGACGGCGTGGACCTCAAGACCGGGGCGATCACCTACGCGCCGCCGTACGACACGCCGTACGACTGGAAGGTCGCCGGCCGCACCGGCACCTTCGGCGACCTGCTGACGCCGGCCGGCCTGGCCGAGGTGCGCACCTATGCCGATGGCATCGGGCCGTGGAAGCCCTACCTGATCCGACCGCGTGCAAGACGCTCGCCGCCGGCGCCTGCGCCGACAGCAACGGCGACGGCGTGGTCGACGAGCGCGACCGCCAGTCGCTGCCGCCGACGTCGGTGGTCGCCGACGCCCATGCGCTGGGACTGCTGGTGCACCCGTACACCTTCCGCAACGAGGCGCGTCGCCTGGCGGCGGACCACCAGGGCCGCCCTGCCGGCGAGTATCTGGCCTTCTACGCGCTGGGCGTCGACGGCGTGTTCAGCGACTTCCCCGACACCGCCCACGCGGCGCGGCTGGTGCACCTGCTGAAGACCGACGCGTCGTTCCGCGACTGCCTGGTGGGTGGGACCAACTGCGGACGAGCGCCCGACTGACGCGAAAAGGCCGCCGCGCATCGCGCGGCGGCCCGCTCCAAGGGGCGCGATTCGCGGCCTCAGCCGCGGTCGGCGCGCGCCGCACGCTGGTCGGCGTTGTTGTTGTTGTTCGCGTCGGTGTCGACGTCGATGGCGCCGCGGGCGTTCTTGCCGACGTCCACGTCGACACCCGGCACGCCGCGGTCGCGCTCGGTCGTGGCGCGGTTCGTCGTGTCGGTGTTGCTCGCCTTGGTGTTCACGTCGACGGCGCCGTCGGCGTTCTTGCCGACGTTGACGTCCACGCCCGGCACGCCGCGATCGCGTTCGGCCTGCGTGCCCGTGCCCTGAGCCCAGACGGCGCCCGTGTGGGCGAGGGCAGAGGCGGCTACGGGGGTGTGGGTCTTGGGTAAGGGTTACATGTCGTGGGTCTCCTTTTAGGCCTGGTGTAAATCGACACGGAGGTCGTGCCGATGCCGAAAGTGCGGCAACGCCCATGCC
>JANJTK010000282.1 GCA_024711155.1 Burkholderiaceae bacterium
CAATTCGGCGTGGAGGTGGCGATCCGTTGCATCGTGACGAGCGCAAAAGGCAAGATCCCCGCCAACGTGGCGCAGGACGGCATGGTCGCAACCGCCATCCAACACGGCGGCGAGATCGTGGATATGCAGGATTAGTTTTTACATGTCATTGCGAGCGACTGTAAGGAGCGAAGCAATCCCCGTGTTTGTTGGAGATTGCTTCGTCGCAAAAAGCGCTCCTCGCAATGACAGAATGTAATCAGGAGAGTATCAAATGGCTAAAGGATTCAACAAAGGACCACAAATGGGACAGGGCGGCATGATGCAACAACTGCAACGGATGCAGAAACAAATGGAGGAGGCGCAGGCGAAGCTTGCCGTGGAAACGGTCACTGCGACGGCGGGCGGCGGGGCGATCAAGGTTGTAATGACCGGCGACCAGAAATGCCAGTCTGTTGAAATCTCCCCGGATTTCATGAAGGACGCAGACGCCGAAATGTTGCAGGATATGGTCTTGTCCGCGGTGAATATGGCGCTCGACCAATCGCGTGAACTCCAGCAAAAGTTGATGGGTCCGCTTGCGGGTGGGCTTCCGTTTTAGTAATTGGTAATCGGTAATTGGAGATTTTTGCAAGCCCAATTACCAATTACTAATCTCCATTTACCCTCATGCTACTACCCGAATCAATCCAAAATTTAGTAACCGCCCTCGAACGCCTGCCTGGCATCGGACCCAAGTCCGCTTCGCGGTTGGCGTTCTATCTGCTTCGCGCGTCTGAAGATGTCGCGCAAGATCTGTCCACGGCGCTGGCGAATCTCAAAGCCAATACTGCCTTCTGCTCCGAATGTTTCAACATCACCGATGCAGGACGCGAACGCTGTGAGATTTGTGAATCCCAAAAGCGCGACTCGTCTCTTATTTGTGTCGTCGAAGAAGCATTGGACGTTCTTGCGCTTGAACGCACAGGCGGCTTTCAAGGCAAGTATCACGTCTTGCAGGGAGTGTTATCTCCCATCGAAGGCATTGGTCCCGACGACTTGAAGATCAAACAACTCGCCGAGCGCGTAGCGCGTGGGGGAGTAGGGGAGGTCATCATCGCCACCAACCCCAGCATGGAAGGTGACGCCACGGGGCTTTATCTTCGTCAAGTTCTTGAGCCGATGGGAGTCAAAGTCACCCGCCTCGCGCGCGGTCTGCCCGTGGGCGGTGATCTGGAATATGCTGATCAAAATACCTTGCTAAGAGCATTAGCAGGTAGACATGAGATGAATTAAAATCAAGTGACAGTCACCTTTAAGGTGACAGTCACTTTTATACCTATGAACATCACTATCCTCACCTACGGCTCTCGCGGCGACGTCCAACCGTTTTTACCTTTATCTCTCGGACTGATGTCTCGTGGACATAACGTCATCCTTGCCGC
>JANJTK010000289.1 GCA_024711155.1 Burkholderiaceae bacterium
GCCGGGCCAGCTCGGTGCCGCGCATGCCGGCGCCCAGGGCGATGTCGGTGAGCAGCAGGTCGACGCCCGGCTCGCCGGCGAGCGTCAGCAGCGCGTCCTCGCCGTTGACCGCGGTCAGCACCTCGCAGCCCAGCGTCACCAGGAAGCGGTGCACGACGCTGCGCACCTCGGGATCGTCCTCGACCATGAGCACGCGCAGCCCCGGCGGCACGCTGTCGGCGGCCACGGCCACGGCTTCGCCGTCCGTCGCGGCGTCCTCGACGGCCGGCAGGTACAGCGTGATCGTGGTGCCGGCACCCGGCGTGCTGTCGATCGTCACCGTGCCGCGCGACTGCTTGGCGAAGCCGTACACCGTCGACAGCCCGAGGCCGGTGCCGCGGCCGGCCTCCTTGGTGGTGAAGAACGGCTCGAAGGCGCGCTCCTTCACCGCCTCGGGCATGCCGGTGCCGCTGTCGCTGACGCTGATGGCGACGTAGCGCTTGTCGCCGTTGCCCAGTTCGGCGCGCAGCTGCGGCCACACCGGCACCGGGCGGCAGGCGAAGGCCAGGCGGCCGCCCTCGGGCATGGCGTCGCG
Organism: Burkholderiaceae bacterium; assembly: GCA_024711155.1. Lineage (GTDB taxonomy): Bacteria > Pseudomonadota > Gammaproteobacteria > Burkholderiales > Burkholderiaceae_E > Zeimonas. The sequence continues at coordinate 575 of JANJTK010000289.1, forward strand.
GGCGTTGATCGCGATGTTCAGCAGCGCCGACTCGAGCTGAGAGGCGTCGGCCGAGCAGGGCGGGCAGTCGGGCGCGGCCTCGAGGGTGATCGCGATGCGCTGGTCGAGCGTGCGACGCAGCATGTCGGTGAGCGACTCGAGCATCGCCGTCACGTCGACGACGGTGGGCTGCAGCACCTGCCGCCGCGAGAACGCGAGCAGCTTGCCGGTCAGTTCGGCGGCGCGGCGCGTGGCGCGCGTCGCCGCCGCGACGAACTGCTGGCCGGCGGCGTCGCCGCTCACCGCCGGCAGGTCCTCGAGCACCTGCAGGTTGCCGGAGATCACGGTCAGCAGGTTGTTGAAGTCGTGGGCGATGCCGCCGGTGAGCTGGCCGACGCTTTCCAGGCGCTGCGAGTGGTGCAGCGCCTCCTCGCTGTGCACGCGCTGCAGGCTGGTGGCCAGCAGGCTGGCCAGCGCGTCGACGAAGCGCATCTCGTCCTCGCCGAAGCGCTGCAGCTCGTTCGAGCGCACGGTGAGCACGCCGACGCTGCGTCCGCGGTCGGACAGCGGCACGGCCAGGCCGCTGCGGCGTCC
>JANJTK010000219.1 GCA_024711155.1 Burkholderiaceae bacterium
GGGGCCCCGCGCATGCGCTGCGCTCGCTCGCGCGCCGGCGCGCCGGCGGCGGCGGGCGCGATCGCGAGAGCGAGGAGCTGCGGCTCGAGAGCGACGAAGACCTGGTGCGCATCCTCACGGTGCACAAGAGCAAGGGGCTCGAATTTCCGGTGGTGTTCCTGCCGTTCGCGTGGGCCGCCAGGGCCGGCGGCGGGCGCTCGCCGTCGACGCGCCACGAGCGGGCCGGCAAGGCTGGCTGGCGCGCGGTGCTCGACTTCACGCCCGACGAGACGGCGGCGCGGCAGGCCGCGCGCGAGGCGCACGCCGAAGATGCGCGGGTCGCTTACGTCGCGCTGACCCGCGCCGAGCAGCGCTGCTACGTGTTCTGGGGCGCCGCGAACGGGGCGCAGTTCTCGCCCTTTGCCTGGCTCCTCGCCGGCCTCGACCCGCTCGACCAGAAATCCTGGCGCACCGGCTCGAAGGAGCCGCCGCCGCTCGATGCTGCCGACGTCGAGCGAGCCCTCGACGGTTGGCGCGAACGCGCCGTGCTGGATGCACCCGGCGCCGTCGTCGTCGTCGACACGCCGACGCTGCTGGCGACCGACCACGGCGGCGCGGGCGCAACGGCTCTCGCCGGCGACGCGCTTCCCGCCGACGCGTCGGTGGCGGGCCCGGGGCTCGCGGGCGAGGCGCTCGTCGCGCGGCCGTGGCGCGGATCGATTCCGCCGGCGTCGATCACGACGAGCTTCACGGCCATCGCCGGCGCGCTGTCGCGCGGCGACGAGGGCCTCGATCCGTTCGAGCAGGAGTCGGTCGAGCGCCCCGATCACGACCAGCAACCGCAGTTCGCGCTCGCGCAATTCGACGCCCTGGTGCCGCCGGCCGCGGACGAAGCGCGCGAGCGTGGCGACCGCGCGCCGATGCGCTTCCGCTTCCCGGCCGGCGCGCAGGCCGGGGTCTGCCTGCACGGACTGCTCGAGGAAGCCCGCTTCGACGCGCGGCTGGACCGCCAGCGGGTCGCGGCGCGGCTCGCGCAGGCGGGCTTCGCGCACCTCGACGCCGGCGAAGTCGCGGGCTGGCTCGATGAAGTCGTCGCCGCGCCGCTGCGCGCGCCGGGCGGGGAGACGATCCGGCTCGCCGAGGTCGAAGCAGCGCGGCAGCTGCGCGAGATGGATTTCCTGCTGCGCGGCGACGGTGTGGTCGACGGCGCCGTCGTCGAGGCCGTCGACGACGAGTTCGGCCTCGACGCGCTCGCCGGCGCCGCGCGCTGGAGCGGCTACCTGCGCGGATTCATCGACCTCGTCTTCGCGCACGGCGGGCGTTACTACCTGCTCGACTGGAAGAGCAACCGTCTCGGCGATGCGCCACGCGACTACGGTTCCGGGGCGCTGGCGTCCGCGATGCGCGCGCACGCCTATTCGCTGCAGGCCAGCCTCTACACGCTCGCGCTGCATCGCTGGTTGCGCCGCACGCTGCCCGGCTACGACTACGAGCGCGACTTCGGCGGCGTGTTCTACGTGTTCCTGCGCGGGGCCGGACTGGCGGCGGATGCCGTCGGCGATGCCGGCGCGCGCACATCGGGCGCACCGGACGCGCCGGACGCGCCGGGCGTACCGGACGCGCCGGGCGCACCGGGTGTGCACGCCAGCCGGCCGAGCCGCGCGCTGGTCGAGCGGCTCGATCGCCTCTTCGCGCCGGCTGCGGCGTCGCGGACGCGATGACCTCCGAAGTCGAAGCTGCGCTTCGCGGGGCCGAGCCGCCCACGCGCGCCGCGCGCGCGTTCGGGCGCACGCTGCGCGCGATGCACCAGCGGCTCGGCGGGGATCCGGCCGCCGCGGGTGTCGTCGAGCGCTGGGCGGCGCGCGCGTGGCAGGAAGCCGACGCGGGCCATGTCTGCGCGCAGCCCGACGAACCGGCACTGCTGAGCCAGCTCGCCGCGAGCCCCGTCGTCGGCCCCGCGTCGGGACCGCTCCCGCTCGTGCTCGACGGCGATGCGCTGTACCTGCACCGACTGTGGCGCGCGGAGACGCAGCTCGCGGCCGCGGTGAGCGCGCTCGACGCGCCGGCGCCGCTCGCCGCACCCGACGCGCTCGCGCGCGCCCTCGACGACGTGTGCGGGGGTTGCGACGGCCAGCAGCGGCGCGCGCTCGAATGCGCGCTCGGGCGGCGCCTGACCGTGCTGTCGGGCGGTCCGGGCACCGGCAAGACGACCACGCTTGCGCGCCTGCTGGTCGCGTTCGCGCGGCTAGCCCCGCGGGGCCGCGTCGCGTACGCGGCGCCCACCGGCAAGGCGGCTGCGCGGCTCGCGCAGTCGCTCGCCGCGCAGCTGGCGCGGCTCGATCCGCACGACGAGCTGCGCGCGCGCCTGCCCGCGTCGGGGCAGACCGTGCACCGGCTGCTCGGCCTGCGCGGCGGCGATGCCGCAAGCGAGCCGGGCGCGCTCGACTTCGACCTGGTGATCGTCGACGAGGCGTCGATGCTCGACCTCGAACTCGCCGCGCGCCTGTGCGAAGCGGTCGGCCCGCGCGCGCGCGTCGTGCTCGCGGGAGACCGCGACCAGCTGGCCTCGGTCGAGGCGGGCGCGGTCTTCGCCGATCTGTGCGCCGCGCCGCTCGGCGGCGTGGTCGTGCTCGAGCGCAACTACCGGCAGCAGGACGCTGCGCACATCGCGGCGCTGGCCGCCTGGGTGCGCGACGCGCATCCGGGCGCGCGCGCGCCGGCGCTGGCGCTCGCCGATCCCGACCCTCTCGCCATCGTCGACCAGGCCTGGGCGGCGTGGCGCGATGCGTTCGCCGCGGTGGCGGACGGCGCCGACGCCGGGCAAGTCCTCGCGGCCTTCGACGCGCACCGGGTGCTCGCGGCGCTGCGCGACGGTGCGCTCGGGGTCGACGCGCTCAATCGCGCGCTCGCGCAGCGCGCGCGCCGCCTCGCCGGCGTGTCTGCGTCGGCCCAGTGGTATCCGGGGCGCCTCGTGATGGTCACGAGGAACGTGCCCGCGCTCGGGCTGTTCAACGGCGACGTCGGCGTGTGCCTGCCGCACGGGCAGGGCGGCGGGAACGCGCCCGGCCTCGTCGTCGCCGTCGCCGGAGCCGAGGGCATCCGCCTGTTCCCGGTGCTGCAGATGCCGGCCTGCGAGGATGCGTGGGCGATCACCGTGCACAAGGCGCAGGGCTCCGAATTCGAATCGGTGGCGCTGGTGCCGGCGCCGGCCGGGCATCCGCTGAACACGCGCGAACTGCTCTACACCGGCATCACCCGCGCGCGTCGGCGGCTCGGCGTCTGGGCTGAACCGGCGGCGCTCGACGAGGCGGTGCGGCGACCGACGCAACGCCGCGCTCGCCTCGCGCAGCGGCTCGCCGGCACCGGCTCGCGCGGCTGACCCTTGGCGCCTCCGCGCCCCGCCGTCAGTCGAGTTCGCTGCGCGCCAATTCCACGTCGAGCCGCTCCATCGCGTCCATCGGCGTGCATTGCGCCGCCTCGCCGTAGAGCGACTCCGCTTCGGCAAGCGCCTTCTTGCCGTCCAGCATCACGAGCGCGTTGGCGTACTCGATGCGGGCGATCGCCGAGTCGGGGTTGAGCTCGAGCGCGCGCCGGAACATCTTCAGCCCGACGTCGCGCTTCGCACCGTAGGTGACGCCGCCGATCATCGCGCCGACCTTGTCGATGACTTCGGCATGGAAGGCGCCGAGCGCGATGTGCGCGTCGGCGTGCTTCGGCGCCAGCGCGATCGCCTGCTGCAGTGCGTCGCGCACCTTGCCGCCGAGCCCCTGCGCGAGCGCCTTCGCCACCGAGATGCCCTGTCCGTAGCGGCCGATCGCGTAGGCGTACAGGTAGAACGCGTTGGGGTCCTTCGGGTGGGTCGACTGCTGCGCCTCGCAGCGCGCGGCCACCTCCTGGAACAGGTCGAGCTTGCGACGCTCGGCTTTCTCGACGTAGTTCGCGTAGATGTTGGTCGCCTTGTTGGCGACGTTCAGGCCTGCGGCGCCGGCCTTCAGGCCGGTCTCGGCGGCCTGCTGGAAGCGACCGGCGTGATAGTCGATCCAGGCGGCGACGGCTGCGTCGTCCTTCGGGAACGGCTCGCAATCGCCGCGGTGCAACCGCGCCCAGTGCTTCTTCAGCGTCGCGGGGGTGTACTCGTACTGCTTGTCGGCGTGCGGGAAGGCGGTCCACTTGGCCATGACGGGCTCCTTGTCCTGGAGGCTGGAATCGAATGGGCGACGGGTGCTACGCGGCGATGTATTCCTGCGCCAGCCGCCCGAACAGCGCGCGGCCGTCCTCGGCGAGCCACGGTGCGAGCATCGACAGCACCTGGAAGGCGCCGCGCGCCACGGCGGCGGCCTGGAAGCCGGGCTCGCTGAAGCGGCGCGCGTTGCGGATGTATTCGAACGGCAGCCAGTAGGTCGCGACGACCACCATGTTGGTCGCCAGCGCCTCGACCTCGCGCTGCGCGCCGTCCAGCGCTCCCGCGGCGGCGAGCGAGCGGCACAGCGCGCGCGCCGCCGCGGTCTTGCGGTCGGCGATCGAGCGGAAGCGCGTCTCCAGCCGGCGGTTGCGCGAGAGCAGGTCGTTGAGGTCGCGGTAGACGAAGCGGTAGCGCCAGATCGCCTCGAACAGCAGGTGCAGGAACAGCCACGCGTCCTCGAAGTGGACCTCGCGCCCGACCTGGCCGTCGAGCAGAGGATCGATCTCGCGCTCGTACTGCTCGAACAGCGCGTTGACGATGTCGTCCTTGTTGCGGAAGTGGTAGTACAGGTTGCCGGGGCTGATGTTGAGCTCGACCGCGATCGCGCTGGTGGTCACGTTCGGCTCGCCGAGTTCGTTGAACAGGCGCAGCGACAGCTCGAGGATGCGCTCGCGGGTGCGGCGCGGCGGCTTGCGCTGCATGCAGTTCCTCCGGGGGACGAATGTCCGGCTCGTAGCGATCTTACCGTGACTGACGCGCGGCGCTGCCGCGCCCCCGGCAGCGGCGTTCCGCTGCCGGCCGCCGCTGCTCAGGTGCCGAACTCAGGTGCCGAGCTCAGGCGCGCGCGTCGGCGCGCCGCGCGCCCGCCAGCTCGAGCGCCCGCTCCAGGTCGTCGAGCACGCGGCCCAGCCGCCCGAGCGTGGCGCCCGCGCGCACCAGCCGCAGTGGCGAGTCCGCGCGCACCGCACGGACCAGCCGGCGCGCCGGCATGCGCAGCACGTCGACGTTGACCGACAGCCCGTGCGGTCGCAGCATTGCGTCGAGTTCGGCGTGGCGTGCGAGCAGGTCGGCGCGCGTCGACACGTAGGCGTGTTCGCACAGGCGGCGCCGGCTCGACAGGCTGAAGATGTTCGTGAAGAAGGTGTCGGCGTCGTCACGCTGCGGTTCGAAGACGACGACGTCGGCGTCCGGGTGCGTGACGCGGTACTTGGCCAGCCCGACGCTCATCCGCGAACGGATCGCGGTGCGGATCGTCTGCGCCATCACCGTCGTGATGCCCGAGCGCGAGACCTGCCGGGCACCCGCGCGGTGGCCGTCGAACGGGACCAGCGGATTGAGCGCCAGCACGAGGCCGACGCCGTGGTCCAGCGCCACCGACGCGTGCACGGTCTTGTTCAGCGCGCCGTCGAGAAAGTGGCGCCCGCCGATCGCCACCGGCGCAAACAGTCCCGGCACCGCGCTCGAGGCGAGCGCCGCACGCGAAATCGGCACGCGATCGTGCCCCGGCGAGCCGAACTCGACCGGGTCGCCCGAGTCGATGTCGGTGGCGACGATCCGCAGCGGCGCCCGGGTGCGGCGGAAGTCGTTGGTGCGCCCGTGCTGCGACAGCAGGCGCGCCAGCTTGCGCTCGGCCGGGCTGCCGTCGATCACCCCGTTCGGCAGCAGCCGCAGGCCGCGCTCGATCGCGCCCCACAACGCCGCCTGCGGGCCGACGGCCACCTCGTCGATACCGGCGCCGACGGTAGCGCCGAGCCCGGACGGCGCGGCCCGTGCCGCTCGCCGCCATTCGCGGAACGCGGGTCGCAGCAGCAGTGCGGGATCGAAGTCGGTCCCCGGATCGTCGTCCTCGACGAACATCCGCACCATCCGGTGCGGCGGGACGCCGTTGACCAGGCCGGCGGCGATGAAGGCGCCGGCGCTCACGCCGACATAGGCGTCGAGCCGGGTCAGGTCGAGCCCGTCGATCGACTCGGCCAGCGCGCACAACGCGCCCAGTTCGTAGGCGGCCCCCATGAAGCCGCCGCCTGCCAGCGCCAGGCCGACGCTGCCGCGCCGGCTGCGCGGGGCCGGGCCCCGCGCACTCGCATCCGCCACGCCCACGCTCCGTGCGGTCTCGCTCAGGGTCAGGCCTTGGGCGCGCGGCGCGCGGGCTTCTTCGCCGCGGCGGCGGCTGGCTTGCGCGCCGCCCGCGGCTTCGTCGCCTTGCCTGCCGGCGGCGTGCCACTGAGCAGTTGCACGCTCTCGTTGAGCGCGTCGACCCGCGCCGTCAGCGCCTTGATCTCCTTGCTGGTGGGAACGCCGAGGCGGGTGAGGGCGCGCGAGACGCGGCCCTCGAAGACCTGCTCGAGCTTGTCCCACGAGTGGGTCGCCTGACGCGTGATGTCGCCGGCCGCCTTGCTGACCTTGCCGGTGACCTCGCCGATCTTCTCCTCGGTCACTGCGCGCGTGCGGCGCTGGATCCCGGTGCCTTCCTTGACCAGGGCCTCGAACACCTTGCCGCCTTCCTCCTGCGCCTTTGCGAAGGCCCCCAGTCCGGCCAGCCAGATCTGCTGCGCGGATTCGCGGACCGCCGCAGCCAATTGCTTGCCCTCGGAGCGGTTCTCGGCCATGGCCTTGAGCTTCTTCACCATCACGGTTCTCCTGTTCAGCGGGGCCGCCTGGCGGCCGCCCGGGTTGCGCATGCTCGACGATGCAAGGACAAGTCTAGGCAGGGCGGCTAGAGTCGGCATACTAAAGCGCACGCGGCCATACAATGGGCCAGGCCGCGCGGCCAGCCGGAACGCATCGGAGGAGGAGCGCATGAACTACTTCATCACGGGGGCGACCGGTTTCATCGGCCGCCGCCTGGTCGCCCGGCTGCTCGAGCGGCGCGGGTCGGTCGTCTACTTCCTCGTGCACCGCGCGACGCCGGAGCGGATCGACGCGCTGCGCGCGGCCTGGGGCGTCGGGCCGCGGCGTGCGATTCCGGTCGTCGGCGACATCACGAAGGCAGATCTCGGGATCGCGCCCGCCGAACGCGCGCGGCTGGCCGGCAAGATCCGCCACTTTTTCCACCTGGCCGCGATCTACGACCTCGATGCCGGCGCCGAGGAGCAACTGCTCGTCAACGTGCAGGGCACGCGCAACGTGGTCGAGTTCGCCAACGCGATCCGCGCCGGCTGCCTGCACCACGTGTCGTCGATCGCCGCCGCGGGGCTCTACGAGGGCGTGTTCCGCGAGGACATGTTCGAGGAGGCCGAGAACCTCGACCATCCGTACTTCGCGACCAAGCACGAGTCCGAGGGGATCGTGCGGCGCGAGGCGAGCGTGCCGTTCCGCATCTACCGGCCGGGGCTCGTCGTCGGCGACTCGCGCACCGGCGAGATGGACAAGGTCGACGGGCCGTACTACTTCTTCAAGGTCGTCCAGCGCCTGCGGCAGATGATGCCGTCGTGGATGCCGATGGTCGGGATCGAAGGCGGGCGCATCAACATCGTGCCGGTCGACTACGTCGTCGCCGCGATGGACCACATCGCGCACGCGCGCGGCCTGGACGGGCGCTGCTTCCACCTGGTCGACCCGCAGCCGATGCGCGTCGGCGACGTGCTCAACGCGATCGCGAAGGCGGCCCACGCGCCGCAGATGTCGATGCGGGTCAACGCCGCGCTGATCGGGTTCGTGCCGCCGGGCGTGCGCAAGGGACTGATGGCGCTCACGCCGGTGCGCCGCATCCGCAACGCGGTGATGAAGGATCTCGGGCTGCCCGACGACATCCTGCAGTTCGTCAACTATCCGACGCGTTTCGATTGCCGCGAGGCGCTCGCGGCGCTCGAAGGCAGCGGCATCGCCTGTCCGCGGCTGGGCGACTACGCGTGGGTACTGTGGGACTACTGGGAGCGGCACCTCGACCCGGACCTGTCGATCGACCGCACGCTGGCGGGCCAGGTCGCGGGCAAGGTCGTGCTCGTGACCGGGGGATCGTCCGGCATCGGGCTCGCGGCCGCCCGCAAGATCGTCGCCGCCGGCGCGATCACGGTCGTCTGCGGGCGCGACCAGGACAAGCTCGACGAGGCGCGCCGGCTGGTCGAGGCCGACGGCCACGAACTCGTGACCTTCCAGGTCGACCTTGCGAACCTGGAGGACTGCGACCGCATGACGCGCTGGATCGTCGAGCAGTACGGCGGCGTCGACGTGCTCGTCAACAACGCGGGCCGCTCGATCCGGCGCGGCATCGAGTCCAGCTTCGAGCGTTTCCACGACGTCGAGCGCACGATGCAGCTCAACTACTTCGGCGCCGTGCGCGTCACGATGGGGCTGCTGCCGAAGATGATCGAGCGCCGCCGCGGGCACGTCGTCAACATCAGCTCGATCGGCGTGCTGACGAACGCGCCGCGCTTCTCGGCCTACGTCGCGTCGAAGGCCGCGCTCGACGCGTGGACGCGCTGCGCCGAGAGTGAGTTCGCCGACGTCGGCGTCACCTTCACGACCATCAACATGCCGCTGGTGCGCACGCCGATGATCGCGCCGACCCGGCTCTACCAGAGCGTGCCGACGCTGTCGCCGGAGGAGGCGGCCGATCTCGTCGTCCAGGCGATCGTCTTCAAGCCGGAACGGATCGCGACCCGCCTCGGCATCGCGGGGCAGGTCCTGCACGCGCTGCTGCCGAAGGTGGCGCAGATCGTCATGAACACCTCGTTCCGGATGTTTCCCGATTCGGACGCGGCGCGCGGCGCGCCCGACGCCGGCGGCAAGCCGAAGCCGCTCACCGCCGACCAGATCGCGTTCCAGCAGCTGATGCGCGGGATCCACTTCTGAACGCCGCGCGGC
>JANJTK010000224.1 GCA_024711155.1 Burkholderiaceae bacterium
TGCGCTGCGGCGCCCGCGGCCTCGCCGAACACCAGCGTGTAGACCCGCGCGATCGCGTAGACGCCGACCTTGGTCATGATCGCGAACAGCGCCGCCACCGGCGCGGTCGCGGCGCCGTAGGTTTCCGGCAGCCAGAAGTAGAGCGGCAGCAGCGCCGCCTTCACGCAGAACACGACCAGCAACAGCAGCGCGGCGCTGCGCAGCAGCACCGCGTCGTCGCCTGCGACCTGCGGCACGCGCAGCGCGAGGTCGGCCAGGTTCAGCGTGCCGGTGAGCGCGTACAGGAGCGACACCGCGAGCAGGAACAGCGCGGAACCGGTGAGGTTGAAGGCCACGTAATGGACCGCCGCGCGCAGGCGCGCCCTGCCCGCGCCGTGCAGCAGCAGCGCGTAGGAGGCGATCAGCAGCACTTCGAAGAAGACGAACAGGTTGAACAGGTCGGCGGTCAGGAACGCGCCGTTCAGGCCCATCAGCTGGAACTGCAGCAGCGCGTGGAAGTGCGCGCCGCGCTCGGCGTCGCGCCGGCGGGCATGGAGCAGGCTGGCGAGCGCGACGATCGCTGCCAGCACCAGCATCAGCGCGGCCAGCCGGTCCAGTGCCAGCGCGATCCCGAACGGCGCCTGCCAGTTGCCGACCAGGTAGGCCTGCACCGGGCCTTGCGCCGCCTGGAGCGCGAGCGCGACCGCCACCGCGAGCTGCGCGAGGACGGCGGCGAGTGCGAGATCCGGCGCCCGGCGCGAGCCGCGCCGCTCGGCGAGCAGCAGGAGCGCGCCGCTTGCGAGCGGGAGCACTACCGGCAGGATGATCAGGTGCGGCCAGTTCATCGCTCGCCCGCGGCCTCCCCGTCGTCGCCGTCGACGTGGTCGGAGCCGGCCTGCAGCGATGCGCGCAGCGCGATCACCAGCAGCAGCGCGGTCATCGCGAACCCGATCACGATCGCGGTGAGCACCAGCGCCTGCGGCAGCGGGTCCGCGTAGTGCTGCAGCGTCGGCGGCAGCGCCGGATCGACGATCGGCGGCGCGCCGACCCTCAACCGTCCCATCGAGAAGATGAACAGGTTGACGGCGTAGGAGAGCAGCGTCAGGCCGAGGATCAGGTCGAAGGTACGCGCGCGCAGCAGCAGCCAGACGCCGCAGCCGGCGAGGATTCCGAGCGCGGACGCCACCAGCAGGCTCATCGCGTCGCCTTCGCGGCGTTGCCGAGCCGCACGATCGACACCAGCGCCACCATCGTCGCGCCGACCACGGTCAGGAACACGCCGAGGTCGAACAAGGCCGCGCTCGCCAGCGGCACGGCGCCGATCCAGGGCCACAGCGGGTAATCGTAGGTGCTGGTCAGGAACGGCGCGCCGAAGAACCAGCTGGCGACGCCGGTGCCGCCCGCGATCAGCAGGCCCCATCCGATCCACTGACGGAAGTCGGTGCCGATGCGCTCGCCGACGAAGCGCTGGCCGTTGGCGACGAACTGCAGCAGCAGCGCGATCGCGAGCACCAGGCCGGCGATGAAGCCGCCGCCCGGCAGGTTGTGGCCGCGCAGGAAGAGGTACGCCGACACCAGCGCGGCGAGCGGCAGCAGCAGCCGCGCCGAGATCGCCAGCATCAGCGGATGCGCTTCGCCGTTCGCCGCGGGCGCCTCGCCGCTTGCGACGGGAGCCTTGCCGCTTGCTGCCGGCGCCTGGCCGCGGCTGCGCGGCGCAGGCATGAAGCCGGCGAGCAGCGCGTGGATCGCGATGCCGGCGATGCCGAGCACGGTGATCTCGCCCAGCGTGTCGAAGCCGCGGTAGTCGACCAGGATCACGTTGACCACGTTCGAGCCGCCGCCTTGCGGGACCGAAGTCTCGAGGAAGTACGGGGCGATCGAGCGCGACGGCAGGCCGAGCACGGCGTAGACGATGGCCGCGACGCCGGACCCGGCGGCGACAGCGATCGCGGCGTCGCGCCAGCGCCGCGCGCGACCGGCTTCCGGCGCGCCTTCCTGCGGCAGCCACTTCAGCGCGAGCATCATCAGCACGATCGTCGCCATCTCGACCAGCAACTGCGTCAGCGCGAGGTCGGGTGCCGAGAAGTGGACGAACGCGAGGCTGACCATCAGGCCGACCGCGCCGAGCGGCACCAGCGCGAGCAGGCGGCGGCGATGCACGGCCACGGTGGCGAGTGCGCAGGCGACGCCGATCAGCCAGACGGCCGCCGTGGCTGCATCGACGGGAGGGCCGGCGGAAGGGCCTGGGGCAGCGCCAGCGGGCGGGACGGCGGCGCCGACGCCGGCCGCTCGCGCGGGCCAGCCCGCCTCGAAGAAGGGCAGCGCGCCGGCGATCAGCGCGAAGGCGACCAGCAGCAACAGGTAGCGCTGCAGGCTGCCGTTCTGCATCGACCGCGTCAACCCGCGCGCGGCGTCGACGACCGTCGTGAGCGTGGCCGCGAACAACTCGCGCCCGCCGCGCGGGAGGTGGATCACCTGGTGCAGGTCGACGCGCCGCTGCAGCCCGAAGTACAACGCCAGGCCGCCGGCCAGCGCGGCCGCGCTCATCGCGAGCGGCAGGTTGAATCCGTGCCACAGCGCGAGGCTGTATTCCGGAAGTTCGGTGCCGAGCGCGGCTTGCGCGCCGACCGCGAGCAGCGGGCCGACCGTGAGCGCCGGCGCGACGCCCACCGCCAGGCACAGCAGGACCAGCAGTTCGACCGGCACGCGCATGAAGCGCGGCGGCTCGTGCGGCGTCTTCGGCAGGTCGACCGGCTCGCCGTTGAAGAAGGTGTCGTGCACGAAGCGGGCGCTGTAGGCGACGCTGAACACCGCGGCGATCGTCGCCGCGAGCGGCAGCGCGAAGCCGGACAGGCCATCGCCGAGCGCAGTCGTTTCGGCGAAGAACATCTCCTTCGACAGGAAGCCGTTGAGCAGCGGTACGCCGGCCATCGCGGCGGCCGCGACCATTCCGAGCGCCCCCGTCACCGGCATCGCCTTCCACAGGCCGTTGATGCGCCGCATGTCGCGCGTGCCGGTCTCGTGGTCGATGATCCCGGCCGACATGAACAGCGAGGCCTTGAAGGTGGCGTGGTTCAGGATGTGGAACACGCCCGCGACGACCGCGAGCCGCGTGTCGAGTCCGAACAGCATCGTGATCAGCCCCAGGTGGCTGATCGTCGAATACGCGAGCAGGCCCTTGAGGTCGTGCTCGAAGATCGCCAGGTAGGCGCCGGCGAGCAGCGTCGCGAGCCCGGTCAGCGTCACGATCCAGAACCACTCGGGCGTGCCGCCGAGCGCCGGATACAGGCGCGCGAGCAGGAACACGCCCGCCTTGACCATCGTCGCCGAGTGCAGGTAGGCCGACACCGGGGTCGGGGCGGCCATCGCGTGCGGCAGCCAGAAGTGGAACGGGAACTGGGCCGACTTGGTGAACGCGCCCAGAAGCACCAGCACCAGCGCCGGCACGTACAGCGGGTGCGCGCGCAGCGCGGGACCCGCCGCGAGCACGTCGTCGAGCCGGTAGCTGCCGACCGCGTAACCGATCAGCAGGACGCCGGCGAGCAGGCACAGGCCGCCCGCGCCGGTGATCGTCAGCGCCATCCGCGCGCCCTCGCGCGCGTCGCTGCGGTGGTGCCAGTAGCCGATCAGCAGGAACGACGCGAGGCTGGTCGACTCCCAGAACACGACCAGCAGCAGCAGGTTGTCGGCGAGCACGACCCCGAGCATCGCGCCCATGAACAGCATCAGGAACGCGAAGAAGCGCGCCGCCGGGTCGCGCGGGTCGAGATACCAGGCCGCGTAGAGCACGACCAGCGCGCCGATGCCGAGGATCAGGAGCGCGAAGAGCCACGCCAGCCCGTCCATCCGCAGCCCGAACGCGAGCCCGAGCGACGGCAGCCACTCCGCCGACCAGTGCGGCACCGCGCCGGCGAAGACCGGGCCGGCGAGCGCGGCCAGCAGCGCGCAGCCGCCGAGCGCGGCGGCGCCGGCGATCCACGCGGCGAGCCGGCGCGCGCGGTTCGGGCACCACGCGAGC
>JANJTK010000001.1 GCA_024711155.1 Burkholderiaceae bacterium
TGCTTGAGACGCCGCGGATCACGAAGCCGTCGAGCGCCGCGCGCATGAGGCGGATCGCGTCGTCGCGATCGAGTCCGTGCACGATCAGCTTGGCGATCATCGAGTCGTAGTGCACCGGGATCTCGCCGCCCTCGGCGACACCGGTGTCGACCCGCACGCCGCCGCCTTCGGGCACCGGCAGCGCCGCCTCGAGGGTGGCCGGCGGCGGCGCGAAGCGCACCAGCCGGCCGGTCGACGGCAGGAAGCCGCGGAACGGGTCCTCGGCGTTGATGCGGCACTCGATCGCCCAGCCGTTGCGCCGCAGGTCCTGCTGACGAAACGACAGGCGCTCGCCGGCGGCGACGCGGATCATCTGCTCGACCAGGTCCAGCCCGGTGATGCACTCGGTGACCGGGTGTTCGACCTGCAGCCGCGTGTTCATTTCGAGGAAGTAGAAGCCCTGGTCCTTCCCGACCACGAACTCGACCGTGCCGGCGCTCTGGTACGCGACGGCCTTCGCCAGCGAGACCGCCTGCTCGCCCATCGCGCGCCGCGTCGCGTCGCTGATGAACGGGCTCGGGGCCTCTTCGATCACCTTCTGGTGCCGGCGCTGGATCGAGCACTCACGCTCCCAAAGGTAGACGACGTTGCCGTGCGCGTCGCCGAGCACCTGGATCTCGATGTGGCGCGGCTCCTCGACGTACTTCTCGATGAACACGCGATCGTCGCCGAAGCTCGCGCGCGCCTCGTTTCGGCACGACGTGAAGCCGTCGAAGGCCTCCTTGTCGGAGAACGCCACGCGCAGGCCCTTGCCGCCGCCGCCCGCGCTCGCCTTGATCATCACCGGGTAGCCGACCGAGCGCGCGATCTCGACCGCGCGCTCGGCCGACTCGATGGCCTCGTTGTAGCCCGGGATCGTGCTGACGCCCGCCTCGGCGGCCAGCTTCTTGGAGGCGATCTTGTCGCCCATCGCCGCAATCGAGGCGTGCTTCGGCCCGATGAAGACGATGCCTTCCTCTTCCACGCGCCGCGCGAACGCCTCGTTCTCGCTCAGGAAGCCGTAGCCCGGGTGCAGCGCCTGCGCGCCGGTGGACTTGCAGGCCGCGATGATGCGGTCGGCGACCAGGTAGCTGTCGCGGCTGGGTGCGGTGCCGATGCACACGGCCTCGTCGGCCAGCTCGACGTGGCGTGCCTCGCGGTCCGCCTCGGAGTAGACGGCGACGGTGCGGATGCCCATCCGGCGCGCCGTCCTGATGACGCGGCAGGCGATCTCGCCCCGGTTCGCAATGAGGATCTTCTCGAACATGGTCAGTGCTCCCGGGTGCCGGTCACAGGGGAATGTTGCCGTGCTTGCGCCACGGGTTCTCGACCTTCTTGTCGCGCAGCATCACCAGCGAGCGGCAGATGCGCTTGCGCGTCTCGTGCGGCTGGATCACGTCGTCGATGAAGCCGCGCGCGCCGGCGACGAAGGGATTGGCGAAGCGCGCCTTGTACTCGGCCTCGCGCTTGCCGAGCTTTTCGGGGTCGCTCTTGTCCTCGCGGAAGATGATCTCGACCGCCCCCTTCGCGCCCATGACCGCGATCTCGGCGTTCGGCCACGCGAAGTTCACGTCGCCCCTCAGGTGCTTGGACGCCATGACGTCGTAGGCACCCCCGTAGGCCTTGCGCGTGATGACGGTGACCTTCGGCACGGTGCACTCGGCGTACGCGTAGAGCAGCTTCGCGCCGTGCTTGATGATGCCGCCGTACTCCTGGCTGGTGCCGGGCAGGAAGCCGGGCACGTCGACGAAAGTGACGACCGGAATGTTGAACGCGTCGCAGAAGCGCACGAAGCGTGCCCCCTTGATGCTGCTCTTGATGTCGAGGCAGCCGGCCAGCACCATCGGGTTGTTGGCGACGATCCCGACGGTCTGTCCCTCCATGCGACCGAAGCCGATCACGATGTTCTTCGCATAGTCGGGCTGCACCTCGAAGAAGTCGCCGTCGTCGACCACCTTCAGGATCAGCTCCTTGATGTCGTAGGGCTTGTTCGGGTTGTCGGGCACCAGCGTGTCGAGCGACGGGTCGAGCCGGTCGGCGCGGTCGCCGGCGTGGCGCACCGGGGGCTTGTCCTTGTTGTTCAGCGGCAGGAAGTTGAAGAAGCGCCGCAGCATCGCGATCGCCTCGAGGTCGTTCTCGAACGACAGGTCGGCCACCCCGCTTCGCGCGGTGTGCGTAGTCGCGCCACCGAGTTCCTCGGCCGTCACCTCCTCGTGCGTCACCGTCTTCAAGACCTCGGGGCCGGTGACGAACATGTACGAGCTGTCGCGCACCATGAAGATGAAGTCGGTCATCGCGGGCGAGTAGACGGCGCCTCCCGCGCACGGCCCCATGATCAGGCTGATCTGCGGGATCACGCCCGAGGCCAGCACGTTGCGCTGGAACACGTCGGCGTAGCCGCCGAGCGACGCGACGCCCTCCTGGATGCGCGCGCCGCCCGAGTCGTTCAGGCCGATCACCGGCGCGCCGACCTTCATCGCCTGGTCCATGATCTTGCAGATCTTCTCGGCGTGCGCCTCGCTCAGCGCGCCGCCGAACACCGTGAAGTCCTGGCTGAAGACGAACGCGAGCCGGCCGTTGATCATCCCGTAGCCGGTGACGACGCCGTCGCCGGGCACCTTGTTCTCGGCCATGCCGAAGTCGGTGCAGCGGTGCTCGACGAACATGTCCCATTCCTCGAACGTGCCTTCGTCGAGCAGCAGCTCGATGCGCTCGCGCGCGGTCAGCTTGCCCTTGCGGTGCTGGGCGTCGATGCGGGCCTGCCCGCCTCCGAGGCGTGCCCGGGCGCGCTGGTCCTCGAGCAGTTGCCGGATGTCGTGCATGGTCGGTCTCTCCTTCAGTGAAACAGTGCGAGCAGCCGCCGCGCGGCCACCGACGCCGCGACGCGGCCGTGGCGCACGTCGTCGGCGATGACGGGCAGCAGCGCCGCGACCTCGGGCTGCGTTCGGAAGCGTTCCTTCAGGCCGGTCTCGATGCGCTCCCACATCCAGGCTTCGTCCTGCGCGCGGCGGCGTGCGGCCAGCGCTCCGCTGGCGCCGCGCAGGTCGCGGAATTCGCACGCGGCCTGCCAGAACTCGTCGAGGCCGGTTCCCTCGAGCGCGCTCATCCGCAGCACTCGCGGCTGCCAGCCGGGTCCGGCGTCGCCGCTGCGGCCCTCGCTGTCGCCCTCGCTGTCGCCCTCGCGCCGCGTGGCGTGCACACCGTGCATCCGCAGCGCGGCGGCGATCTGCGTCGCGGCGAGCCCCGCGGCCGTGTCGTCGAGGTCGGTTTTGTTGACGACCACCAGGTCGGCCAGCTCCATCACGCCCTTCTTGATCGCCTGCAATTCGTCGCCGGCGTTGGGCAGTTGCAGCAGCACGAACAGGTCGGTCATGCCGGCCACTGCGGCCTCGCTCTGGCCGACGCCGACGGTCTCGACGATCACGACGTCGTGCCCGGCGGCCTCGCACACCAGCATCGCCTCGCGCGTCTTCTCGGCCACGCCGCCGAGCGTGCCGCCCGACGGGCTCGGGCGCACGAACGCCTGCGCGTGCGTCGCGAGCCGCTCCATGCGGGTCTTGTCGCCGAGGATCGAGCCGCCCGACACGCGCGACGACGGGTCGACCGCGAGCACGGCGACGCGGTGTCCACGGTCGATCAGGAACCTCCCGAGCGTCTCGATCAGGGTGCTCTTGCCGACGCCGGGAACGCCCGAGATGCCGATCCGCAGCGAGCGTCCGGTACGCGGCAGCAGCGCGTCGAGCAGTTCGTCGGCGCGCGCGCGGTGGTCGGCGCGCGTCGACTCGATCAGCGTGATCGCCTTGGCCAGCGCGCGGCGCTGCGCCGCGCCGGCCGGGCCTGCGAGCGCCGCGACCAGCGCGGCGTTCGCGGGCAGCGGGTCCTTGCGGGCGTGCGCGGTCGCGGTCATCGGGCCAGCTCGCGCTCAGCCGAGCGCTGCGCGGATCTTCTGCAGCACGTCGCGGGCGCTCGCCGGCACCGGCGTGCCGGGGCCGTAGATGCCCTTGACGCCGGCCGCGTACAGGAACTCGTAGTCCTGCTGCGG
>JANJTK010000012.1 GCA_024711155.1 Burkholderiaceae bacterium
GGCCGGCGCGCCGACCCGCGGTTCGCACAGCGCGCGAAACTTCGCGGCCACGTCGGCCGCGCTCATCGGCGATGCGGGCGTGCCGGGCGCTTCGGCGCGCGCGCGCTCGATGCGCCCGTCGGCGAACGCGGCTTCGACTTCGGCCACCAGCCGCGCCGGAAAGAGCGTCTCGGCCTGTGCGTCGACGCGCAGCACGACGCGCTCGCCGACGGCGCTCGCGGCCTCGCGCCGCGCGCCGTCCGCAGCCAGGGCCGCGTAGTGCGCCGGATCGTTGCCGCCGGCGACGATGCTGGTCGCGATCGCGTGGTGCACGCTCATCTGCGACTCGGTCATGTCGCGCGGACGCGCGCCGATCGCGCCGGTGTGCGCGAGCGTCGCCGAATCGATCGCGACCGCGATCCGCGCCGCGTCGGCGAGCGGCACGCCGCGCGCCTTCAGCTCGGCGACGGCCGCGAGCGGGGCCTGCAGCCCGGCGCACACGCACCAGCGCTTGATCGCGAGTCCGCGCAGGCTCCACTCGGCGCCGAGGCCGGCGACGAGCGCATCGGGGCGCGCGCGCTCGACGAACGCGCGCAGGAAGCCGCGCTCGCCCTCGATCGCTGCCAGCGGCGCGGTGAAGCCGCGGCGCGCGAGCGCCGCCGCGCGAATGCCGGCCGCGGCGGCCATCCCCGCGTGCAGCCGCTTGACGTCGCCGCCGGTGCGCGTGAACTCGGTGGTGCCGCTGGCGTGCGCCGCCGCGAGCCCGAACGCCGCCAGCGACTGTCCGGGATCGAGTCGCATCAGCCGCGCCGCGACCGCAGCCGCGCCGAACACGCCGAGCGCGCTCGTGACGTGGAAGCCGCGGTCGGAGGTCAGCGACGGCGTGCACGCGAGCCCGAAGCGCACGACCGTCTCGAAGCCGGCGGCGAGCGCCGCGATCGTCTCGCGGCCGTCGCAGCCCTCGTGCTCGGCGAGCGCGAACGCGGTCGGCACCACCACGCAGCCCGGGTGCGACAGGCCGGGCAGCGCGTAGTCGTCGATCTCGAAGCCATGCGCCGCAGTGCCGTTGGCGAGCGCCGCCCACTCCGGGCGCACCGGCGCGTCGAGTCCGGGCACGGTGCAGCGCCCGGCGGGCGACTCCTGCGCGACGTAGTCGCGCACGCGCGCGCTCCACGGCATCGAGGCGCCGACCGCGAGCGCGCCGAGCGCGTCGAGCGCATGCGCGAGCACCCGCTCGACAACGTCGTCCGGCAGGCGTCCGAATTCGACCGCGCGCGCCCAGTGCGCGAGCGCGGCGGTGGCTCCGATCATTCGACGCCCCCCGCGGCGGTCGGACCGGCCGGCCGGTTCATTGCAGCTCGCCCGCCTCGTCGGCGAAGTGGCACGCGACGCGGTGGCCGGCGGCGATTTCGCGCAGCAACGGCGCCTCGGCGGCGCACTTCGGCTGCGCGAGCGGGCAGCGCGTACGGAACCGGCAGCCCGACGGCGGGTTCATCGGCGACGGCAGGTCGCCCTCGAGCGCCCGCCCGCGCGACGGGCGGTGCGGATCGGCCACCGGCACCGAGTCGAGCAGCGCGCGCGTGTACGGATGGCAGGGGCGGCCGTAGATGCGCTCGACGCTGCCGATCTCGACCATGCGTCCGAGGTACATCACCGCGACGCGGTCGCTCACCGCATGCACCACCGACAGGTCGTGCGAGATGAACAGCATCGACAGCCCGTGCGCGGCCTTCATGTCCTCGAGCAGGTTGACCACCTGCGCCTGCACCGACACGTCGAGCGAGGCGACCGGCTCGTCGCAGACCAGGATCTGCGGCTGCACCACCATCGCGCGCGCGATCGCGACGCGCTGGCACTGCCCTCCGGACAGCTCGGCTGCGCGCCGGTCGCCGACGCGCTCGGGGTCCATCCCCACGCCGTGCAGCGTACGCTCGACGCGCGCGGCGATTTCGGCGCGCGGCACGCCGGCGATCACGAGGCCCTCGGCCACGAGCTCGCGCACGCGCCGGCGCGGGTTGAGCGCCGAGCGCGCGTCCTGGAAGATCATCTGGATCGCGCGCCGCGCCGCGCCCATCCCGCCCGCCGAGCGGCCGACGAGTTCGACGCCGTCGAGCTTGACCGATCCGGCGTCGGGCCCGGGGATCTGCAGGACCGCCCGTCCGGTGGTCGACTTGCCGCAACCGGACTCGCCGACCAGCGCCAGCGTCTCGCCGCGCTCGAGCGCGAAGCTCACGCCCGAAACGGCCTCGATGACGCCGCCGGCGACCTTGAAGCGCTTGACCAGGTCGGTCACCTCGAGCAGGGCCATCGTCAGCGCGCCTCGTCGAGCGGGTAATGGCAGCGCAACGCGCCGCCCGACGCGTCGCGCACCACCGGCGGCGCCGGGCGGGTCGCGCAGTCGGTCGCGCGCGCACAGCGCGGCGCGAACGCGCAGGCCTCGCCGAGCCGCGCCAGGTCGGGAGTCGAGCCCGGAATCGTCGCCAGCCGCGCGTGCGGCGGCTGGTCCATGCGCGGGATCGCTTCGAGCAGCGCGCGCGTGTACGGATGGCGCGGCGCATCGAACACGCGCGCCGTCGCGCCGCACTCGACGATGCGGCCGGCGTACATCACGGCGGTGCGGTGCGTGCGCCCCGCCACCACCGACAGGTCGTGGCTCACCATGATCATCGCGAGCGAACGCTGCGCCGCGAGGCGCGCGAGCAGGTCGAGGATCTGGCGCTGCACGGTCACGTCGAGGGCCGTCGTCGCCTCGTCCGCGATCAGGATGTCGGGCCGGCACGCGAGCGCCATCGCGATCGTGATGCGCTGGCGCAGCCCGCCCGAGAACTGGTGCGGATAGTGCGAGAGCCGGCGCGCCGGTTCGGGAATCCCGACCTGGCCGAGCAGCTCGACCGCTTCGGCGCGTGCCTGCTCGCGCGTGGCCCCGCAATTGAAGCGCGGGCCCTCGGTGATCTGGCGGCCGACCGGCACGACCGGATTGAGCGCCATCATCGGGTCCTGGAACACCATGCCCATCCGCTTGCCGCGAATGCGCCGCGCCTGCTCGGGCGGCAGGCTCTCGAGATCCACGCCGTCGAGCACGACGCGCCCCGCCTTCGACGCGCCCGGGGCCACCACGCCCATCAGCAGCTTCGCGAGCGTCGACTTGCCCGAGCCCGACTCGCCGACGAGGCCGAGGATCTCGCCCGGCGCCAGTTCGAGATCGACCCCGCCGAGCGCCTCGACGACGCCGCGCGCCGTCGGAATGCGGCACCAGGCGTCCTCGACCACCAGCAGCGGCCGCGCCGCGCCGCCGCTCATGCGTCGCCCCTCATGCCTCGCCCCCACCCTGCGAAGCGCGCCGGCGCAGCATGTCGCCGACGGTGTTGAACGCGAACACGGTCAGGAAGATCATGATCGAAGGCACGATCACCATGTAGGCTGCGGTGTCGAGCCGCTCCTTGCCGTCGGCGATCATGCCGCCCCAGCTCGGCGCCGGCGGCGGCACCCCGACGCCGAGGAAGCTCAGCGACCCCTCGATGACGACGATCAGCGCGATCACGACCACCGAGTACGAGATCACCGGCTGGATGCAGTTGGGCAGCAACTCGCGGAACAGGATGCGCGCGTGGCTCGCTCCCAGCGCGCGCGCTGCGGTGATGTAGTCGCGGTTGAGCTGCGCCATCGCGGTGGCGCGCGCGAGCCGCGCGAACGGCGGCACGAACAGCAGCCCGAGACTGATCACCAGCGTGCTGACGCCGGGCCGCACCACGGTCGACAACGCGAGCAGCAGCAGCAGCGGCGGGAACGACAGCACGACGTCGGTCAGGATGTTGATCGCGGCTTCGATCGGCCCCTTCAGGTAGGCCGACAGCAACCCCATCACGACCCCGATCACGACCGCGATCGCGGTGGCGCCGATGCTCACCATCATCGAGATGCGCACCCCGTACACGAGCCGGCTCGCGAGGTCGCGCCCGATGCCGTCGGTGCCGAGCCACGGGCCAGCGGCGGTGAACGGCGGCGTGCCCGCGCGGCCCACCGGGCGTTCGGGACCGGGCAGCGGCAGCACGTCGGCGAACAGCGCCAGGATGACGAGCAGCCCGATCCAGCCGAGCGCCAGCGCGAGCGCGATCCGCCGGCTGCGCAAGGCACCGGCGGGTCGGCCCGGCGGTCGTTGCACCGTGCCGCTCATCCGGCGCGCACCCGCGGGTCGATCAGCCCGTAGCCGGCGTCGACCAGTGCGTTGATCAGCACGTAGGTCGCCGCGACGAGCACCACCACGCCCTGGATCACCGGCAGGTCCTTGGCCGGGATCGACTGCAGCATCAGGTTGCCGATGCCGGGCAGCGCGAACAGGCTCTCGACGACGACCGATCCCGCCAGCAGGCGGCCGAACGCCACCGCCGCCACGGTAACCAGCGAGAACAGCGACGGCCGCAGGACGTGCCGCAGCAGGACGTAGCGGCGCGGCAGGCCGCGCACCGTCGCGGTCTGCACGAAGTCCTCGCGCAGCGTCGCGATCACGTCGCTGCGCAGCAGCCGGTAGAACGCGGGAAACTCGCCCAGCGACAGCGCGAGCACCGGCATCGCGACGTAGTAGAGGTTCGCCGACAGTCCCTGCGACAGCGGCGCCCAGCCCGCGACCGGGAACCAGCCGGTGAGCACGGCGAGGACATAGACGAGCACGACGCCGAGGACGAACACCGGCACCGACATCAGCCCCGACGCCAGCCCGGAGGCGACGCGGTCGAACGCGCTGTGCTCGCGCGCGGCCGCGGCCACCGCCAGAGGCACGGCGACCAGCAGCGACAGTGCGAGCGCGAGCACCGTCAATTCGAAGGTCACCGGCAGGCGCTGCGCGAGGATCTCGGTCACCGGCTGGTCGGTCTGGATCGACACGCCGAGGTTGCCGGTGAGCGCGTTGCCGAGCCAGCGCAGGTACTGAACCGGCAGCGGCTGGTCGAAGCCGTAGCGGGCGTTGAGCGTGGCGACGGCTTCCGGGGTCGCGGCGGGTCCGAGGATCTCTTCGCCGGGCGATCCGGGCAGCAGGCTCGCGAGCCCGGCACCCGCCAGCGTCACCAGCAACAGGACCGATGCAAGGTGCGCGGCGCGCAGCAACACCCGGCGGAGCCGGGCGCGCGAACCGCGCGCGCCGGCGCCCGCCCCTGGGGACGGGGGCTTCACGCTGTTATCGCGACAGCCAGAGCCGGTCGTACAGCAGCGAGCCGTCGCCGTGCAGCACGAGTCCCTTCAGGGACTGCGCGTGCACCGTGTACGCCTCCTGGTTGCGCACCGGAATCACCGGCGCGTCGGCCCACACCGCCTTCTCGATCCGCGCATACGCGTCGGCGCGCGCCGCGGTGTCGGTGGTCGCACGGGCGGCCTCGAGCGCGGCGTCGACGGCCGGGTTCGAGTAGCCCATGTAGTTCGTCTGCCCGTCGGTGCGCAGCAGCTTGTAGAGGTTCGGCTCGGGGTCGGCCACCGGAACGATCTGCGCCGAGAACTGGTAGTTGCGATCGCGGAAGACCCGCTTGTCGAGCGTCGCGTTGTCGACCACTTCGATCGAGACGGTCACGTTGCGGAACTGGGACAGGCGGCTCTGCACGTACTCGGCCATCCGCCTGAAGAGTCCGCTCGCGGTCAGCGTGATCTTGAAGTTGACTGCCTTGCCCTCGGCGGCCAGTTCGTCGAAGAGCTTCTGCGCAGCTTCCTTGTTCTGCGCCACCGGCGCCGGCTTGGCAGGATAGAACGGCGAGGTCGGACCATACAGGCTCAGCGGCGCCGAGGAACCCGGGTCGATGACCGCGGCGAAGTCCTGCACGTCGAGCGCAAGTTGCACCGCCTTGCGCGCGCGCGCCTCGTTGAACGGCGGCACCTTCAGGTTGAACATCACCATCGGGCCGCCGCCCGCCGGCGCCGAACTCACGGCCAGCCCCGAGCGCTGCGCCGACTTTGCGAACGCGAGGTCCGATCCGGGGATGGCGGCGTGCGCCGCGCCGGTCAGGACCGTGTTGATGCGCTGGCCGGGATCGCGGATTGCACGGAAGGTGACCGAGTCGAGATGGGGCTCGCCCTTGACGAGGTAGTTCGGGTTGCGCACCAGCTTCTGGTAGTCGCCCTTGACCCACGTGCCCACCATGAAGGGGCCGGCCCCGACCGGGTTGTGCGCGTAGTCGGTCGGCCGCTCGGTGATCGCCTTCGGAGAGGCGATGTGCGTGAGGCTCGTCGACAGCACCTTGTCGAACTGCATGTTCGGCGCCGCCAGCGTGATCGCGAGCGTGAGCGGATCGACGACCTTGAACTGCGCGCCGGCGATCAGCCCCGCCAGCGGCGAGGCCGTCGCCTTGTTCTGGATGCGCTCGTAGTTGAACTTCACGGCCGCCGCGTCGAGCGGCGTGCCGTCGGTGAACGCCACGCCGGGGTTCAGCACCAGCGTCCACGTGGCCCCGGTCTTGTCCGGCGTCAGCGACTTGCCGAGGCTCGCGTTCACCTTGCCGGTCTTCGCGTCGGACCAGAACAGCACGCCGTAGATCGCCGCCATCCGGTTGGCGTCGCCCGACGGCGTCAGGTTGAAGAGAAACGCCGGATCGAGCCCGCGCACCGCGTCGACGCCGAGGATGATCGTCGCGTCACCGCCGCGAGTCGGCGTCGCCTGGGCCTGCGCCAGCGAAGCGGTGCCCGCACTGCCGAGAACCGTGGCGCCGAGCGCCGCCGCGGCAAGAACTGTCCTGATCTTCATGGTCTCCCCTTCGGCCCCTGTCCCCGGGGCACGTTGTCGTTGGCTGCCGATGTCGTTCGCGGCTGCCTGCATACAGCCGGCACCTCGACGTCGACGCGATTGTAGATAATCTGATCAACTATTGTGTAAACTCATTGCCATGATAACTTGCACCTCTTGATGGAAGTCAAGCCCGGAAAACGCGCATTCGCAGCCCCCGCCTTCACGACCGACACACGATGAAGACAACCGAGCGCCACGCGCGCCCAGGCAGCCGCGACGTCGTCGACTGGCTGAAGGGCCGCATCAAGCGCGGCCTGCTGGCGCCGGGTCAGCGTCTGGTCGAGGCCGACGTGGTGCGCGACACGGGCGCGAGTCGCGCGCACGTGCGCGAGGCGTTCCAGCGACTGGAATCCGAGGGACTGGTGCGGATCGAGGAGTACCGCGGGGCGTCGGTGCGCCGCCTCAGCCGCGACGAGGTCGAGCAGGTCTACCGCGCACGCGAAGCGCTCGAGGGGATGGCCGCGCGACTGATCGCGGAGCGCGGCCTGACGCCGGCGCAGGAGGCCGAACTTCGCCGGCTGCAGGCGGAACTGGAACTGGCGGCGCTGGAGCGCCGCGCCGACGACTACTCGCGCAACAACGAGCTGCTGCACCGCTTCGTGAGCGACCAGTGCGGCAACGCCAACATCGCGGTGTTCCTCGAGCGCCTGCGGCTGCCGCTGTTCAGGCTGCAGTTCAACTTCCTGATGCGCGTCGAGGAGATGCAGAAGTCGCACCGCGACCACACCGAGCTCGTTGCGTGCCTGCTCGGACGCGACCCCGACGGCGCAGAGCGTGCGATGCGCAAGCACCTGCGCGACGCGCTCGAGAACCTGCAGCGGCTCGAGGAGGGCGCGTTCGGGTAGGCTTCGCGCCTCACCCGCGTGCGAAGCGCTCCCACAGCGCCGCCGACCACACCGCCCCGCACAACAGCAGCGACAGCAGCACGGCGGCGCTGCCGAGATCCTTCGCGTGCTTCGCCAGTTCGTGCCACTCGAGCGAGTGGCGGTCGACCACGGCCTCCAGCGCCGAGTTCAGCAACTCGACCACGAGAACGAACACCACCGAGCCGGCGAGCAGCGCGACCCGCGTCCAGTCGCTGCCGAGCCAGAAACTGGCCGGCACCATGACGAACGCCAGCCATGCCTCCTGCCGGAAGGCGGCCTCGCTGCGCCAGGCGCCGCGCAGGCCCGCGAGCGAGAAGCGCAGCGCCCACAGCACGCGTTGCGCGCCGCCACGCCCGCGATGAAGCGCCAGTTCGTGGTTGGCGGCGCCCGCATCGCGTGCCGCCGCGCGCGGATCGCCCGCACCTCCGGGCCGTCTTCCGGTCTCGCTCATGGCCGCCAGTATCGACCGGCCCTGAGTCCACGCGCAAACGGGCGCAATCCCGCGGACTCGCCACGAGCGCCTCGATGACCTACCATCGAAGCTGGGGGATCGCATGACGACACGATACAAGATGGGCGCGCAGCCGGAGCGCTGCACCGGTTGCCTGCTGTGCCAGCTCGCCTGCACGCAGGTGAAGACCTCGGCCTACGGCCTGTCGCAGGCGCTGCTCGAGATCACGCGGATCGGGTTCGACGAGCGCTACGACGTCCGGTTCGGGCCGCGTTGCGACGCCTGCGGCTTCTGCGTCAACTACTGCGCGTACGACGCGATCGCGCGCGTGCGCAGCGCGGCGCCTGCGGCCGCGGGAGGCCTACGATGACCATCGACCACGGTTTCGTCGGCCGGGTGCTGCACGTCGACCTCGGCTCGCGCCGCATCGAGACCCGGCCGCTCGCGCGCGACGACGCGGCGCGCTTCGTCGGCGCCGCCGGCATCAACGCGCGACTCGCGTACGAAACGATCCCGCCGAACTGCGACCCGCTCGGACCCGACAACGCACTGATCTACGGCGTCGGCCCGTTCGCCGGCACGCTCGTTCCCGGCGCCGCGCGCACCGTGATCTCGGCGCGCTCGCCGCTGACCGGCTATTACGGCACGTCGGCCGCCGGCCACTTCGGGGCGATGCTGAAGCTCGCCGGCTACGACCACGTCGTGATCACCGGCCGCGCCGCCCGCCCCTGCTACCTGCGGATCTTCGACGACCGTGTGACGATCGAGGACGCCTCGCACCTGTGGGGCAAGGACATCTACGAGACCACCGACGCGGTGTGGCGCGAGTCGCCGCAGGCGTGGGTATCGTGCATCGGGCAGGCCGGCGAGCATTGCGTCAAGCACGCGGTGATCGTGAACAACAAGTATTCGACCTACGGCTCGACCGGACTGGGCGCGGTGATGGGTTCGAAGAACCTGAAGGCCGTGGTGGCGTTCGGCTCGGGCACGGTACGCGTGGCCGATCCGAAGCGCTTCCTGCAGTTGTCGACGCGCGTCTACCGCGCGCTGATGCAGGGCCGCCACGTCCACGAATGGCGCCGCTTCGGCACGCTGATCCAGTTCCAGAGCTTCGCCGAAGGCGCCGACGAAGACATGGCGCGGCGCGGCTTCGACATGCGCGGCTGGACCGGCGTCTACGGCGACAAGCTGTGGAAGGCGCCAGTCACCTGCCCGGGCTGCCCGGTCGGCTGCAAGGCGCGGCTCGAGATCGACGAGGGCGAGCGCGCGGGCACGAAGCTGCCGATCTCGTGCCCGGCGGGCACGCTCACCGGCCCCTACGCGATGGGTTCGTCGGATCCGGTGCGCGACTGGGCGGAGGTCGCGCGCTGCTCGGAACTCGCCAACCGCTACGGCCTGAGCACCTTCGGCACCGTGCACGCGTTCGACTGGCTGATCGACCTCTACGAGCGCGGCGTGATCGACGCGTCCGACACCTTCGGCCTCGAACTCGAGCGCGGCAACCCGCGCACCTACCAGGAGCTGATCCGCCTCACCGCGCACCGCGAGGGGATCGGCGACGTGCTCGCCGACAGCTACGAGGAGGCGTTCGAGCGGATCGGCAAGGCCGACGTGCCGATCCGCCCCGACGAGCGCATCTATCGCGGCAAGTCGCGCGCCTACGAGTCCGACTGGAACGTCTCGGACTTCGCGGTCGCGATCGACCCGCGCCAGTCGGGGCCACCCAACGCCTACAGCAGCGTCACGATGATGCCCGGGCGCTCGCAGCAGAGCCTGGAGGACTACGCGCGCCGGCTCGGCGCGTCGGAAGCCGAGGTGGCTGCGTGCGTCACCGGCGGCACCGACGGCTACCGGATCGGCGCGCTGACGCGACTGGTCGAGAACTACAACCTCGTGCTGTACTCGGTGAGCTCGTGCCAGCGCCCGTTCATCAGCCGGGTGCTCGACATCGAGACGCTCGCCGCGCTGTTCACGGCCGCCACCGGCATCGACGCGGCGCCGCCCGACCTGCTCGAAGGCGCGGAGCGGACCATCACGCTGCAGCGGATGTTCAACGTCCGCGAGGGCATGGGCCGGGCGGTCGAGATGGCGCGCCCGCAGTGCACGTCCGACGCCCAGCGGCGCGACCTCGCGCGCATGCTCGACGAGTACTACGACGCGCACGGGTGGGACCGGACCACCGGGATCCCTCCAGCGGCGCGCATCGCCGAGCTGGGCCTGGCCGACATCGTCGCGCCGCGCGCGGCGCCGGTCGCGCTCCACTGATGCGCGGGCGGGCGCGGCCCGCCGTCGTCGATTCCGGACGCGCCCCGCGTCAGTTGACGCCGCGTCCGCGCCCGCGCCAGTACGGCTCGCGCAGCGCGTTCTTCTGAACCTTGTTGACGCCCGACAGCGGCAGCGGCTCGGCGCGCACGTCGACGCTCTTCGGGCACTTGAAGCCGGCGATGCGCGCGCGGCAGTGCGCGATGACCTGCTCGGGCGTGAGCGACGCGCCCGCCACCGGAACGACGACCGCGTGGACTGCCTCGCCCCACTGCTCGTGCGGGATCGCGATGACCGCCACCTGCGCGACGCCGGGACACGACGCGATCGCCGCCTCGACCTCGGCCGAGAACACGTTCTCGCCGCCGGTGACGATCATGTCCTTGGCCCGGTCGACGATGAAGATGTAGCCGTCGTCGTCCATGTAGCCGAGGTCGCCGGTGTGCAGCCAGCCGTTGGCGAGCGCACGCGCGGTCTGCACCGGATCGTTCCAGTAGCCGGACGTGACGCCTGGACTGCGCGCGACGACCTCCCCCACCGTGCCGCGCGGCACTTCGCAGCCGTCCGGGTCGAAGATGCGCGCATCGACGCCCCAGCTCGCGCAGCCCGCCGAGGCGAGGCGCGCGTTCGGCACGCCGACCACGTGATCCTCGGGCCGCAGCACCGAGATCGTCCCGGTCGTCTCCGACTGCCCGTAGACCTGCGTCATGCGCACGCCGGGCAACAGGTCGATCACGCGCCGCAGGACCGGCTCGGAGATCGCGGCAGTGCCGTACGCGAGGTTCTGCAGCGCGCCGAGGTCGAATCGCTTCACGTCCGGATGGTCGACGACCCAGCCGACGATGACCGGCCCGAGCGCGGTCGCGCTGATGCGCCGTTGCGAGAGCAGTTCGAGGCAGGGATCGAGCTCGAAACGCGGCATGTAGTGGTGCACGCCGGCCAGGCTCGTCAGCGTGTAGCCGCACGTGAACCCGCCCAGGTGAAACAGCGGCAGCACGTGCAGGTACGAGGTCTTCGGGGTCCAGCCCAGGTCCATCAGGTGCATGCTCACCTGGTGCGCCATGTTCGCGTGGCTGATCGTCACGCCCTTCGGCAGGCCGGTGGTGCCGCCGGTGTAGAAGATGCCGAGCAGGTCCTCCGGGCGGCACGACGCTGCCTCCATCGGCCGCGCGTCGGCGACCACCTGCTCGTAGTCCACGGTTCCCGTGCGCGCATCCGCACCGCCCAGGCCGACCAGCAGTCGCAGCGCCGGGGCCTCGGCGGCGGCCTGCCGTGCGACCGCCGCGAACTCGTCGGCATACAGCAGCGCCACGCACTCCGAGTGGCGCAGCAGGTGCATCAGCTCCGGCACCGACAGCCGCGTGTTCAGAGGCACGAGGACCGCGCCTGCCCACGGCACCGCAAGCGTCATCTCCAGGTAGCGGTCGGAATTCATCCCGAGCAGCGCGACGCGATCGCCGGGAGCGACGCCCCGGCTGCGCAGTCCTTGCGCAAGCCGCGCGACGCGCTCGCGCACCTGCGACCAGGTTTGCGTGCGCCCGTCGTGGACGCTGGCCGGACGCGCGTGCGCGACCGTCGCGGCGCGGTGCAGTGCGTTGTTGATGTACAAGGCTCGCTCCTCCCGTCAAGTGCGCCGGGCGTACTGCCGCACCAGCTCGAGCAATTCCGGATAGTGAAAGGGTTTGGCCAGGTAGCCGTCGCAGCCGGCGGCGGCGATGCGTTCGCGGTCGCCTTTCATCGCGTGCGCCGTCAGCGCGATGACCGGGATGTCGCGCGTGACCGTACTCGACTTGAGCGCGCGCGTCGCGGCGAAGCCGTCGACCCCGGGCAACTGGATGTCCAGCAGGATCAGGTCCGGGCGCGCGGAGCGCGCGAGCGCGATGCCCTCGCGGGCGCTTTCGGCAGTGATCACGACGTGGCCGTCGTGCTCGAGCACGACTCTCGCCAGCGCGAGGTTCGCCGGCGTGTCCTCGATCACGAGGACCTTCACGCGCTGCCCTTGTCCGCCCCCGCACGCGCCGCCGTCAGCGCGCTGCGCACCTCGCGGACAAAGTCCTCGGGTCGGAAGCCGGCTTTCTCCATCAGCATCGCAACGCAACCGTTGAGCGCGGCGCGGTCGGCCGCGGTCAGCAGCTTCGCGGTGATCGCGACGATCGGGACGCCGGCGGTGGCCGGGTCGTCCTTCAGCGCGCGCACGACCTCGAAGCCGCTCACGTCGGGCATCAGCAGGTCGAGCACGACGGCGTCGGGCGGACTCGAGCGCACGCTGTCGATCGCCTCCGCCCCGCCGTAGGCGCGCTCGACGACGAAGCCCGCCTGCGCGAGGTGCGTCGCCATCACGTCCACCGAACGCGGCTCGTCGTCGACGACCAGCACCCGCCTCGACGCCGTCCTCGACGTCTGCAGGCCGACGCGCGCCATGGCGCCGATCAGGTCCTGCTGCGACACCGGCTTCTGCTGCACCATCGTCGCGCCGAGCGCGAGCCCCTTGCCGACATCCGGGACCGCCGAGACGATGATCACCGGCACGTGCGCGAGCGCCTCATGCCGCTTGAGCTGGTCGAGCAGCTCCCAGCCGTCCATGCCCGGCAGCATCACGTCGAGGCTGATCGCGTCGGGCGGCTCTGCGCTCGCCATCGCCAGCGCTTCCTCGGCACTCGCAGCCACCGCCACCCGATAGCCGGCGTCCTCGAGCTGCGTGCGCATCAGCGCGGCGGTCTTCTCGTCGTCCTCGACGACCAGCACCAGCGGCGCCTTGCCGGGTTCCGGCAGGACGCCGCGCCCGGTCGCTTCGCCCGGCGTCGCCGGCACGGGTTGCAACGTCTCCCGGGGCGCCACCGCCGGCATGCCCTCGCCGGGCGCCAGCCCGACGGCCTCGCGCCACGGCAGCCAGGCCGTGAAGCGCGAGCCTTCGCCCGGCGTCGACTCGGCCGCAAGCGCGCCCCCGTGCAGCTCGATCAGCTTGCGCACCATCGCCAGCCCGAGCCCGGTGCCCTGGTACTTGCGCGACAGCGCCGAATCGAGCTGGACGAACGGCTCGAACAGGCGCTGCAGGTCGGCGGCGGCGATGCCGATCCCGCTGTCGGCGACCGCGATCTCCAGGAACTCCGAGCCGCTGGCGGCTGGCGGGAAGTAGCGTCCGGCCCGCGGCGGCGTCGGCGCCGGCACGCGCCGCATCGACAGCGAGACGACGCCATCCTCGGGCGTGAACTTGACCGCGTTCGACATCAGGTTGTACAGGATCTGGCGCAGCTTGCGCGGGTCGGCCACGATCAGCGGCAGCCCCTTGCCGCAGTCCGCGTCGATGCGGATGCGGCGCAGCAGCGCGGCGTCGGTGACGACTGCGAGGCTGTTGCGGCACATCTCGCACGGATCGAGCGGTTCGAGCTCGAGCGTCATGTGGCCGGCCTCGATCTTCGACAGGTCGAGGATCTCGTTGATCAGCGACAGCAGGTGCTTGCCGCTCGACACGATGTGCGTCACCGGGTCCCGCTGGCGCGACTGCAACTCGCCCAGCACGCCGTCGCGCATCAGCTCGGCGAAGCCGATGATCGCGTTGAGCGGCGTGCGCAATTCATGGCTCATGTTCGCGAGGAACTCGCTCTTCATGCGGCTCGCTTCCTCGAGCTGGCGGTTCTTGCGCGCGACCTCCTCGTTGCGCTCGCGCAGCTGCCCGGCGAGCAGCCGCAGGTTCTCGTGCTGCGACAGGTTGTACAGCGCGACGCCGAGCTGGATCGACAACTGGTCGACGAAGTCGACGTCGCGCGGCGACTGCGCGCGAGTCCCCAGCAGGACCAGCGCGCCGAGGCGCTTGTGCTGGTAGTGCACCGGCGCGATCATCACCGCGCGCGGCGCGATCCCGAACAGCCCGGCGTCGATCGTGAGCCCCTGCTCGTCGCCGATGCCGTCGAGCAGCAGCGGGCGCTGGATCCGCGCGGCTTCGCCGATCAGTCCGGTGCCGGCCACGACCTCGCGCGCGAGTTTCTGCGGCACGCCCAGGCCGGCGTGCATCCGGTAGACCCCGCGCCACTCGTCGTAGTCGTAATAGGCGCAGACCGGGAACGCGTGCTGCCGGGACAGCAGCTCGAGGACGCCCTCGACGATGCGCCGGGCGCCGCCGGCCGCGTTGAACAGCGTGAGCGCGCCGCGCTGCGTCTCGTCGTAGACGGCGGCAACGCGCAGCGCTTCTTCGCTCTTCCGGCGCGCTTCGACCTCGCGCGCGAGTTCCGCGCTGCGCGCGCCGAGTTCGTCGCGAGCGCGCAGCACCTCCGCCTGTCCGCGCTGGTAGCTCACGAACGCGTGAAACAGCACGGCGACATAGGCGGCCAGCCGGATCAGGTGCCAGGTCCACCAGTCGGCGTCCCAGGGCCGGGTGAACGAGAAGAACAGCGCGTCGAGCGCAAAGAGCAGCGCGAGGCCGATCAGAAGCAACTCGTCGCCGTTCGCGGTGCGCGCGTAGCGCGCCCCGATCGCGACCGCCCCGGCGAGAAAGAGCGCGCCGGCCAGCAGCGACACCGGCCGCACCCACGCGGCGAGGCTGCCGTCGGGCAACATGCCCGCCGTTGCGAGGCCGCCGGAGGCCATCTCCAGCAGCCCGAGCGCCAACGCGGCAACCGCCGCCAGGCCGACCCACGCGCGCGCCGACAGGCCGCGCGTGACCGCATCGGGCACCCACGCCAGGGCCATCAGCGCGCCGCCGGCAAGCGTCGCGTCGACGTGCAGGCGGATGAAGTGCTGCCCGGGGAGCGCAATCGCGTGGAACGCGTTCAGGATGCCGATCGCCGCCATCGCGGCAGCGACCCACAGCGTGTGCGGTCGCTCGTCCGGGATGCGCGTGGCGACGAGGAACACCGCCAGGCCGAGGACGGCGAAGGTGCCCAGCGCTTCGAGGACCGCGTGGGCGGGCAGGTGCGTCCAGTCGGTTCCCGAGAACCAGGCCAAAGCCGCCCAGCCGATCGCTGCCGGCAGCAGCACGGCGACGAGCACGAGCCTCAGCAGGCGCGACGATACGATGGCTTCGGTCACTGCGTTCCTCGACGAGAGGGGGCGCGGGCGGCTGGCGGGCGCGGCGCATCGTCACACCGGTACCGCCGGTCAACCCGAATGGCAAGAGGGTATAACGGGGCGGCACGCTGACCAACTGCCATCGATTCAGGGTATTCCGCAATGCCCCGGGGCCGGGTTGCACCCCATGAGGCCGGGCGGCTCGATGCGTCGGTGCTGAACGGGCTGCCGGTTCAGGCGCGCGACGCCGCTTCGTCGTTCACCAGGATGTGCACGGCGCACGCCTGGCTGTCGTTTCCCTTGCTGCCGCCCATGATCTGCGCCAGCCCGACACGCGCGCCGTCGACCTGTCGCCGTGCTGCCTGACCGCGCAGCTGCATCACGATCTCGAACACCTGCGCCAGCCCCGACGCCCCCGGAGGATGACCGCGCGCCTGCAGCCCGCCGCTGGGGTTGACCGGAATTCGTCCGCCGAGCGCGGTCGCTCCCGACGCGACCAGTGGCCCGCCCTGGCCGCGATCGCACAGTCCGAGCGCTTCGCAGTGGATGATTTCCGAGATCGTGAACGCGTCGTGCACCTCGGCCAGGTCGAGGTCTTGCGGACCGAGCCCGGCGTCGGCGTAGGCCTGCCGGACGGTTCGCAGCTCGCTCTCCCAGAAGGTCAGGTCGCGCATCGGGTCGTAGTCGCCCGAACCCAGCACCGAGGCGGCCACGCGCACCGCGCCAGCGCCGCGTTCGCGCAGCCGGTCTGCCGAACAGACCAGCACCGCCGCGGCGCCGTCGCTGTTGGGGCAGCACGAGAACAGCGTCAGCGGATCGGCGACCATCGGCGACTCGAGCACCTGTTCGATCGTCACGCGCTTGTTGAACTGCGCCAGCGGGTTCAACGCGCCATGCTCGTGGTTCTTCACCGACACCTGCGCCATCTGCCGAACCGTGGTGCCATGAGCCTGCATGTGCTTTTGCGCGATCAGCGCGAACAAACCCGGAAAGATGTCGCCAAGCTGGGTTTCGAGCTGGGCCGTGCCCGCCTTCAGCACCGACCCCTTGGGCATCACGCTCTTGTCCACGCCGACGGCCAGCACCACGTCATGGACGCCCCAGGCCACGTCGCGCCAGGCAAGGTGCAGCGCCGTCGCGCCGGTGGCGCAGGCATTTTCGACGTTGACCACCGGGATGCCGTGGATGCCCAGTTCCCAAAGCAGCGACTGGCCGATGCCGGTTTCGCCCTGCAAGCTTGCACCCAGCGCGCTGCCGCAGTAGGCGGCCTGCACCGACGCCGGCATCAGTCCGGCATCGCGCAGCGCATCGACGCAGGCTTCGCGGCCGAGGTCCGACAGACTGCGCCCGACGTGGCGACCGAACGACGTCATCCCGACCCCGCCGACCCAGGCGTGACGCGGCGGC
This sequence comes from Burkholderiaceae bacterium, assembly GCA_024711155.1. Classification (GTDB taxonomy): domain Bacteria; phylum Pseudomonadota; class Gammaproteobacteria; order Burkholderiales; family Burkholderiaceae_E; genus Zeimonas. The sequence continues at coordinate 16,733 of JANJTK010000012.1, forward strand.
TTAGTCATCGGCTGTCACCGGCGCGTCGGGAACGAACCAATACCCCAGCACGCCGCGCATCGCCGCGGCGGGAATCTCGCCGAACACCACGCGCACCCTCGCGCCAGGCTGGAACCAGGTAGCTTCGGCGCCCGAGAGCGGAGCGAAGATGCGCGTGGCGTCGTCGGGCAGGTCGACGTAGCCGTAGGCGTAGGGCGGGGCATGGCCCATGGCCGAGGGCACCCGCGCCACCGTACTGGCGTGGACGACACCGTGCGCCGACAGCCGATGCGGTACCAGGTGCCCGTTCGGCGCGCAGTGGCTGCACAGCGCGCGCGCCGGAAACGCCACGCGGCCGCAGTCGGTACAACGCGTGCCGCGCAGCGCGACCGGGGCGCCATCCGCGCCGAGGACAAACAGATCGTCGCGCAACGGGCGCAACGCGGCGGCGAGTGCAGCGGCGCGCATCTCAGAAGCCCTCCATGCCGCCGCTGACATGCAACACCTGCCGGCTGGCGAACGCGGCCAGGTCGGAGGCGAAGAACAGCACCGCGTGTGCGATGTCGTCGATCGTGCCCATGCGGCGCATCGGCGTGGTGCGGATCAGCCGCTCGCGAACCGCGTCCGGGAGCGACGCCGATTTCGGCGTCTCGATCAGGCCCGGCGCCACGCAATTCACCGTGATGCCGTCGCGCGCCAGTTCCAGACCGAGGCTGCGCGTCAGCCCGACCAGGCCCGCCTTGGCCGCTGCATAGTTGCTTTGCCCGACGTTGCCGCGGTAGGCCATCGACGCAATGTTGACGACGCGGCCCGCCGACGAGCGACGCAGCAGCGGCGTCGCGGCGCGCGCGCACACGAAGGCCGCCTTCAGGTTCAGGTTGCAGACCTGGTCCCAGTCGGCGTCGGACATCCTCTCGATCAGGGCATCGCGGATGCCTCCGGCGTTGTTCACCAGGATGTCGAGCCGGCCGAATTCCTGCTGCGCACGCGCGGTCATCGTCGCCACTGCTGCGGCATCGGTGACGTCGCTGCCGTCGGCCAGCGCGGCGCCGCCGGCCTCGGACACCATCTCGCAGGTGCGCTGTGCGCGCTCGAGCGCGCGGTCGTTGACCAGCACCCTGGCGCCGGCCCGCGCCAGGCACAGTGCGATGCCGCGCCCGAGATCGCCGCCGGCGCCGGTGACCAGGGCCACGCGGCCCGCGAGCGAGATCGAAACCAAGTCACACCCTCCGGTCGTGGTCGCGCCAGAACGGCGCCTTCAGCACGTGCTTCATCACCTTGCCGGCGGCGTTCTTCGGCAGTTCGCCGACGAACTCCACGCGCTTGGGCTTCTTGTAACTGGCCAGGCGCTGCGCGCACCAGGCGACGATCGATTCCGCGTCCAGCGTCCCCGGCGAGCGCGCCACCACGGCCGCGCACACCGCCTCGCCGTAGACCGGATCGGGAATGCCGAACACCGCCACGTCGAGCACTTCGGGATGCGCGGCGATGACGATCTCGATCTCCTTGGGATAGACGTTCTCGGCACCCGAGATCAGCATGTCCTTCTTGCGGTCAACGACGGTGAACAGGCCGTCGCCTTCGTTGCGCGCCAGGTCGCCGGTGCGGATCCACCCGTCGACGATCGCCTCGCGGGTAGCGCGCTCGTTGTTGATGTAGCCGATCATGCCCATCGGTTCGCGGCGCGAAATGATCTCGCCGATGCCGCCGACGCCGACGTCGGCGCCCGACTCGTCGACGATGCGCAAGTCCGCGTTGAACATCTCGCGTCCGGTGCAATGCGCCGAGAGCAGGTGATCCTCGGGGCGCAGCACGGCGTTCATGCCGGTCTCGGTCAGGCCGTAGAACTGGTACAGGTCGGCGCGAAAGGTCGCGCGCACCTGGTCCAGCAGCGTCGGCGTGATCGGCGAGGAGCCGTACCAGATCCTGGTCAGCGAACGGGTGTCGTGGCGCGCCGCCGCGCCCGATTGAACCAGCATCGACAGCATCGTCGGCACCCACATCGTCAGCGTGATCCGATGCTGCTCGACCCAACCGAGCACCTGCTCCGCAACGAAGCCCTTCGGGGTGACGACGGCGCTAGCGCCGAAGGCCAGCGCCGGCATCATCAGTGCGTTCAGGCCGCCGTTGTGAAACAGCGGCAACGACAGCAACACCCGGTCCGACGCCGTCACGTCGCCGGCGATCGCGATGGCGGTGATGCTGGCGAGGTACGCGGAGTGCGAGAACAGCACGCCCTTGGGGAAGCCGGTGGTGCCGCTGGTGTACATCACCATCGCCGCCGTTGCCGGGTCGACGTCGATGGCCGGCGCCTGCACCGCCGCCTCGTGCCGCGCGACCAGCAGTCCTTCACGATCGAGTTCGACGGTCGCCACCGGCGAACGAAAGCCCGCGGCCGCCTCGTCGGCGAGCTTCCGGTAGCCGCTGCCGACCAGCAGGCAGCGCGGGCTCGCATCGTTGACCACGTAGGCGACCTCGTCGGGACGGTAGCGGAAGTTCAGCGGCGCCAGGATCGCGCCCAGCTTGAGCACCGCGAACACCGCCACCGGGTACTCGAGGCAGTTCTCGGCCAGCAGTGCCACGCGCTCACCGGCCGTCACCCCGAGCGCGGCCAGGCGCGCCGCGAGACGATTCGCCGACGCGTCGAGCTGGCCGTAGGTCAGCGTCGCGTCGCCGAAGACCAGCGCGATGCGGTCGGGATGGCGCTTGGCGCCGAGCCGGGCGATGTCTCCCAGCACTCGCATGCTAGATCTCCTTCAGGAACGCGCTGCGCGCGCTCAGCTGGCCGAGCATGTAGGCGTCGGTGGTCATCGACACCGCCGCACCGCCGTCGACCGGAATCGTCACGCCGTTGACGTTGGCGGCGGCATCGCCGGCGAGAAAGGCCACCAGTGCGGCGATCTGCGCCGGCTCCACCAGACGTGCAGCCGGCATGCCCTGCAGCGCGGCATCGATGAACTTGCTGCCTTTGGCCTGCAACTCCCGGTTCACCGGCGTGGCCACCATTCCCGGTGCGATCGCGTTGACGGTGATGCCGTGCGGGCCCAGTTCCTTGGCCGCGGTCTTCGTCAGGTTGATCAGCCCGGCCTTGGCGGCGCCGTATTCGCCGCTGCCCACGGTGCCGTGGACGCCGGCGAGCGATGCGATGTTGACGATGCGCCCCCAGCGGCGCGCCAGCATGCGCCGCGCGCAGGCGCGCAGCAGGAAGAAGGCGCCGTCGAGGTGCACCTTCAGGGTGTTCGCCCAGAGCTCGTCGCTCATGTCGACCAGCAGCGAAAAGCGTCCGGGATTGCCGGCGTTGTTGACCAGCATCGCCAGCGGTCCCTGATCGCGCTCGATTCCCTGCACCATCGCATCGACGGCCGTCGAGTCGCTCACGTCGGCCAGCCAGGCGCGTGCCGCGCCGCCCGCGGCGAGCACTTGCGCCACGCTGCGTTCGGCCGCCGCGGCGTCGACGTCGTTCACCGCCACGGCAAAACCTGCGCCGGCCAGCGCCAACGCAACCTGCGAGCCGATGCCGCCGCCGGCGCCGGTGACCAGTGCCACGCGCGGGGTCATCGCCGCACCCCGCCGAGGTAGCGGTTGCGAACCGCGTCCATGGCCCACAATTCCGCACCCTTGCCTTCCATCGTGACGCGACCGAGTTCGAGCACGTACGCGCGATCGGCGATGCGCAGGCTGGCGGCTGCGTTCTGCTCCACCAGCAGGATGGTGCGTCCCTGCTCGCGCAGCGTGCGGATCGCGGCGAAGATGTCGCGCACAAGCAGAGGCGCCAGTCCGATCGAGGGTTCGTCCATCAGGATCATCTTCGGCCGGCTCATCAGCGCGCGGCCGATGGCCAGCATCTGCTGCTCGCCGCCCGACATCGTGTTGGCCAGCTGGCCCTGCCGCTCGCGCAGGCGCGGGAACAGCTCGAACACGCCGGCGAGGTCGGCAGCGGTGTCGGGCGCGCGGCCCCATGCCGAGCGCGAATAGGCGCCGAGCAGCAGGTTGTCGAGCACCGTCATTGCGCCGAACAGACGGCGGCTTTCCGGCACCACCGACAGTCCGGTGCGCGCCCGCAGGTGCGGCGCGCGGCTTGCGAGCGATTCGCCGAAGAGGCGGATGTCACCCGCGTGCGGGCGCACCAGTCCGGCCAGCGCCTTGATCAGCGTCGACTTGCCGGCCCCGTTGGAGCCGATCAGAACCACGATCTCGCCGGCGTTCACCTTCAGCGAAACGCCTCGCAGCGCCGGGAGGTTGCCATAGGACACCGCCAGATGGTCCACCTCAAGCATCTTCGACGGTCCCCAGGTAGGCGTCGATCACCGCCTGCGATTCGCGGATCGACTCCGGCGTGCCTTCGGCGATGCGGACGCCGAAATTCAGCACCAGCACGCTGTCGGCCAGCCCCATCACGAAATCCATGTGGTGCTCAATCAGCAGCACGGTGACCCCGCGCGCGCGGATCCGCAGCACCAGCTCGCTCAGCTGCCCGGTCTCGGTGTCGTCCAGTCCGGCCGCGGGCTCGTCCAGCAACAGCAGCGTGGCACCGGTGGCGAGCGCGCGCGCGATCTCCACGTAGCGCTGCTGGCCCAACGGCAACTCGCTGGCGATGCGGCCGGCGCTGCCGGCCAGCCCGGTGAAGTCGATCTGCTCGCGGGCCGCGTCGGCCAGTCGATGCTCCTCGGCACGCGCCGCCGGCAGGCCGAGGCCGCAGGCGAGCAGGCCGCTGCGCCCGCTCCTGTGGCCGCCGAGCATGACGTTCTCGAGCACCGTCAGGGTGCGGAATATCTGCGGCTGCTGGAAGGTGCGCGCCACCCCGAGACGCGCAATCTGCACTGCGGACAGCCCGGTGACGGCGCGGCCGGCAATCTCGATGCGGCCCGCGCTCGGCCTGAGCAGGCCGCTGATCAGGTGGAACAAGGTGGTCTTGCCGGCACCGTTCGGACCGATCACGGCCTTGATCTCACCGGGCGACACGCCGAAGCTGACGTCGCTCAACGCGGCCAGGCCGCCGAAGGACTTGCCGACCTGTTGCACCGAGAGCATCACTTCGCCGCTCCCCGCAGATGGCGCCGGCCCAGGTCGAACAGACCCGGCAGCAGCCCGCGCGGAAACACCAGCATCACGCTCACCAGTCCCGCGCCGAGGATGATGCGCTTGTAATCGGCGAAGCCGAGCGCGTACTCGTTGAGCAGGGTGATCAGGGCGATGCCGACCAGCGCACCCCAGAGACGGTCGAAGCCGCCGAGCGCCAGCACCATGATGATGTCGATGGCGAACATGATCGACCCGGTGGCAGGGGTCACGAAGCCGACGAAGTGAGCGTAGAGGCTGCCCCCGAGGCCGGCGAACACCGACGACACGATGTAGATCATCGCCTTGTGACGGGCCACGCTGATGCCCAGCGAATCGACCACCGGCTCGCCCTCGCGGATGGCGCGCAGCACCCGGCCGATGCGTGACTGCGCCAGGTTCAGCGCGAACCAGAACATCAGCAGCGTGATCGGCCAGTAGACGTGGTAGACCGCCGCGTCGCTGCTCAGCTGCAGCGGTCCCAGCTGATAGGGCGGGATGCCGGTCATGCCTTGCTGGCCACCGGTGAGGCGCGGCCACTCCTTGATCAGCACTTCGACGATGATCGAGAAGCTGAGCGTCGCGATCGCCAGGTAGTGACTGCGCAACCTGAGGACCACCCAGCCGATGGCGGCCGAGACCCCAACCACGATCGCCTGCGTCAGCACGGTGGCCAGCATGGGATCGAGCGCCAGCCTGACGTTCAGGATCGCCGACCCGTAGGCGCCGATAGCGAAGAACGCGCCGTGGGAGATCGCCAGCTGCCCGCACATGCCGCTGAGAAGACTCAGGCCGATGGCGGGCAGCGCCAGCACGGCGACGAAGTTCAGCGTGTTCAGGTAGTAGCCCTGACCGAAGACCTGGGGCAGCGCCAGCAGCGCGGCTGCCAGCAGCAATACGCGCACGCTGTTCCAGGACTGGCCGGTGCCGGTGAACAGTGCGCTCAGCACCTTCATGCGAGCGCCCCGATCAGCACGCGCACGTCGGCGGCCGACTCCAGCGTCTGCACCGCAGCGATCAGCGCGTCGACTCTTGCGGCGCCAATCGGCAGACCGGAGAAGGCGACGCAATCGAGCAACTTGGCGCGCAGGGCCGCCGCGTCGACCGGGTGCTGCGGGCTGCCGCTGGGCTGCGCTCGCTCCAGTTCGATCACCCGACCGTCGTGCAACCGTGCGCTCAGGCCGGTGCGGCCAAGCACCGAGCCGGTGCGCCGGCTTTCATCGGCGACGACGTCGATGCGCGCCGCCAGCGCCAGCCGGTCCGGCTGCTGCAGCGCATCGGGCTGGCTGTCGCGCAGCTCGAAGCCGTCGTGCAGAAGCGCCGAGGCCACGGTGAAGTGCAGCGAGAACTGTGCGGCCGGGCCGGTCGCGGGCCTGAGCTTGTCGTCGCGCGGCGCGCCCACCAGGCCGGCGACCTCGGGCGTCACGAAGATCCGCAGCGCCGCGATGCTGCGTTGCGCCTGGATCGCTCCACCCAGCGCGGCGCGCAGCTCGCGCGCCAGGTCGATCGCCGGATGCGTCGCGCGACACGACGCATAGGGCTTGGTGCTGATCGTGTCGCCGCGGAATTCGCTGCCCAGCGCGTCGGTGAGCGCCCGCGTGTCGTGCTCGGGCTCGAAGGCCGGAAAATAGCCGTAGCGGCCGGTCAGGAAGTCGCGCGCGCCGGTGACGCCGCGCTGAGCCAGCAACACCGCGTGCAGTGCGCCCTGCGCCACGTTGCCGTACTGCACGCGCAGCGCCATCGAACCGTCGATCGCGCACTGGCCGTCACCCACCGCGTAGGACGAGGCGATTCCGAGCGCGTGCCGGGTCTGCTCGGGCGACAGCCGCCAGGCGTTGGCCACCCCCGCCGTCGCGGCGTAGATCTTGAATGGATTGTTGCGCCCGGTCTGCATCGCGTTGCGCTGCACCGCCAGACCGAGACGGATCTTGAGATCCTGCGCCAGCGCCAACGCGCCCAGGAAGTCCCGACCCGACATGCCGCCTGCCGCGTCGGCGGCGGCCAGCAGGGCCGGCACCGACATTGCGGTGGGGTGTATCGGCAGGTAGTCGACACAGTCGTCGAGTTCGAGCGCGCGCGCCATCGCGCCGTTGCACCAGGCCGCGACCGGCGCCGGCGCACGCAACGCGCTGCCGATGATGCGCGCCTGCGGCGCGCCGCCCCACTCGCCGGCCAACGCGACCATCGCATCGATGCCGGCAGCCGCGCGGCCGGCGATCATCGCGCCGAACACGTCGATCAGGCTGCGCCGGGCCGCCGCGAGAGCCGCCGGCGGGATCTGCTCGAAGCGGCAGCCCGCCACATGGGCCGCCAGGCAGGCTTCGAGGCCCTGCGCGTCAGGCGCTGGTGTGATCTTCATGCTGCAAGCCGGCTTCCTGGCGCCCGCCGATCAGGCCTCGCGGCAGGAACAGCAGAACCAGGATGATGATCGTGAAGGTCGACAACTCCTTCAGCGCACTCGACCCCCAGGTCACCGCAGCCGACTCCAGCAGCGCGATCAACAGCGCACCGAGCAGCGCGCCGGTGACGTTGCCCATGCCGCCGAGCATCGCGGCAGAAAAGCCCTTGATCGCCAGCAGCATCCCGCCGTTGATGTCGATGGTGGTCAGCGGCGTGGTGACGATGCCGCCGATCCCGCCCAGCAGGCCTGCGAGGAGGAACGACAGCAGCACGGTGGTGCGCACTGGAATGCCCATCATCATCGCGGCCTGCTTGTCCAGCGCGCACGCCCGCATCGCGCGACCCATCAATGTTCGGCGCATGAACCACTCGATCAGCCCGATCGCCACCGCGCTGACGCCGACGATCCACAGCGCCTGCGGTGTCACGGTCGCACCGAGCACCCACAACGGAGCGTCGCCGGAGAATGGCGGGAAGCGATGCGCGTCACTGCCCCAGAGCCGGGCGGCGACGCCAGTGGTGGCGATCGAGGCGCCGATGGTGATGATCAGGACACTGATCAGAGAGGCCCCCCGGCCGAAGCGGGTGGTCACCGCCATCAGGATGGCGCCGTAGACGAGCACCACGGCCAGGGCCACCGCCATCGCCGGCGCCAGCGGCCAGCCGAAGTGGCCATGCAGCGACACCATGGTCATGCCGCTGAGCATCACGAACTCGCCCTGGGCGAAGTTGATGATGCCGGTGGCGCTGTAGATCAGCGTCACGCCCACCGCCACCAGCGCGTACATGCCGCCGACGGTCGCAGTTGCGATCAGCACCTGGACCAGGTCTGCGAGCATGTGCGCCCCGATCGCGATCGCAACGAATCAGCGAACCAGCCGCCACTTGCCGTCCTGGACCTTGTAGACCACCACCGCGTCCTTGGTAAGCCCGGAGTGGTCGGCGTCGGAGTAGTTGTAGACCCCGCCGACACCGGCGTAGTTGCGCGTGCCGGCGATCGCGGCGCACAGCTTCGCCGGGTCGGTCCCGCCCTTTTGCAGGGCCGCACGCAGGATCTGGAACGCGTCGTAGGCGCCGCCGCCGAACTGGTTCGGGTCCTGGTTGTGCTTCTTCCTGTAGGCATCGCGAAAGCGCAGCAGCGGAGCCTTCTGCGGATCGGAATCCGGCAGTTGTTCGACCGCCTCGAACTTCGGTCCCGCAGCCATCACGCCTTCACCGTTGGCGCCGGTGCCCTTGAGCACCGCCGGGGACAGCGCGGCTGGTCCGTGCACCAGCGGCAGCGTCAAGCCGACCTGTCGATAGGCGTTGGTGAGGATGATCGGTGCCCGCGACGACGACCAGTTCACGACCACCTGGGCGCCACTGCGCTTGATCTTGTTGAGCAGCGGCGCCAGGTCGGTGTCGTCCATCGAGAACTTCTCGTCGAACACGATCTCGATGCCGTTGGCTTTCGCCTGCGCCTGCAATTCGCGCTGCCCGCCGTCGCCGTAGCCGTCCTGGCCGCTGACCACCGCCACCCTGGTCAGGCCTGCGCCGCGCAGGTATTCGTAGATGCGACCGACGACGATCCGGTCGTCGGTGGGCAACTTGAAGATGCACTTCGAAGGCGGGTCGACGAACGCGCGTGCCGATGCCAGCAGCAGGGTCGGCGTGCCTGAAGTCTCGAGCACCTGCTTGACAGCCGCCACCTCCCAGCTGGCGATCGGCCCGAGCACCGCGTGCACCTGGTCGCTCTTGATGAGGCGGTTGATCACGCGCACCGCGACGTCGGGCTTGCCCTCGGTGTCGTAGTAGACGAACTGGACCGGCCGGCCGCCGATGCCGCCCGCGGCATTGACTTCCTCGGCCAGCATGTCGAGGGCGAGCTTGCTCGACTCGCCGGTAAAGGCGCCGGGGCCGCTCATGATGAACGGTGCGCCGATGCGTATCGGGTCTGCCGCGCGGGCGTCCCCCGCGGCGACAGCGGACGCCGCCGCGATGCTCGCGACCATGGCCATGAATCGGGCGGAAAAGCGCTTCATTTCCTGTCTCCTCGGGGCAAGGTTGGGGGGCGCATCGGTGGCTTGCTGCTGCGGGTTGCCACCGCCGGCGGGTCTGCGAGCAGTCCTCGGGTCAGCAGGGATACCGTCTGGTCGGCGATGTCCTCGAGCTGCAGTTGTCCGTCGGGTCGGTACCACTGGAAAATGAAATTGATCATCGCCAGCATGTTGAACACCACCACCGACGGCGCCAGCGGTCGGCACAGGCCCGCGGCGATCAATTCGGCGACGCGCTCGCGGTACAGCGCATAGATGCTCAACTCGCGCTGCCGCACGCGCTCGGTGTAGGCGGGGCCGAGCAGCTTCTTGTCTTCAGTGACGAGCTTGATTTCGCGAAAATGCGTGCGACTGAGCAGGATGTGGGCGCGCACCGCGCGTCGAAGATCCTCGACCGGATCGCCGCTCGCATGCAACGCACGCAGCAGGATCCCGTGCAACGACTGCGTGAAGGCGTCGACCAGCGCGAACAGGATCTCGTCCTTGCCGGTGAAGTGGTAGTAGATGGCGGCCTGGGTCAGCCCGATCCCGGCCGCGATATCGCGCATCGACGCCGAGGCGAAGCCGTGCGTGAAGAACAGGTCGCGCGCCACCATCAGGATCTCTTCGCGACGATCCTGCGCGGGCGGCTGGGCCCGGTCCGGGGGGCTGGACGCCGCCGCGCCCGCAGCGCGAAGGCGCTTTCCCGGTGGGGCCGAATGATCGCGTGCCATGCAGGCACCTTAACGAGCGTTCAGTAAGCCAGCAATCAGGGTTTGTGCTGATCGCGCCCGTCGGGCGCGGCGAACGCTCAGCCCACCGGCACGGCCCGCTTGCGCCGCGGAGCGGTCGCGCTGGCGGACTCCGACGCGGCGGCGAGTCCGTTGGCGAAGTGCTCGCCCATCAATCGCGCCGCCGCCGGCGCGTCGCGCGGGGCGATCGCGCGCGCAATCGCGCGGGGCTCGGCGAGCGACTCCGCCAGCCGCCCCTGTCGGAACAGCGAATGGTGGCGGTTGAGCTTCATCATCTTGCGCAGGTCGGTGACGATCTGCGCCGCCCAGCGATTGCCGGCCGCTTCCAGCAGCGCCATGTGGAACTGCTCGTTGGCGGCGAAGAACGCGTCGCGCTGGCCGACGCTCGCCTCGAGCCGCTCGTGCAGCGCCTGCAGCTGCGCGATCTGCGCGTCGCTGGCGCCGCGCGCGACCGCGCCGGCGGCGTCGCTCTCGAGCAGCGCGAGCAGGTGGTAGATCTGCGCGACGTCGTCGCGGCTCATCTCGGTGACGTAGGCGCCGCGGCGCACCTTCATCGTCACCAGGCCCTCGACGGCGAGCACCTTCAGCGCCTCGCGCAGCGGCGTGCGACTCACGCCGAGCGCGCCTGCCAGCTTCTGCTCGTCGATCCAGCTGCCGGGCTCGAGCTCGCGCGCGAAGATCAGCTGGCGCAGCCGCTCGGCAACCTCCTGGTACAGGGCGCGCGGGGCGAGCGACGTCGAGACTGAAGCGTTCACGGGACGGGCATTTATCAATAATTATGCATCATGTATCATGAGGCGCTGGAACGCAAGCCGCTGGCCCGCACGACGGGCCGGCGGTCGCCTTCGCCTCGAGGAAACGCCATGTCAGACGCCGCCCGACCCGAGTTCACCCCCGCCACGCTCGAACAGTGGCGCAAGGCCGCCGCCCGCTCCGCGCCGAACGGCGACCTCGACGCGCTGAACTGGCTGACGCCGGATGGCATCACGGTCAAGCCGCTGTACACCGCGCAGGACCTCGCCGGACTGCCGCACACCGACACGCTGCCCGGCTTCGAGCCGTTCGTGCGCGGCCCGCAGGCGACGATGTACGCAGTGCGACCGTGGACGATTCGCCAGTACGCGGGCTTTTCGACCGCCGAGCAGAGCAACGCGTTCTACCGCAAGGCGCTCGCCGCCGGCGGCCAGGGCGTGTCGGTCGCCTTCGACCTCGCCACGCACCGCGGCTACGACAGCGACCACCCGCGCGTGACCGGCGACGTCGGCACGGCGGGCGTGGCGAGCGACTCGGTCGAGGACATGAAGATCCTGTTCGACGGCATCCCGCTCGACCAGGTCAGCGTGTCGATGACGATGAACGGCGCCGTGCTGCCGGTGCTCGCCGGCTACGTGGTGGCGGCCGAGGAACAGGGCGTTGCGCAGGACCAGCTCTCGGGGACGATCCAGAACGACATCCTCAAGGAGTTCATGGTCCGCAACACCTACATCTACCCGCCCGAGCCGAGCATGCGGATCGTCGGCGACATCATCGAGTACACGGCGAGCCGGATGCCGAAGTTCAACTCGATCAGCATCTCCGGCTACCACATGCAGGAAGCGGGCGCGAACCAGGCGCTCGAACTCGCGTTCACGCTGGCCGACGGCAAGGAGTACGTGAAGACGGCGCTCGCGCGCGGGCTCGACGTCGACGCGTTCGCCGGGCGCCTGAGCTTCTTCTGGGCGATCGGGATGAACTTCTATCTGGAAGTCGCCAAGATGCGCGCCGCGCGGCTGCTGTGGGCGCGGATCATGAAGGGCTTCGGCGCGCGGAACCCCAAGAGCCTGATGCTGCGCACGCATTGCCAGACCTCGGGCTGGAGCCTGACCGAGCAGGATCCGTACAACAACATCGTGCGCACCACCGTCGAGGCGATGGCGGCGGTGTTCGGCGGCACGCAGAGCCTGCACACCAACAGCTTCGACGAGGCGATCGCGCTGCCGACCGAGTTCTCGTCGCGGATCGCGCGCAACACGCAGCTGATCCTGCAGGAAGAGACCCACATCACCGACGTGGTCGACCCGTGGGCCGGCAGCTACATGATGGAGAAGCTCACGCAGGACATGGCCGACGCCGCGTGGAAGATCGTCGAGGAAGTCGACGGGCTGGGCGGCATGACGAAGGCGGTCGCCTCCGGCTGGGCCAAGCTGCGGATCGAGGCGAGCGCCGCGCAGAAGCAGGCCCGCATCGACTCGGGCGCCGAGGTCATCGTCGGCGTCAACAAGTACCGCCTCGGGCGCGAGGATCCGGTCGACATCCTCGAAGTCGACAACGTGCAGGTGCGCGAGGCGCAGATCGCGCGGCTGGCGCAAGTGCGGGCGCAGCGCGACGGCGGCGCCGTGAACGACGCGCTGCAGGCGCTCGGCGACGCAGCGGCGAGCGGCCGCGGTAACCTGCTGGAACTGTCGATCCGCGCGGTGCGCCTGCGCGCCACGGTGGGGGAGATCAGCGATGCACTCGAGAAGGCGTTCGGGCGCCACCGCGCCGACATCCACAAGGTGACCGGAGTGTATGCATCCGCCTACGAGAGCGCCGGCGACTGGGACCGGCTGAAGGCCGACGTCGACGCCTTCGCCGCCGAGCAGGGCCGCCGACCGCGCGTGATGATCGCCAAGGTCGGCCAGGACGGCCACGATCGGGGCGCCAAGGTGGTCGCCACCGCGTTCGCCGACCTCGGCTTCGACGTCGACATCGGGCCGCTGTTCCAGACGCCCGAGGAGTGCGCGCGGCAGGCCATCGAGAACGACGTGCACGCGCTGGGCATCTCGACGCTGGCGGCCGGCCACAAGACACTGGTGCCTGCGATCGTCGAGGCGCTGCGCAAGCTCGGCGGCGAGGACATCGTCGTGTTCGTCGGCGGCGTGATTCCGCAGCAGGACTACGAGTTCCTGTACGCGGCCGGCGTCAAGGGCATCTACGGCCCCGGCACGCCGGTGCCGGCGAGCGCCCGCGACGTGCTGCAGAAGATCCGCGCAGCGCTCGGCTGAGCGCGAGCTGGCCCGATGACC
>JANJTK010000020.1 GCA_024711155.1 Burkholderiaceae bacterium
GGCACCGCGTCGAGCGCGCAAGCACTCGAAGCGGGCCGGCGCGCGCGACCGCTCGCCGAGATGGGATGGCAGATCGCGCAACGCGTGCGCTGAGAATTCGACAGGAGACTGCAATGGACTTCGAGTACTCGGCACGCTGCATCGAGTTGCGCCAGCGCCTGCTGCGCTTCATGGAGGAGCACGTCTACCCCAACGAGCGGCGGTTCTACGAGGAAGTGTCGGCCAATCGGCGCGCCGGCAACGCCTGGATCCCGACCAGGATCGTCGAGGAGCTCAAGCCGAAGGCGCGCGCGGCCGGCCTGTGGAACCTGTTCCTGCCGAAATCGCCGCGCGTGCCCGAAGGGCTGTCGAACCTCGACTACGCGCCGCTGTGCGAGATCATGGGCCGCGTCACCTGGGCGCCCGAAGTGTTCAACTGCAATGCGCCCGACACCGGCAACATGGAAACCCTCGAGCGCTACGCCAGCGAGCCGATCAAGCGCGCGTGGCTCGACCCGCTGCTGGCCGGCGAGATCCGCTCGGCGTTCGCGATGACCGAGCCGGCGGTCGCTTCGTCCGACGCCACCAACATCCAGGCGCGCATCGAGCGACAGGGCGACCACTACGTGATCAACGGACGCAAGTGGTGGACCTCGGGCGCCGGCGACCCGCGCTGCCGGGTGTTCATCTTCATGGGCAAGACCGATCCCGGGGCGCCGCGCCACGCCCAGCAGTCGATGATCGTCGTGCCCGCCGACACGCCGGGGATCACGATCGTTCGCCCCCTCAACGTGTTCGGCTACGACGACGCGCCGCACGGTCACTGCGAGGTCGACTTCACGAACGTACGCGTCCCGCTCGACAACGTGCTGCTGGGCGAAGGCCGCGGCTTCGAGATCGCGCAGGGCCGGCTCGGCCCCGGGCGCATCCACCACTGCATGCGGTCGATCGGCGTGGCCGAGCGCGCGCTCGAGTCGATGTGCCGCCGGCTCGCATCGCGCACCGCGTTCGGCAAGTCGATCTCGGCGCACAACGTCTGGCACGAGCGCATCGCCGAGGCGCGCTGCCTGATCGACCAGGCGCGGCTGCTGACGCTGAAAGCCGCCTACATGATGGACACCGTCGGCAACAAGGTCGCGCGCGCCGAGATCGCGATGATCAAGGTGGTCGCGCCCAACGTCGCCTGCAAGGTGCTGGACTGGGCGATCCAGGCGCACGGCGGCGCCGGCGTGTGCGACGACTTCCCGCTCGCGTCGCAGTATGCGCACCAGCGCACGCTGCGCCTCGCCGACGGCCCTGACGAAGTGCACCGCAACGCGATCGCGAAACTCGAGCTCGCGCGCCACGCGACGCCGCCCGGCACGAGCGGCGCACCTGCCACGCCGACCGGTGCGCCGCGCGCGCCGGCCGCCCCGGCGCCGCGCGGCGCCTGACCGGAGGACTGCCATGATCGACCTCTACACCTGGCCGACGCCGAACGGGCACAAGATCCACGTGATGCTCGAGGAATGCGCACTGCCCTACGCCGTGCATCCGGTCGACATCCGGGCCGGCGAGCAGTTCGACCCCGCGTTCCTGCGCATCAGCCCCAACAACAAGATCCCTGCAATCGTCGATCCGGACGGCCCGGACGGCCGCCCGATCGCGCTGTTCGAGTCCGGCGCGATCCTCGTCTACCTCGCGGCGAAGACCGGCCGCTTCCTGCCGCGCAGCACACGCGGCAAGTACGAGGCCCTGCAGTGGCTGATGTTCCAGATGGCCGGCTTCGGGCCGATGCTGGGCCAGGCGCATCACTTTCGCCTGTACGCGCCGCAGCCGATCGACTACGCGATCGAGCGCTACACCAACGAGGCGAAGCGGCTCTACGGCGTGCTCGAGCGGCGGCTCGGCGAGACCGGCGCGTACCTCGCCGGGCGCCAGTACACGATCGCCGACATCGCGGCGTGGCCGTGGGCGCGTTCGCACGCGAACCACGGCGTCGACCTGGCGCAGTTCCCGCAGGTGCAACGCTGGTACGACGCGATCGGCGCGCGCAAGGCAGTGCAGCGCGCGCTCACCGTGCTGGCCGACCGCCAGAAGAAGCCGATCGACGACAAGGCGCGCGAGACGTTGTTCGGAGCCGCCCAGTACGCACGCCGCTAGCGTGCCTCAGGGCTCGCGAGCCCCTGCACCACCTACTGCAGCGGTTCCTTGGCCACCGCCGGCAGCGGAAACGAGAACACCTCGATGCCCTCGTCCTCCAGTTCGGTGCGCTGCTCCGGGGTCGCAACGCCGCGGATGCCGCGCCGCGGCGCCTCGTCGTAATGGATGCGCCGCGCTTCCTCGGCGAAGCGCTCGCCGACGTCCTCGGTGGTGTCGGCGAGGTGGCGCGCCATCTTCATCCACAGCGCCTGCAACTGCTCGGGAGTGGGCATCGCCGCGACCAAGCGTTCGGCGTCGCTCGCGCGCTCGTCCTTGCCCGGCTGCACCTTGCCGGCCGGCTCGCGCGCGTCGGACAGGTTGAGGCGCGGCGCGCTCGGCAGGCGGCGGATCGCGCGGCTGGCGCACACCGGGCATTCGATCAGCCCGCGCCCGAGTTGCTCGTCGTAGGCCTGCGCGGAAGCGAACCAGCCCTCGAAGCGGTGCTCGTTCTCGCAGCTGAGGTCGAATACTTTCATCGGCGCGAATCCATGCCCGATTGTACGTCGATTCGCACTGCTAGAATCTTGCGCCCCTGTCGGCGGCGCGGGCCCGCCCCCCCCCCACCCCCTCCAAGAGCGAAACGATAACGATCAACAACGGCGAGGCCCACGCCGGGCAGGGCCCCGTGGGGCCGCCGCGTCAACCGGAGGGGCGCCCCAATAAAGCAATGCGCATCAAACGAAAAAGATCCAATGTTTAGCCCCCAATTAAATTTTAGACCAAAACTGGGGGTAAACACAACCCCTAGGAGGC
>JANJTK010000047.1 GCA_024711155.1 Burkholderiaceae bacterium
GCCCGCGCCAACCTCGCGCGCGGCACGGCCCGAGGCACGGCCCCAGGCACGGCCCGAGGCACGGCGCGCGCACGGTCCGCGCCAACGCTACAGCGGCTTCTTCAGCCAGTGCGCCAGTTCCCCCACCACCCCGCGCCGGAACGCCATCACGCAGACGACGAAGATCAGCCCCTGGACGACCGTGACCCAGGCGCCGATCTGCGCCAGGTAGTTCTGCATCGTGACGATGATCGCGGCGCCGACCACCGGGCCGAACAGCGTGCCGAGGCCGCCGAGCAGCGTCATCAGGACGACCTCGCCGGACATCGTCCAGTAGACGTCGGTCAGCGACGCGAGTTGGAACACCAGCGCCTTGGTGCCGCCGGCGAGACCGGCGAGCGTGGCCGACAGGATGTACGCGACCAGCTTGTAGCGGTCGGTGTCGTAGCCGAGCGAGGTCGCGCGCGCCTCGTTCTCGCGGATCGCCTTCAGCACGTGGCCGAACGGCGAGTGGACGACGCGCCAGATCAGCAGGAAACCGCCGAGGAAGATCGCCAGCACCAGCGGGTACATGGTCGCGGCGGAGTCGAGGCTCACGAGGCCGAGCAGGCGGCCGCGGGGCACGGCCTGGATGCCGTCCTCGCCGCCGGTGAACGGCGCCTGCAGGTAGAAGAAGTAGATCATCTGCGCCAGCGCCAGCGTGATCATCGCGAAGTAGATGCCCTGGCGCCGGATCGCGAGCAGGCCGGTGACGAGGCCGAGCAGCGCGGCGCAGGCCGTTGCGAACAGGATCGCGAGTTCCGGGGTGAAACCCCAGGCCTTGGCCGCGTGCGCCGACGCGTAGCCGGCGGTGCCGAGGAACATCGCGTGGCCGAACGACAGCAGCCCGCCGAATCCGATCAGCAGGTTGAACGCGCACGCGAACAGCGCGAAGCACATCACCTTCATCAGGAAGATCGGGTAGACCCCGGCGAGCGGCGCGATCGCGAGGAACGCAGCCATCAGCGCGAACGCGATCCACTGGCTGCGCGCGGCGCCCGCGGCGGTCGATGCGTGGCTTTGCGTCATCGCGCCTACCTCTGCGTGCCGAACAGGCCGGCCGGCTTGATCGCGAGCACGATCGCCATGATCACGAAGATGACGGTGTTCGACGCCTCCGGGTAGAACACCTTGGTGAGTCCCTCGATCAGGCCGAGCGCGAACCCGGTGACGACCGATCCGAGGATCGATCCCATGCCGCCGATGACGACGACGGCGAACACGACGATGATCAGGTTGGCGCCCATCTGCGGGCTGACCTGGTAGATCGGCGCGGCCATCACGCCGGCAAACGCAGCCAGCGCGACGCCGAAGCCGTAGGTGAGCGTGATCATGCGCGGGACGTTGATGCCGAAGGCCTGCACCAGCTGCGGGTTCTCGGTGGCCGCGCGCAGCCAGGCGCCCAGCCGCGTGCGCTCGATCGCGTACCAGGTGCCCAGGCAGACGACCAGCGAAGCGCCGATGACCCAGGCGCGGTAGTTCGGCAGGAACATGAAGCCGAGGTTGCTGCCGCCGGTGAGCTGCGCAGGCGCCGGATAGGGTTGCCCCGAGGCGCCGAATTCGTTGCGGAACAGCCCTTCGAGCACCAGCGCCACGCCGAAGGTCAGCAGCAATCCGTACAGGTGGTCGAGCTTGTAGAGCTTCGACAGCAGCAGCCGCTCGATCACGATGCCGGTGGCGCCGACCGCAAGCGGCGCGACGATCAGCGCCCACCAGTAGCCGACGCCGAACCGGTTCAGAAGCAGGTAGGCGACGAACGCGCCGAGCATGTACTGCGCGCCGTGAGTGAAGTTGATGATGTTGAGCAGGCCGAAGATCACCGCCAGTCCGAGCGAGAGCAGCGCGTAGAACGAGCCGTTGATCAATCCGATCAGCAGCTGGCCGAACAGCGCCTGCGTCGGGATGCCGAAGATTTCCATCGCCTGTCGACTCCGCGTCGTCGAGCACGCCGTCCGGCCCGGCCGCAGAGGGCCGGCCGGACGTCGCACCCGTCGTCAGCCGTCGCGCCTCATTTCGCGCCTCATTTCGCGCCTCGCTTCCCTCCTGTTCTCACTTCACCAGCGGGCAGCCGCCCTCGGCGAGCGGCCGGAACGCCTGGTCGGCGGGAATCGTCGCGCGAAGCTTGTAGTAGTCGTACGCGTACTTCGACTCCGACGGCTTCTTGACTTCGAACAGGTAGGCCGGATGCAGCTTGCGCCCGTCGGCGCGCACCGAGCCCTTGCCGAACAGCGGGTCGTCGGTCGGCATCTCCTTCATCTTCGCGATCACTTTGGTGCCGTCATCGGTCTTCGCGGCCTCGACCGCCTTCAGGTAGTGCAGCACGACCGAGTAGACGCCCGCGTGGTCCATCGACGGGTACTTGCCCTTGTTCAGCGGCACGAAGCGCTTGGTCCACGCGCGCGTCTGGTCGTTCAGGTCCCAGTAGAAGGTCTCGGTCAGGATCAGGCCCTGGGCGGCCTGCAGGCCCAGCCCGTGCACGTCGGTCAGGAACACCAGCAGGCCCGCGAGGTTCTGGCCGCCCTTGACGATGCCGAACTCGGCGGCCTGCTTGATCGAGTTGATCGTGTCACCGCCGGCGTTCGCCAGCCCGACGATCTTCGCCTTCGACGCCTGCGCCTGCAGCAGGAACGAAGAGAAGTCCTGCGTCGCCAGCGGGTGGCGCACCTTGCCGGCAACCTTGCCGCCGTTCTTCAGCACGACGGCCTCGGTGTCGCGCTCGAGCGCGTGGCCGAACGCGTAGTCGGCAGTGAGGAAGAACCACGAATCGCCGCCGGTCTTCACGATCGCGCTGCCGGTGCCGTTGGCGAGCATCCAGGTGTCGTAGAGCCAGTGCACCGTGTTCGGCGAGCACGCCTTGCCGGTGAGGTCGGCGGTGGCCGCGCCGGTGACGAGGAACGCCTTGCCCTTGTCGCGCGTGATCTGGTTGATCGCGAGCGCGACCGACGAGGTCGGCGCGTCGGCGATCGCGTCGACGCCGTCGACGTCGTACCACTGCCGGGCGATCGTCGAGCCGACGTCGGGCTTGTTCTGGTGGTCGGCGGGGACGATCTCCACCTTGAGGCCGGCCTTCGAGGTCTTCTGGAAGTCCTCGACGGCCATCCTCGCAGCAGCGACCGAGCCCGGCCCGCCGATGTCGGCATAGAGGCCGGACATGTCGTTGATGACGCCGATCTTCACGACGCCGCCCGAGATCTGGGCCTGCGCCGCCCCGCCGGCGAGCGCCATCGCGAGCGTCGCCGCCATCGTCGAG
>JANJTK010000097.1 GCA_024711155.1 Burkholderiaceae bacterium
CACCGTCGACAGCTGGCTGGCGTGGCAACTGAGCGGCGGCCGGCTGCACGTCACCGACGTGACCAACGCGTCGCGCACGATGCTCTTCGACGTCCGCCGCGGCCAGTGGGACGAGGAGCTGCTCGCCGCGCTCGACCTCCCGGCGTCGCTGCTGCCCGAGGTGCGCGCCTCGAGCGGACACTTCGGCGACACCGATCCGGCGCTGCTCGGCGCGGCGCTGCCGATCGGAGGCATCGCCGGTTACCAGCAGGCGGCGCTGTTCGGCCAGGCCTGCTTCGAGCCGGGCATGGCGAAGAACACCTACGGCACCGGCTGCTTCCTGCTGATGAACACCGGCGGCCGCTTCGAGCCGTCGCGCCACGGGCTGGTCGCGACCGCGGCTGCGCAGGCCGGAGGCGAGCGGCAGTACGCGCTCGAGGGCAGCGTCTTCGTCGGCGGTGCGGTCGTGCAGTGGCTGCGCGACGGGCTGCACGCGATCGCGCGCTCGTCGGACGTCGAGGCGCTCGCGGCGTCGGTGCCGGACTCCGGCGGCGTGACGGTGGTGCCGGCGTTCACCGGACTGGGCGCGCCGTACTGGCAGCCCGATGCGCGCGGGGCGATCCTCGGGCTCACGCGCGGCAGCGGCGTCGCGCACATCGCGCGCGCGGCGCTCGAGTCGATCGCGTTCCAGAGCGCCGCGCTGCTCGACGCGATGGGGCGCGACGCGGGCGCGCCGGTGACCGAGTTGCGCGTCGACGGCGGCGCGAGCGCGAACGACCTGCTGATGCAGTTCCAGGCCGACCTGCTCGGCATTCCGGTGGTGCGACCCGAAGTGATCGAGACGACGGCGCTCGGGGCGGCGTGCCTGGCGGGACTCGCGTGCGGCGTGCATCGCGGCACCGGCGAGCTGGCGCGCCAGTGGCGCGCCGAGCGTACCTTCGCGCCGACGATGAGCCGCGACCGCGCGCAGGCGCTGATGGCGGGCTGGGAGCGCGCGGTGCGGCAGGCGGTGGCCGCGTGAGGACCACCGTGGTCGGCGCCCGGCCGATGCTCTATAGTGCAGCGCCAGCCCCGCACCTTCGCCGCCCACCATGCCAGTGATCACCTGCATCGAGGACCTGCGCCGCCTCGCGCGCCGGCGCGTCCCGAAGATGTTCTACGAGTACGCCGACTCGGGCTCGTGGACCGAGACGACTTACCGCGACAACGAGGCCGATTTCGCGCCGATCCGGCTGCGCCAGCGCGTCGCGGTCGACATCGACCGGCGCTCGCTCGTGAGCACGATGGTCGGCCAGCCGGTGTCGATGCCGATCGCGCTGGCGCCGGTCGGACTGACCGGCATGCAGCACGCCGACGGCGAGATCCTCGCTGCGCGCGCCGCGGCGCGCGCGGGCGTGCCGTTCACGCTGTCGACGATGAGCATCTGCTCGATCGAGGACGTCGCGCAGCACGTCGACGCGCCGTTCTGGTTCCAGCTCTACGTGATGCGCGATCGCGACTTCATCGCGCGCCTGATCGAGCGCGCGCGCGCCGCGCAGTGCCCGGCGCTGGTGCTGACGCTCGACCTGCAGGTGATGGGGCAGCGCCACAAGGACATTCGCAACGGGCTGTCGGCGCCGCCGAAGCCGACGCTGGCGAACCTGCTGAACCTCGCGACCAAGCCGCGCTGGTGCCTCGGCATGCTGCGCACCCCGCGGCGGACCTTTCGCAACATCGCCGGCCACGCCAAGGGCGTCGACGACCTGGCTTCGCTGTCGTCGTGGACCAACCAGCAGTTCGACCCGACGCTCGACTGGGACGACGTCAAGTGGGTGCGCGACCGCTGGCCAGGCAAGCTGATCCTGAAGGGTATCCTCGACCCCGAAGACGTCGAGCCGGCAGTCGCCAGCGGCGCCGACGCGCTGATCGTGTCGAACCACGGCGGGCGCCAGCTCGACGGCGCGCTGTCGTCGATCCGCGCGCTGCCGCCGATCGTCGACGCGGCGCGCGGCCGCATCGAGGTGCACTTCGACGGTGGAGTGCGCTCCGGCCAGGACGTGCTCAAGGCGCTCGCGCTCGGGGCGCGCGCAGTTCACGTCGGGCGCGCTTACGTCTACGGGCTCGCAGCGATGGGCGAGGCCGGCGTCTCCACCGCGCTCGAGATCCTGCGCAAGGAACTCGACGTGACGATGGGTTTCTGCGGGCTGCGCGACGTCAAGAAGCTCGACCGCAGCGTCCTGGTGGCCGGAACGTACTAGGCACCGGTTGCGCCGGAGCCGGTTGCGCCCGGGCCGGCCGCGCGCCGCACCGCGGCGAGGATGCCGCGCAGGATCGCCAGCGGCGGCGGCGGGCAGCCGGGCACTTCGACGTCGACCGGAATCACGTTCGCCACGCGACCGCAGCTGGCGTAGCTCTCGCCGAAGATGCCGCCGCTGCAGCCGCAGTCGCCGATCGCGACCACGATCCGCGGCTCCGGTGTCGCCTCCCAGGTCTGTCGAAGCGCGAACGCCATGTGACGCGAAACCGGCCCGGTCACCAGCAGCATGTCAGCGTGCCGCGGGCTCGCCACGAAGCGGATGCCGAGGCCCTCGATGTTGTAGAAGGGGTTGTTCAGCGCGTGCAGTTCGAGCTCGCAGCCGTTGCACGAGCCGGCGTCGACTGCGCGCAGGTTCAGCGCCCGGCCGAGGACGTCCAGGATGTCGCGCTGGATGCGTTCGACGGCGGCGCCCGGTGCGGCGTGCGCGTCCGGCGGCGCCTGCTCGGTGCGGATGCCGGTCCGCAGGATCTTGCTGGCGATCTTCCACATCAGAGATCGTGTCCCGAGTAGCTGAGATTGAACGACTTGTTGATCAGCGGGAAGTCGGGAACGATGTTGCCGATCACCGCGTGTTCCAGCACTGGCCAGTTCTGCCAGGACGGATCGTGGCAGTGGCAGCGCCGGATGCGGCCGCCGGCGTCGAGTTCGAGCGCGACGAAGACCTCGCCGCGCCAGCCTTCGACGCAGCCGGCTCCGACCGACGCGTTTCCGGGGAACCGGACTTCGCTTCGGACTGCTCCGGCGGGCAGTCCGTCGGCCAGTGCGCGAATCAGCCGCAGCGACTCGAGCGTCTCGCCGAAACGCACGCTCACGCGCGCCGCGACGTCGCCGCTGCGACGGGTGACCATCGAGACTTCGAGCCGGTCGTAGGGCCGCCAGGGCTGGTCGCACCGCAGGTCGGCGGCCTGACCGCTGGCGCGCCCGGCCAGTCCGGTCAGTCCGAGCCGCGACGCGAGTTGCGGCGTCACCTGGCCGGTTCCCATGAAGCGATCCTGCAGGCCGGCGTGCTCGTCGTAGACGGCGCGCAGTTCGCGCACCTCGCGCTCGATCGCGTCGCACTGGACACGCATCCGGTCGAGCGCCGCGGGCGTCGGGTCGGCTGCCACGCCGCCCGGCACCACGCGATCCATCATCAGGCGGTGCCCGAACGCGTCCAGCGACAGCCGTTGCCAGTCTTCGCGCAGCCGCGAGAACTGCGCCAGCCCGAACGCCAGGCCGGCGTCGTTGCCGAGCGCCCCGAGGTCGCCGAGATGGTTGGCGACACGCTCGCGCTCGAGCATCAGCGCCCGCAGCCAGAGCGCGCGCTCGGGTACCGCGCAGCCCGAGGCCGATTCGAGCGCCATGCACCAGGCCCAAGCGAACGCCACTGTCGAATCGCCAGACACCCGGCCCGCGAGACGATGCGCATCGAGCGGCGCCAGTTCGGTGAAGCGGCGCTCGATGCCCTTGTGGACGTAGCCCAGCCGCTGCTCGAGGCGCAGGACCTTCTCGCCGACGACCGAAAAGCGGAAGTGACCGGGTTCGATGATCCCGGCGTGCACCGGGCCGACGGCGATCTCGTGCACGCCGTTGCCCTCGACGCGGACGAACGGGTAGTCGGCTGGAACCGGATCGTCGGCGCGCGCGGCCACCGGGGCGCGCGGGGGAGCTTCGACGCGCAGCGGCCGCGGCCCGGTCGGCCAGACGCCATGGTCGAGCCATGGGCGGGTGTCGCGCCCGCCCTCGAAGGCGACCCCGAGCAGGTCGGCAGCGGCGCGCTGCATCCGGTTCGCGCACGGGAAGACGCCGTCGAGCGCCGGGCAGGCCGGCGCGCTCTCGTCGAGGCCGAGCTCGATCCACGCGAGCCCGTCACTCGACGCGTAAGCCGCGCACACCGCGAAGGCGTCGGCGCGACCGCCGCCTTGCGCATCGCTCCAGCGCCGGTCGCTGCCCCACAGCGCGACCAGGCGCCCTCCTGCGGCCGCGGTTGCCTGCGCCGCCGCGGACCACTCTGCGCGCGTCACGCGCGCGCGAGAGATCGCCAGCGGCGCCGGCAGCGTTTCGAACGCGAGGTCGAGTCCGGCCGGCTTCATCGGCTCAACCCCCGATCATCCTCGCCGCCTCGCGATACCAGGCGTCGAGCCAGGGCGGCACGTAGAGTCCGAGCATCAGCCCGAGCGCCAGGTGGACGAAGACCGGCACCAGCGCCGGCGGATGCGCGAGCCGCGTGAGCGTGGTGTCGCCGAACACCATCGGCTGCACGCGCGCAAAGACCGACGCGAACGCGACGCCCAGCGCCACCAGCAGGAACGGCGTCGCCCAGGGCTGCAAGCGCATCGCGGTGGTGATGATCAGGAACTCGCTGGCGAACACGCCGAATGGCGGCATCCCGAGAATCGCCAGCGACCCCAGCATCAGCGCCCAGCCGATCGTCGGGCTGACGCGGACCAGCCCGCGGATGTCCTCCATGACTTGCGTTCCCGCCTTCTGCGTCGCGTGGCCGACCGCAAAGAAGATCGCCGACTTGACGAGCGAGTGGACGGTCATGTGCAGCAATCCGGCGAAGTTCGCGATCGGCCCGCCAAGCCCGAACGCGAACGTCATCAGCCCCATGTGCTCGATCGACGAATACGCGAACATTCGCTTGATGTCCTTTTGCCGCGTCAGCAGGAAGGCTGCGGTCACTACCGACAGCAGGCCGAAGCCGATCATCATCCGGCCGGCCAGCGGGCTGTCGAGCGCGCCGTCGGTGAGCACCTTGCAGCGCAGGATCGCGTAGAGGGCGACGTTCAGCAGCAGTCCGGACAGCACCGCCGAAACCGGCGTCGGGCCTTCGGCGTGCGCGTCCGGGAGCCAGTTGTGCACCGGAACCAGCCCGACCTTGGTGCCGTAGCCGATGAACAGGAAGGCGAACGCCAGCGTGATGATGTTCGGGTCGAGCTGCGTCTTGACGGCGTCGAGGTTGGTCCACAGCAGCGCGCCGCCTTCGGCGCCGATCACCTTCTCGGCGGCCATGTAGAGCAGCACGGTGCCGAACAGCGCCTGCGCGATGCCGACCCCGCACAGGATGAAGTACTTCCAGGCCGCCTCGAGGCTCGCCGCGGTGCGGTAGACGCTGACCAGCAGCACGGTGGTCAGCGTCGCCGCCTCCATCGCCACCCACAGGATGCCCATGTTGTTGGTCATCAGCGCCAGCAGCATCGTGAAGCTGAAGAGCTGGTACATCGAGTGGTACAGGCGCAGGCGCGGCGGCGTCATCTTCCCCTTGTCGCGCTCGATGCGCATGTAGGGACGCGAGAAGATCGCAGTGGTCAGGGCGACGAACGCGGTCAGCGTGACGAGGAACACGTTGAGCGCGTCGATGTAGAACTCGCGCTCCCAGGCGTACAGCGGACCGCCGGCGATCACCTGCGCGGTCAGCGCGCACGCGGCGGCGAAGGTGGCGGAACTGAACGCGACGTTCAGCGCCATCGCGCTGTCCCGGTGGCCCCACAGCGCCAGCACCGCGCCGCCGAGCAGCGGGATGCCGAGGACGAAGGAGAGCGCTTCCACGTCAGCGGCTCCAGTGCGGGCAAAGGCGCGGGCCCGCATGCGGGCAAAGGGCCGAGCCAGCACGCGGGCAAGGGGTCGTGCCAGCACGCGGGCCGCGACACGCCAACCCGCGAAGACCCGACAGGCGCTGCACCTCAGTCCTCCTTCAGCCGCTCGAGGTGCCGGATGTCCAGGCTGTCGAACTGTTCGCGGATCTGGAACATGAACACCCCCAGGATCAGCACGCCGATCAGCACGTCCAGCGCAATGCCCAGTTCGACCACCATCGGCATGCCGTAGGTCGCCGACGTCGCCGCGAAGAACAGGCCGTTCTCCATCGACAGGAAGCCGATCACCTGCGGCACCGCCTTCGCGCGGGCGATCATCATCAGGAAAGACAGCAGCACGCAGGCCAGCGCGATGCCTAGCGAGCCGCGCGCGATCGACGACGAGAGCTGCGCGATCGGCGTGGCCAGGTTGAACGAGAAGATGACCAGCAGGATGCCGATCAGCATCGTGGTCGGGATGTTGATCAGCGTCTCGACGTCCCAGCGGATGTCGAGGCGGTCGATCACCCGGTGCAGCAAGACCGGGATCAGCACGACCTTCAGCGCGAAGGTCAGCGCGGCCGACACGTAGAGGTGCGGCTGCTGCGTCGCGTAGCCGACCGCCGTCGTGGCGACCACCAGCGTCGCGCCCTGCAGCGTGAACAGGTGGATCAGCGACAGGATCCGGCGCTGCGAGATCATCGCGAACGCCAGCAGCAGCAGCAGCGAGCCGAGCAGGTTGATGAACTGCGTGAACAGTTCGCTCATCGGCGGGCGCCCCCGCGCACCTTCGCCGGCAGCCCGCAGCGCGTCGCTCCCCGCCCCGCAGCACGCAGCAGCCCGCCGGCCGTCGCCTCGTTTACGGTGTCCGCTACAGAACGATGCGTTTTCGGCCGTGGCATGCGTTCCACGAGGGAAAGCGCAACGTTTCGTAGCGGCCCTGCGCCGGGCGGCCGTGGGGGGCAACGCCGCGCGGCGCGCGCCGACCTTGGAGCGGCTGGGGGGGGCAACTCAGGCTCCCAGCAGGATGTGCACCAGCAACCCGATCACTGCCAGCAGGAACGCGGTTGCCAGGAACTCGGGCACGCGGAAGATGCGCATCTTCGCGCTCGCGGTCTCGAGCACCGCCAGCGCCGCGCCGCCGATCGCCAGCTTCGCGACGAGGACCGGCAGCGCGAGCACCAATTCGAGCGGGGCGCGCGCCTCGGCGATGCCCCAGGGAAAGAACAGCGCCAGCCCGATGCACGAGTACGCGAACAGCTTCAGGCTGGCGGCCCACTCGATCAGCGCGAGGTGACGCCCGGAGTACTCGAGCACCAGCGCCTCATGGATCATCGTCAGCTCGAGGTGCGTCGCCGGATTGTCGACCGGCACGCGCGCGTTCTCGGCGAGCGAGACCATCGTGAACGCGACCCCGGCGAACGCCTGCACCGGATGGATGGCCAGTTCGCGGTGGCCGAGCGTCTCGACGATGGTAGGCAGCGACGTCGACTGCGAGATCAGCGACGCCGAGAACAGCACCATCAGCAGCGCCGGCTCGGCGAGGAAGCCGACCAGCATCTCGCGCCGCGCGCCGAGCGTGCCGAAGGCGGTGCCCACGTCCATCGCGGCCAGCGACACGAACACCCGCGCGAGCGCGAGCAGCCCGACCAGCGCGATCGCGTCCGCGGCGTGCGACATCGGCAGGTCGGTCGACAGCGTCGGCACGATCGCGCAGGCGACCAGCATGCAGCCGAACACGAGGTACGGCGCCGCGCGGAAGATCGGCGACGCGTGCCCGGCGACGACCGACTCCTTGACGAACAGCTTGTTCAGCGTCCGGTACGGCTGCCACAGGTCGGGCGCGGAGCGGTTCTGCAGCCAGGCGCGGCACATGTTCACCCAGCCGGTCAGCGCGGGCGCGAGCAACAGCGCGGCGACGATCGCCAGCGTCTGCGAAAGCATCGCGTGCACGATGTTCATCGCGCCACCATGAGCATGACGATCAGCGTGGCGAAGCTGTACATCAGGTACACGGCGATGCGGCCCTGCTGCAGCAGGCCGACCAGCCGGGCCAGCCGCGCGGTGGCCGCGGCGATCGGCAGGTACAGCCAGTGCCACAGGGGGTCGTCGGCGGTGACGCGGTAGCGCGGGTGCTCGTCGAACGGGGTGGGCAGTTCGCGCCGCATCCGGAAGAACGGTTCGAAGATCTGCCGGATCGGCTGCCCGAAGCCCTCGGCCGTGTCCTGCATGCGCGCGTTCGGCCAGGGAAAGCCGCAGGCCCACGGCGGCGCGCGGCGCACGCGGCCGTGGTAGAGCCTGCGAACGAGCAACCACGCGAGCGCGAAGCTCGCTGCGACGCCGAACAGGAAGATCACCGGGCCGTAGCTCGCCCGCTCGACGCCGGTCGGCGCAAGCAGCCACCCGTCGGCGGCGACCGTCGCGCTCAGCCCGGAGTGCACCAGCGACTGCGTCACCGGCTCGATCAGCTGGATGAACTGGTTCGGCAGCAGCCCGAGCGCGACGCAGCCGGCTACCAGCCACAGCATGCCCGCGCGCTCCCAGCGGCCCGCGTCGTGCGCCTGCGCGAGCCGCTCTTCGCGCGGCTGGCCCAGGAAGATCACGCCGAAGAACTTGACCATCGTGTAGCCGGCCAGCGCGGCGACGAGCGCGATCAGCGCCGCCACGACCGGAATCAGCATGTTCAGCACCGGATGCGGCAACCCGGGCGTGAACAGGAAGCTCTGCAGCAGCAGCCACTCCGACACGAAGCCCGCGAACGGTGGCAGCCCCGCGCTGGCCAGCACGCCGACCAGCGTCACCCAGGCGACCCACGGCGTGAAGCGGATCAGGCCGCCGAGCTTGCCGAGATTGCGTTCGCCTGTGGCGTGCAGCACCGATCCGGTGCCGACGAACAGCAGGCTCTTGAACAGGGCGTGGCTGGCGACGTGATACAGGCAGGCGGTCAGCGCGAGAGCCGCCAGCAGCTGCATCCGGTATGCGGAGAAGACCAGCGCGAGGCCGATCGCGGCGAACAGCAGGCCGATGTTCTCGATCGACGAATAGGCGAGCAGCCGCTTCATGTCGACCTGGATCGCCGCGAAGACGACGCCGTACAGCGCGCTCGCGAGGCCCAGCGCGAGCAGCAGCACGCCCCACCACCACAGTTGCGTCGGCAGCAGGTCGAAGGCGACGCGCAGCACGCCGTAGATCGCGGTCTTGAGCATCACGCCGCTCATCAGCGCCGACACCGGAGACGGCGCGGCCGGATGCGCCTCCGGAAGCCATACGTGCAGCGGCACGATCCCGGCCTTGGCGCCGAAGCCGAACACCGCCAGCAGGAAGCCGATCGACGCCCACGCGGGCGACAGCTGCTGCGCGCGCATGTTGGCGAAAGTGTAGTCGCCGGTGTTGGCCTGCAGCACGCCGAAGCACATCAGGATGCCGATCGCGCCGACGTGCGCGACCAGCAGGTAGACGTAGCCCGCGCGGCGGATCTCGGGGATCCGGTGGTTGGCGGTGACGAGGAAGAACGACGACAGGGCCATCGTCTCCCACATGACCATGAACGCGTAGGCGTCGTCGGCGAGCAGCACCATCGCCATGCTGGCGAGAAAGACGTGGTATTGCAGGCAGAGCAGGCCGGGCGGCGTCCCCTCGCCGCGCCTGAAGTAGCCGGCCGCAAAGGCAGACACGCCCGCCGACGCGGCGCCGATCACGAGCAGGAAGTAAGCGGACAGCGAGTCCAGTCGCAGGTGGAACGGCAACCCGGGGAGTCCGACCGGCAGCACGGCGGTCTGCGCTGGGCTGGACAGTGCGGCGAGCGCGACCGCGAACAACGCGAGGCCGAGCAACCCGCCGGCGGGAAACAGCACATGCGCGACCAGCCGGAAGCGTTGCAGCGCGAACACGCCAGCGCCTCCGACGACGAGCCACCCGGCCACCAACGCCAGCGCCCAGTCGATGGGCAGCCAGTCGAGCGGGGATCGAAGCTCAGCGAGCGCCGCCACTCGGGCGACCCATCAGGCGCCGCACCACCTGCGCCGGCGTCAGGCCCCGGCTCGCGCACAGCCCCTCGCACGCCGCCTTCCCGGCGGGGTCGATCGGCAGGGTCAAGCGGGCGGTCCTGACTTCCATGGGGCTCCGGAACCTCTGCCGAAACATTAGCATGGAGCGCACATTTCAAGCGCATGCCGGCACACCGGCGCGCGCGCCGGCGGGGACTCGGCGCTCAGGGACCGAGCGCGACCGTGCCGGTGACGGTGACGGTGACCGTCGTGCGGCCCTCGGCGCCGGGCAGCGGGGCTGGCGCAGCCTCGGCGCCCGCGGCGCGGGACAGCGCCGCCCTCGGCAGCGGTGCCGGATGCACGGGCGCGCCGCCGTCGATCGAGACCTCCCGCACCGCGAACGCGGCGAATCCGAGCGCCTTCGCGGCGGTGTCGGCCTTGGCGCGGAAGGCTGCGACGGCCTCGGCGATCAGCTCCCGCTCGGCGGCGAGTCGCGCGTCGCGGCTCAACCAGTAGGTCACGGATTCCACGTTGAGCCGCGTCGCGACTGCTCCGATCAGCCGGTTGAAGTCGTCCGAGGGCTGTGCGCTGACCCGGATCGCGCCGCGCGTGCGCCAGCCGACGATGCGGCTCTGCTGCCAGACCGGATCGGTGCGGTAGCCCGAGCTCTGAACTTCCAGCCCGGGGCGCGACTTCAATTGCACGAGCGCCGGCCCCAGCGCTTCGCTCGCCTGCGCCTGCGCCGCGGCGGCTTGCGGCGCCTCGCGCTCCGCGTACAGCGTCACGGTGACCCGATCCTCAGGCACCTCGCGGAAGGCGGTCGCCGACAGGTTGAGCAGAGGCGCGACTGCCGTCCGTGCCGGCGCATTTTCGCCGGCGGGCGGCTGCGCGGCAGCTCCGGAGGCAACGCTGCCGGCTCCCAGCGCGAAGGCTGCGCAAAGCGCGAGCGAGACCGCGCGGCGGCGGGCGGGAGGGCATCCGGTGGCGCGCGGTCGGTGCGGGTCGGCAGGCATGAGGTCTCCCGGGTTGCGGGCCGGTCACGAGGCCCGGGGCTGTCGCGCCATGCTAGCGCAGTCCGCTGGCGCCGGGCCCGTCATCGGGTAAGCTGGAGGGCTGACGTCGTCTTCCCGGGCAAGTTGTCATGTACCGCCACTACCTGAAGTCCAAGATCCACCGCGCCACGGTCACGCACTGCGAGCTGCACTACGAAGGGTCCTGCGCGATCGACGAGGACCTGCTCGACGCGGCCGACATCCGCGAGAACGAGCAGGTTCACGTCTGGAACATCGACAACGGCGAGCGCTTCGTCACCTACGCGATCCGCGGCCAGCGCGGCAGCGGAATGATCTCGCTCAACGGCTCGGCGGCGCGGCGAGCGGCGGTGGGGGACCTCGTCATCATCGCCACCTTCGCGATGCTCTCCGAGGCCGAGCAGGCGTCGCACCAGCCGCACGTCGTGTTCGTCGACGAGCGCAACCGGTGCACCGGTTCCCGCGACGGCGTGCCGCCTCAGGAAGACGAGGCCTGCTGAGCCTCGAAGCGCAGCCGCACCAGCGACGCGTAGGAGGCGATGGGCGGCCAGTCCGACCCGCGAGCGGGCGGGCGCGAGAGCCGGGCCGCGTTGATCCATCCGGCATGGCCGACGACCAGCAGCGCGCCTGCCGGGTCGGCGCCCGCGGCGCGCTCGTGCAGGAACGAGCGCGCGCGCGCCATCAGCAGCGTGACCGATTCGCCACCGCCGGGGCGGTGGCCCGAGAAGTCGCGGTCCCACGCGGAGAACTCGTCACGATCGATGTCGGACCAGCGGCGCCCGTCCCACGCGCCGAAGTCGAACTCGGCGAGGCGCTCGTCGATCCGGTGCGCGAAGCCGAGCCGCGCGAGCGCGCGCCCGGCGTCCGCGCAGCGTCGCAGCGGCGAGGTCCAGACTTCGCGCGGCAGGCCGTTGCGCCGCGCGGCCGTCGCGATCCGGTACGCGAGCCGCGTCGCGCGCCGCGGGTCGACCGCGAGGTCGGTGCGGCCGATGCAGCGTCCCAGCGCGTCGTCGGGGCGCGGGTGGCGCCAGATCCAGAGGTCGAGCGTCATGCCGGGAGCAGGAGCGCAGCGAGCGCCAGGTAGATCGACAATTCGGTCCATTGCTGGGTCGCCCCCAGCGTGTCGCCAGTGTAGCCGCCCAGGCGGCGGCGCAGCCACCGGCCGCACCACGCCGTGACGGCCAGTGCGGCGAGCAGGGCAGCGGCAAGCGCGCTCGGCAGCGCGGCGGGCAGGACGGCAGCAAGCGCCGCCGGAAGGGCGTCCGCGGCGGTGCCGGAGCCCGTGAGCGCGACGGCGGCGGCGAGCGCGAGCGTCCAGCCGAGCGCCACTGCCGGCGCGAGCGCGCCGGCGGGCCGAGCCATCGGCTTGGCCTTCGCGTGGTCGACGTCGCCCGCGTAGGGCAGCGCCCCCATCAGCACGACCGCGCAGGCGCGCGACGCGGCGTGCGCGAACACGAGCGCCCCTGCGGCCACCGCGATCGAATGCGCTGCGAGCGCGACCAGCGCCGCCGCCTTCAGCGCGATCGTGAACGCGAGGCCGAGCGCGCCGTAGCTGCCGAGCCGCGAGTCCTTCATGATCTCGAGCGCGCGCTCGCGCGACACGGCGCCGCCGAGCCCGTCGCAGGTGTCGGCGAGCCCGTCCTCGTGAAACCCTCCGGTGAGCCACGCGGTGGCCGCCATCGACGCGAGCACCGCGACCGGCGCCGGCCAGATCAGCGATGCGCCCGCGAGGACGCAGGCGCCGAACGCGCCCACCAGCATGCCGACAGCCGGAAAGTGGCGCGCGCTGTGGTGCAGCCACTGCGGATCGAAGCGGCGCAGCGGCACCGGGATGCGGGTCAGGAACTGCAGCGCCACCGCGAGGAGGCGCAGTTCGTGCACGAATGCGCGCATCGTCTTCGCGTCCGGCGCCGTCGCGCGTCAGGCGTCGCGATCGGCCACGCCGGCCGACTCGAAGCTCGCCATCTCGGCGAGCATCCGTGCGGCGGCGTCGACCAGCGGCCACGCGAGCGCCGCGCCGCTGCCTTCGCCGAGGCGCAACCCCATCGCGAGCAGCGGCTCGGCCTTCAGCGCGCCGATCAGCGCCGCGTGGCCGTGCTCGGCGCCGAGGTGCGAGAACACGCAGTAGTCGTGCACCTGCGGCGCGAGCGCGCGCGCGGCCAGCTGCGCGGCGCCGGTGATGAAGCCGTCGACGACGACGACGCGCCGCTCGGAGGCCGCCTGCAGCATCGCGCCGGCCATCATCGCGATCTCGAAGCCGCCGAGCGCCGCGAGCACGTCGAGCGGCTCGGTGGCGCCCGCGTGGCGCGCGAGCGCGCGCTCGAGCACCTCGCGCTTGCGCGCGAGGCCGGCGTCGTCGAGTCCGGTGCCGCGCCCGACGGCGGCCGACAGCGGCACGCCGGCGAACTTCGCCAGCAGCAGCGCCGCGCTCGACGTGTTCGCGATGCCCATCTCGCCGAACAGCACCGCGTTGCCGGGCAGCGCGCGCACCAGCTCGCGGCCGGCCTCGAGCGCGCGGATGCACTCGTCCGTCGTCATTGCCGGCTCGACGCTCGCGTCGCGCGTGCCGTGCGCGATCTTGCGCGTCACGAGCCCGGCGCGCGGCGCGAAGTCGTGCGCGACCCCGGCGTCGACCAGCGTCAGCGCGAGCCCCATCTGGCGCGAGAAGACGTTGATCGCCGCGCCGCCCGTGAGCATGTTCTCGACCATCTGCCAGGTGACTTCCTGCGGGTAGGCGGACACGCCCTGCGCGGCGATGCCGTGGTCGGCGGCGAACACCAGCATCTGCGGCGCATCCAGCACCGGGCGCTCGCTGCGCAGGATCAATCCGATCTGCAGTGCGAGCCGCTCGATGCGTCCGAGCGCGCCGGTCGGCTTGGTCTTGCGGTCGATCAGGTGCTGCAGGCGCGCTTCGAGCGCGGAATCGGCGAGCGGCGCGACGGTCGGCAGTCGCAGGGCGGGAACGGGGTTGGGTGCGGGCAGGCTCATGTCTTCTCCAGCAAGGACATCAGGAAACCGGGGGCGAAGCTCTCGTCGACCTGGTCGGCGAGGCGCTCGAACGCCTGCTCGAGCGGATCGCCGTGCGCGCCGAACAGCGCGCGCACGACCCCCGGATTCTCGAACAGGCCGTGCGGATAGAGGCCGAGCACCGAGCCGCGCTGCAGCGCGACCGGAGTGGCCGGGTCGTCGGGGGCCAGCGTGGCGTCGCACGCGGTCGCCGCAACCGCCGCGTCGTCGCCGGCGCCCGACGGGAGTTCGACCCGCCGGCTGCGACCCTGACGGATCTCGTAGCCGTCGATCTCGATGCCCGACAACGGGGCCCATGCGCCTCGCAGCGCGGCGAAGCGATAGCGCGCACGCGCGAGCCGCTTCGCGGGCTCGAAGCGCGTCGCGAGCGGCAGCAGGGCGAGGCCCGCGTCGCCGCCGGCGGCGCCCCCCTCGATGCCGTGCGGATCGTCGATCGCGACCCCGGCGATCTGCATGCCGCCGCAGATCGCGAGCAGCGGCTTGCCGGCCGCGGCGTGCGCGCGAATCGCGGCGTCGACGCCGTTGGCGCGCAGCCACGCGAGATCGGCGCGCGTGTGCTTGCTGCCCGGCAGGACCAGCCAGTCGGCGCCGGCGATTTCGCGGGCATCGCGCGAGAACGACAGCGCCACCGGCGCCGCGCGCAGCGGCTCGAACTCGTCGAGGTTGCTCGCGTGCGGCGCGCACACGACCACCACGCGCGGCCCGTCGTCGTTCGCGCCGGCACGCGGCACCTCGTCTTCCTCGGGCAGGCCGTGCTCGCGCAGCATCGGCACCACCGCCACCGTCGGCACGCCGGTGAGGCGCTCGAGCTCCTCCGGGCCCGGCGCGAGCAGCCCGGCGTCGCCGCGAAAGCGGTTCAGCACGAAGCCGCGCACCTGCGGTCGCAGCCGCTCGTCCATCAGCGCGTGGGTTCCGTACAGGTGTGCGAACGCGCCGCCGCGGTCGATGTCGGCCACCAGCAGGCAGGCGGCCGCCGCGGCGAGCGCCGAGCGCGTGTTGACATAGTCGGAGGCGGCGAGGTTGATCTCGGCCGGCGAGCCGGCGCCTTCGAGAACGACCAGGTCGAACTCGTCGCGCAGACTCTCGAGCGCCTCGGCGGCGGTGCGCCACAGCAGCGCCGAACGCTCGCGCCAGCCGACTTCGAGCAGCTCCGGCCGCGGCTCGCCCATCACGACGACCTGGCTGCGCCGGTCGGTCTCGGGCTTGAGCAGCACCGGGTTCATGCGCACCTGCGGCGTCGCGCGCGCGGCGAGCGCCTGGAAGTACTGCGCGCTGCCGATCTCGCCGTGCGTGCGCGCGCCGGCGATCGTCACCACCCGGGCGTGGTTGCTCATGTTCTGCGCCTTGAACGGCGCCACCCGCAGGCCCTGCCGCGCGTACCAGCGGCACAGCGCCGTGGCGATCCAGCTCTTGCCGGCGCCGCTGGTGCAGCCCAGCACCATCACCGCGCGCGCGCTCACTGCGAATCTCCCGCGACGCGTGCGCCGGTTCGCAGGCTCGCCGCGGGTCTGCCGATCGCCTCGGCGAGCGCCGCCAGCGCCAGCGGCGGTTGCGCCGACACTCGCACCCAGCCCGGCGCGCCCATGCTCGTCGTGTCGCGCAGCTTGATGCCGCGGGCGCGCAACGCCGCGAAGTCGATCGGCGCCGGCGACCGCGCCATGAAGAACGGCGTCACGCTCGCCGCTTCGCGCGTCTGCCAACCTGCCGCCTTCAGCAGCGCGGCGAGCGCTGAGCGCCACCGGCGCAAGCGCGCGAGGCTGCGCGCGAGCTCGTCCTGCGCCTGTGCGCCGGCGAACGCTTCGAGCAGCGCGACCCCGTCGACGCCGGTGACCCACGACGGCGCCCGCGCGCGCAGTGCGGCGGCGCTGGCTTCGGTGCCGCGCGGCGCGATCGCGTAGGCGCCGCGCACGCCGGTCATTCCGCAGGCCTTGTTCGGCGACCACAGCTGCCAGGCGTCGTCGACTTCGGCCGGCAACGCTTGCCCGTCGAGGCGCAGCGGCTGGTAGGCGAGGTCGATCACGACGACGGCGCCGGCGCGGCGGGCGCGCGCGATGCCGGCGCCGAGCGCGCCGATCGCGGTTGCGCCGCTCGGACTGGCGGGTTCGGTGAGCCACAGCAGGTCGCCGCCGTGCGGCGCCGCCCACGCGGCCGCCGCCGACGCCGAGACCGCGAGGCCGTCGAGTGCCGCGGCGTCGCGATACTCCTGGTAGCCGGGCTCGGGAACGAGTGCGCGCCGCGCACGCCCGCGCAGCGCCAGCCCGTGCGTGATCCGGTGCACGAATTCGCTCGCGCTGCCCGCGATCACGACGCGCGCGGGATCGACGTCGTGCGCGGCGGCGAGGCGTTCCCGCAACGCGTTGTATCCGGGGTCCGGGTAACGGCTGCGATCGGCGCAACGCACCGCGCGCGCGACCGAACGCAACGGACCCGCGGCGTTGCCGTTGCTCGAGAAGTCGAAGCGAGCCGGGCCCTGTGCATCCGGCCCGCCGTGCGGCTCGCGTTCGCCGGCCCACGGACATGCGATACCGGCCGCGTCGAAACCGGTGTCGGCTCCCGCGTCGACTCCCGCGTCGCGGGTCGCGCGGGTCGCACGGGCAGGCGGCGTCACCACGCACCTCGCGCGACCAGCGCGAGCATCGCCATCGCCGCGACCCCGAGCCGCACCGCGGTCGTCGCGCGGCCGATCGCGCGCGCCGTGTCGGCCGCACGCGGCGGGCGCGCGGCGTCGTTGAGGCAGTAGATGCCGGGTTTCGCCAACCTCACGCCCAGCCCCATCGCCATTGCCGCCATCGGCCAGCCGCCGTTGGGCGACGGCGTGAGCGCGGCCATTCGCGCGAGGGCGGGCCAGCTGCGCGGCGCCGGTGCCAGCAGCAGCGCCGTGATCCGCGCCGGCAGCCACGACAGCAGGTCGTCGGCGCGCGCCGCCCATTTGCCCGCCCACTCCCAGCGTCCACGGTAGCCCCACATCGCGTCGGCCGTGTTCGCGAAGCGGTAGACGATCGCACCCGGCAACCCGGCGAGCGCGAACCAGAACAGCGGCGCGACGACCGAGTCGCACAGGTTCTCGGCGAGCGACTCGATCGCCGTTTCGCGCACCTCGGCAGGTTGCAGCGTCGACGTGTCGCGGCTGGCGAGCATCGCGACGCGCGCGCGACCTTCGGCGAGCCCGTCCGCCAGCGCGCGCTCGACCGCGTCGACCTCGTCGCGCAGCATGCGCCACGCCAGCAGCGGCCACAGCAGCAGGCCCAGCCACAGCGCACCGGCGAGCGCGCCGATGAGTCCGCCCGCGGGCATCAACCAGGCGGCCATCGCGCGCTCGAGCCACCAGCCCGATGCCGCCAGCGGGAGCGCAGCAGCGAGCCACGCGGCCGCGCCCGCGACCAACGCGCGCCGCGGCGACAGCGCCGTCAGCCGCGACCCGGCCAGTTCGAGGTAGCGGCCGATCGCGACCACCGGGTGCAGGCGGGCAGGCGGCTGGCCGATGGCGCGGTCGAGCGTCATCGCGATTGCGATCGCACCGGCGAAGATCGTCGCGTCGATCACGCGTTCAATCCTCGATGCCGCGCTGTGCCGGCACGCCGGCCTGGAAGTGGTGACGCTTCATCCGCATCTCGGTGACGGTGTCGGCGATCGCCAGCAGCTCGTCCGGCGCCTGTCGCCCGGTCAGGACGACGTGCACGTGCGGGGGGCGCTGGCGCAAGGCCTCGACCACCGGCTCGAGCGGCAGCCAGCCGAAGCGCAGCGGATAAGTGATCTCGTCGAGCACCACCATGAAATGCTCGCCGCCGGCGATGGTCGCGGCCGCCCGCTCCCAGCCCGCGCGCGCGAGTTCGGCGGAGTGCTCCAGGTCGCGGCTCTTCCAGCTGAATCCGTCCCCGAGTCCCTCGATCGGCAGGCCGAGCGTCTCGAACGCGCGGTGCTCGCCGAAACGCGCCGAAGGCACCTTCATGAACTGGTAGATCCTGACGAGCTTTCCGCGGCCGAACGCGCGCAGTGCGAGCCCGAATGCCGCGGTGCTCTTGCCCTTGCCGTCGCCCGTGTGGACGATCAGCAATCCGCGCCGCTCGCCGGCCGGGCGTCCGGCGGCGTGCCGGTCGGGCGGGGATTCGATCTGCATGGTCGGCAGTGCGTTCGAGGAAGCGGGAAGTGGGTGGCGACGGCTCAGGCCGGCAGCGCGACCCACTGGCCGGCCAGCGCATGAATCGAGACCCGGTGCTCGAACACGCGCTCGACCGCGCGATGCGAAGCGGGGTCGGCGCAGCCGCCGTGGTGCAGCACGCGTCCCGACTGCATGACGACGAGGTCGTCGGCGTGCAGCGCGAGCGTGATCTCGTGCAGCACGCTGACCACGGTGCGTCCCCCAGCGACCAGGTCGCGCACCAGCGCGAGCCAGTCGGCCTGGTGCGGCGGATCCAGGTTCGCGAGCGGTTCGTCCATCAGCAGCACCTGCGCCTGCACGGCCAGTGCGCGGGCGAGCAGCACGCGCTGGCGCTCGCCGCCGGAGAGCGCGCCCAGCGCGCGCTCGCGCCACCCCCACGCGTGCGTCGCGCGCAGCGCCGCCTCGACCGCCGCGTGGTCGGCCGCGCTCGGCGCCGCGAGCCACGGCTGGTGCGGCAGGCGCCCGAGCATCGCGACGTCGTACACGGTCAGGTCCTCGGCTGCGCCCTCGCTCTGGCCGAGCCACGCGAGCACGCGCGCGCGCGCGGTGCGCGTGCGCTCGTGCCACGGGCGGCCGAGCAGATCGACCTGCCCGGCGTGCGGCAGCAGGCCCGCGAGCACCTTCAGCAGCGTCGACTTGCCGGCGCCGTTGGGACCGACGATGCTGGTCCATGCCCCGGCGCGCAGCGACAGGTCGAGTCCGTGCAGGATCTCGACCCCGCCCAGGCTGGCGACGATGCCGGCGGCGCGCAACGCGGGCGCGCTCACAGCTTGCCTCCGGCGTTGCGCACGCGCGTGCCGCGATGCATCAGCCACAGCAGGTAGCCGCCGCCGAGCACCGCGGTGAGCACCCCGACCGGGAGTTCCTGCGGCGCAATGACCCAGCGCGCGAGCAGGTCGGCTGCTGCCAGCAGCACCGCGCCCATCAGGCTCGCGAGCAGCATCAATCGACGATGCGCGACCTTCGCGACCGCGCGCACCAGGTGCGGCGCGGCCAGGCCGACGAAGGCAATGAGTCCGGTCTGCGCAACCGCGGTGCCGGTGGCCAGCGCCAGCACGGCGACCAGCGCGCCGCGCAACGGCGCCAGCGGCAGCCCGAGGCTCGCCGCAGTCGACTCGCCCAGGCTCAGGCCGTCGAGCACGCGCGCGAGCGGCCAGGCCACCGCGAGGCACACGCACCACGCGCCGAACATCAGCGCCCACGAAGTCCAGCCGACGCTGCCGGTAGAACCGAGCATGAACGCCTGCATCGCCTGCAGCGAGTCGGGCGTGAACAGCAGCACCAGCGACGCGAGCGCTCCCAGCACCATTCCGACGATCACACCGGCCAGCAGCAGCCGCAGCGTGTGCCCGACCCCGCGCGCCAGCGCCAGCGTCAGCAGCACCGCCAGCACCGCGCCGACGAAGGCGGCGCCGGTGAGCCCGAGCCGCACCCACAGCGTGTTCGCGCTGATGCCGATCCGCACCCCGGTGTCGGCGCCGCCCAGCATCCCCGCGGCGCCGCCGATGGCCGCGAGCGCGAGCGCGACGCCCAGCGACGCCCCCGACGCGCTGCCGAGCAGGTAGGGGTCCGCCAGCGGGTTGCGGAACAGGCCCTGCGCGATTGCGCCGGCGAGTCCCAGCAGCGCCCCGGCGGCCCACGCGCCGAGCGTGCGCGGAACGCGCATCTCCCAGACGATCTGCTGCGCCAGCTGCCGCTGCGCCGGTTCGGCGTTCGGGTCGAGCAGGGCCGGCAGCAGATTCTCGAAACCGACGCTGCCGACCGCCGTGCCGAGCGCGACCAGCGCCGCGCTGGCGACCACCAGCACCCAGGTCATCAGCGACGCGCGCCGCAGGTTCATCGCGAATCGCCTTCGCCGCGCCGGCGCGGCGCCTTCTGCCGCAGGCATTCGGCCATCATGCGCGCCGCCTCGGCCATCCGCGGACCGGGGCGCACCAGCACGTCGGACTCGTGCGCCAGGAAGAGGCACACGCGTCCCTCGCGGATCGCGCGCATGCCGCTCCACCCGGGGCGCTGCGCCAGTCCCTCGGCGCTGCGCTGCCCGATGATGATCACCTCGGGGTCGGCGCGCACGACGTACTCCGGATTGAGCTTCGGAAACGCGCCGAGGCGGGCGGGCAGGATGTTGCGTGCGCCCAGGCGAGCGAGGGTCTCGCCGATGAACGACGCCTCGCTCGCGCCGTAGGGGCCGGCGTTGACCTCGAAATAGACGCGCGCGCCGCGCGCTTCGGGCGGCAGCGAGCGCGCCGCGGCGGACACGCCGTCGTCGATCTCGCGCCAGATGCGCTGAGCGTCGTCGCGGCCCAGCACGACGCCGAGTGCGCCGAGGATGCGCTCGACGTCGGCGTGCGTGTTCGGGTCGAACGCGAGCACGCGGATGCCGAGGCTCTCGAGCCGGTCGATGCCGCGCGACGAAGTGCCGGCGAGCACGAGGTCCGGGCGCAGCGCGACGATCGCCTCGATGTTCGGGTCGATGCCGCCGCCGACGCGCGGCAACCGCGCCGCCTGCGCCGGCCAGTCGGTGTAGCGGTCCACGCCGACCAGCCGCTCGCAGCGGTCGAGCCGGCACACCATCTCGGCGAGCGACGGCAGGATGCTGACGATGCGCTGCGGCGGCGCTGCGATCTCGACCGTGCGCCCACGGTCGTCGACGATGCCCGCTGCCGACGCGGGCGCTGCGAGCGCGAGCGCGAACGCCAGTGCCGCGAGCGGCTTCGCGGTCGCCGTCGCGACCGCCGTCGTGATCCACGGTGCCTTTGCCCGCTTCGACGCGTGCCGCTGTCGCTTCACGCCGGCTCCTTCAGCGCGAGCGGCAACCCGGCCGCCATCAGCGTCACGCGCTCGCAAGCCTGCGCCATCGCCTGGTTCAGGCAACCGAGCGCATCGACGAAGGCGCGGACTTCGCGCCCGAGCGGAATCACGCCCAGGCCGATCTCGTTGCTCACCAGCACCAGCGGTCCGCGCGCCGCGCGCACCGCGTCCGCGAGTTCGTCGATCGCGTGGTCGGTTGTGCCGTCGGCTGTGCCGTCGATCGCATCGTCGATCGCGTCATCGATCGCGCCGCCGGCCGGGTTCCCGATCGCCTCCCCGGCGGGCATCAGCCGGTTGGCCAGCCACAGCACCAGGCAATCGACGACGACCAGCGTGTCGGCGTCGCTGTGCGCGCGGATCGTCTGCGCGAGCCGCTGCGGCTCCTCGACCGTGGCCAGGGCCGGGACGCGTCGCGCGCGGTCCGCGCGGTGGCGCCCGATGCGCGCGCCCATTTCGTCGTCGCCCGCCACCGCGGTCGCGACGAGCACCCCGCGCCGTCCCGGCGCCCCGTCCAGCCACGCGCGCGCGAGCGATTCCGCGCGGCGCGACTTGCCGCTCTTCTGCCCGCCCAGGATCAGTTCGCTGCGCGCGAGCGTCGCCGCGGGCGAATCGGGGGTGGGCATGGACGGGGGCCGGTTCATCGGCACGGCGTGTCAGCGCGCCGCCCAGTTCAGCCCGAGGTACAGCGTGCGTCCCGCAGTCGCGTATCCCCAGGCGGTCTGGTACGCCTTGTCGCCCGCGTTGTCGACCCGGGCGAGCAGGGTCCAGTCGCGGTGAAGCCGCGTCGATGCGTGCAGGTTCAAGACGCCGTAGCCGGGGAGTCGCACCGTGTTGGCGGCGTCGTCGAAACGTGCGCCGACCAGTTGCGTCTGCACGCCGACTTCCCAGTTGGCGACGCGGGTCGCGGCGCCGAGCGTGGCCTGCCGGCGCGCGCGCCGCTGCAGCACCTTGCCGGTGGCGGCGTTCTCCGGATCCATCCAGTCCAGCGACGCGGTGAGGCGCACCGAACCGACGCGCGTTTCGCCGCTCAGCGTGACACCGGCGATGTCGGCACGCGCGGTGTTCCCGTAGCAGCCCGGGAACCACGACGTGCTGGCGCCGTTCAGGCACGGACCCGTGCCCGGCACCCAGCTGATGAGGTCGGTGACCCGGTTGCGGTAGACGGTGGCGCCGAACGCGTTGCCGTTGGCGGCGTAGCGAGCGCCCAGTTCCATGCTGCGTCCCTTTTCGGGCCGCAGGCTCGACGTGCCGTAGGGGCTGAAGCGCTGGAACAGCGTCGGCGCGCGGAACGCCGTGCCGGTCGACGCCGTCGCGCGCCAGTTCGGCGCGAATGCGTACGCGTAGCCGGCGCCGGCGGTCGTGTGCCCGCCGAATTCGCTGTCGGCGTCGTGGCGCGCGTTGAGCTGCAGCGTGTGCGCGCCAGCGCGCAGCCCGTAGCCGAGCGCGAGCGCGTTCTGTGCGCGTCGCGTGATCGCCGGCGTCGTCGACGCGTTGTCGAGCCGGTCCTCGCGCCGCTCCAGATCGGCCGTGAGCCTGCCGGCGCCGAGCTTCCACGCGTTGTGCCACAGGTAGCCGGTGACGACGGTGTCGGTGACGTAGGCCCAGGGGAGGTCCTCGTAGCGGTCGCTGCCCTGGCTCATGCCGATCCGGGTGCTCCAGGTGTCGGACCACTTCGCGAGCCAGTTCAGGCCGAGCGTGCGCACGGCGCTGCGCGTGCGGTCGTCGCCGGTCGACGCGAACGCGTCGTACTGCGAGTGCATGCGGCTCGCCAGCGCACTTGCCTCGATGCGGTGCGCGGGAGAGACCTGCCAGCCCAGGCTCGCGCTGGCCGACGTGCTGCGGTAGCCGTCGCGGTCGGGGTTGCCGGCCGGCTGCGAGTTGAAGCCGTCGCTGGTCTCACGGCCGACCGCGACCGACCAGTCGAACCCGGCGCCCGCACCGCCGATCCCGGCGTCGAGCTTGCGCGTGCCGAGCGACCCGAGACCGAGGTTGACGAAGGGCGCGGCCGCGCCTTCGCCGCGGCGCGTGAACACCTGCACGACGCCCGCGAGCGCGTCCGATCCGTAGACCGCGGCGGCCGGC
Organism: Burkholderiaceae bacterium; assembly: GCA_024711155.1. Classification (GTDB taxonomy): domain Bacteria; phylum Pseudomonadota; class Gammaproteobacteria; order Burkholderiales; family Burkholderiaceae_E; genus Zeimonas. Next base: position 22,929 of record JANJTK010000097.1, read on the forward strand.
CCGCGCAGCACCTCGATGCGCTCGATCTGCGCCAGCGGAATCGCGTTCCAGCTCGCGCCGCCGGTCGATTGCGAGTCGACGCGCACGCCATCGACGTAGAGCGCGGTGAAGCGGTTGTCGCCGCCGCGCAGGTGCACGCTGGTGGCGGAACCGGGGCCGCCGTTGCGCGTCAGCGAGATGCCGGGCAGTTGCGACAGCACGTCGGCGAGGGTCGAGGCGCCACTGCGCTCGATCGTTTCGCGGTCGACGATGCTGACGTCGGCCACGACGTCGGCGAGCGGCTGCTCGATGCGGGTGGCGGTGACCACGACGGGGTGAAGCGCGGCCGGACCGGCGGCCAGTGCGGGAAACGAGGACGAAGCGAAGCCGGCCGCGATCGCCAGCGGAAGCGCGGCCAGCGGCGCGCGCGAGGGACTCTTGTTCATTGGATGGCAGTACGTTGCGTTGCCCAAACGATCTTCCCCGATCGTGCATGGGCGTAACGACCGCGCTCCCCTGGAGCGCAGTCTCCGTGCTGGCCGGTATCCGGGCTGGCGGAAGTACTCGCAAGGCCTTCCCGGAGAACGAGTCCTCCAGTGACCGTGAATGCGAGCCGGGGTGCCGAGGCACTCCTTCCGCTTACCGTTGCGGGGGCAGCGCAGGTCAGGCGTCGGCCCCGGGGGGGCCCTGCCATCCTGCTTCCCGTTTACCCCGGCCCGCAACGACGCGCGGGCCAGGCACCAACGGGGCGCAGTATAGCGCAGTCACCCCGCCGTGCAGCAGGGGCGGCGCGCTTCGCACCCGCTCTCGTACCCGATTCGAGGCTCGAATGCCGAAGGATTCAGGCTGCGTCCCGCAGTGGCTTGATCCGGTCCAGTTCCTCCGCCAACTCGTCTTTGACGCGCGCGGATTCGTAGTCGAGCTGCAGGCCGGTCCAGAAGCCGTCGTTCAGCCCGAAATAGCGCGACAAGCGCAGCCCGGTATCCACAGTGATCCCACGCTTGCCGGCAATAATTTCGCTGATACGCATTTGCGGCACGCCGATTTCCTTGGCCAGCCGATACGCCGAAATGCTCATGGGATCAAGAAACTCCTCGCGCAGGATCTCGCCCGGTGTGGGATATGGCACTTTTCGCATGTTCATCCCCGGTGGTAATCGACGATCTCGACATCCGTGGCGCGCCCGCCGGCGAAGCGAAAGCAAAGGCGCCATTGGTCGTTGATGCGGATGCTCCACTGGCCGCGGCGATCTCCCTCGAGCGCCTCCAGCCGATTGTTGGGAGGGATGCGCAACTCCACGACCCGAGCAACCCGGTTCAGCATCGCCAGCTTGCGCATCGCTACCGATTCGATGTTCCTGAACCGCGCGACCCGCTGCCCGCCAAACAGCGCCTCGGTATCCCTGCAGCGGAACGATGCGATCGCCACGGCAAGATGCTATCGTAAGACGTTAGCATCGTCAAACGATAGCATCGGGCCCGCCCGACGAGTCATGTTGCGGCCCGAGGGCAGGAGCGCGCAGACGGCACGTTGATCCATGTGATCCCGCTCAGACGTTGAACCGGAAGTGCATCACGTCGCCGTCCCGGACGACGTAGTCCTTGCCTTCCAGCCGCATCTTCCCTTTCTCCTTCGCACCGGCCTCGCCGCCGAGCGCGACGAAGTCGTCGTAGGCGATCGTCTCGGCGCGGATGAAGCCGCGCTCGAAGTCGGTGTGGATGACTCCGGCCGCCTGCGGTGCGGTCGCGCCCACCGGCACCGTCCAGGCGCGCACTTCCTTGACGCCGGCGGTGAAGTAGGTCTGCAACCCGAGCAGCGCGTAGGCGGCGCGGATCACGCGGTCCAGTCCCGGTTCGTCCATGCCCATGTCGGCGAGGAACACCGCCTTGTCCTCGTCGGGCAGGTCGGCGATCTCGGCTTCGATCGCTGCGCACACCGGCACGACGATCGAGCCCTCGGCCTGCGCGTGGCGGCGCACTGCGTCGAGGTGCGGGTTGCCGGCGAAGCCGTCCTCGCGCACGTTGGCGACGTACATCGCCGGCTTGGCCGTGATCAGGCACAGCGGCTTCAGCAGCGCCTTCTCCTCGTCGTACAGGTCGAGCGAGCGCACCGGCTTCGCCTGGTTGAGCACCGCCATGCACTTGTCGAGCACCGCGACCAGCCGTTGCGCTTCCTTGTCGCCGCCGGCGCGCGCGACCTTGCCGTAGCGCACCAGCGCCTTCTCGACCGTCGCCATGTCGGCCAGCGCGAGCTCGGTGTCGATCACCTCGATGTCCGACAGCGGGTCGATCCGGCCGCTGACGTGCACCACGTTCTCGTCTTCGAAGCAGCGCACGACGTGCACGATCGCATCGGTCTCGCGGATGTTGGCGAGGAACTGGTTGCCCAGCCCTTCGCCCTTGGACGCGCCCGCCACCAGCCCGGCGATGTCGACGAATTCGACCGTGGCCGGCAGCACGCGCTGCGGCACGACGATCTTCGCCAGCGCATCCAGCCGCGGGTCGGGCACCTCGACGATGCCGACGTTGGGCTCGATGGTGCAGAACGGATAGTTCTCGGCCGAGATGCCGGCCTTGGTCAACGCGTTGAACAGGGTCGACTTGCCGACGTTGGGCAGGCCGACGATGCCGCACTTGAGGCTCATGGAGTTCCCTTGCAGTCAGTCCGGACGGGACGCGTGGCGGGCCAGCGTCGCGAGCGAGCGGCCGTAATGGTAGGCAATCTGCGCCGGGTCGTAGCGGTGCGCCGCGCCCGCGGGGCAGGCGCTGCGGGCCAGGCACTGTTCACGACAGCTCGAGTCGGGCGCCAGCCGCCAGCCCGAGCACGCGGCGAGGTCGAAGCGGTCGCGCAGCGCGCCGGGCGGGCAGGCCGCGACGCACGGCCGCGCGGCGCAACGCTCGCACGGCGACGCGGCGGCGAGCGGCGCGGTCGGCGCGAGGTCGACGTCGGCCAGCAGCGCCGCGCGGTAGGCAAACCAGCTGCCCCACGCGTCGTTGACCCCGACCATGAATGGCGACGGGTGGTGCCAGCCGGCGAGCCGGCCCAGCCGCTGCAGTCCGATCGCAGGCTCGCCGGGGTAGAGCCACTCGCGGCGCGCATCGGGGAAGCGGCGGTCGAGCCACGCGTCGACGCGCGCGCGGGCGAACGCGTCGAGCGGGTGTTCGCCGTGCAGGCCGTCGGCGGTCGCGTGCCGCCAGAACGCCGGGCCGAGGTTGCCGACCAGCAGCAGCCGGCGGCCGCGACCGCGCAGTTCGTCGGGCAGGCGGTCGCCTGCGTCGGGGTCGCGTGCCTCGGCGGGCAGCGCCTCGCGCACGTCGCCCGGCAGCGCGCGCAGGTCGAAGACCGCCTGCAGGTTCAGGCCGCAGGCGTCGAGTTCGGCGAAGACCGGATCCGGCCTGCGGGTGGGCGGGTTCATCGAAGGTCGGGGCAAACCGTCATTGTCGCAGAGTGCCGCGGCGCTCCCCGGGCGGGGCGATTTGCGCGATCGCCGCCCAGTGCCTACCCTTGGCGATCATGCCTGCATCGCTCGAAGGAAAGCTGGTCGTCGCGATCTCGTCGCGCGCGGTGTTCGACTTCGAGGAGGAGAACCGGGTCTTCGAGCGCGACGACGACGCCGCCTACATGGCGCTGCAGCGCGAGCGCCTCGACGTCAGCGCGCAGGCCGGCGTGGCGTGGGCGCTGGTGCGCAAGCTGCTGCGCTTCGACCCGCCGGGGCGGCCGGAGTCCGAGCGGCGCATCGAGGTGGTCGTCGTTTCGCGCAACGACCCGGTCAGCGGCCTGCGCGTGTTTCGCTCGGCGCAGCAGGCCGGGCTGCGGCTCGAGCGCGGCGTGTTCACGCGCGGGCGCGCGCCGTGGCGCTATCTCGCGCCGCTGAAGGCGAACCTGTTCCTGTCGGCCAACGCCGACGACGTCGCCGCGGCGCTCGACGCCGGCATCCCGGCCGCGCGCGTCTTCCCCGAATCGGTCAAGGCGTCGGAGTCGCACCCCGACGAAGTGCGCATCGCGTTCGACGGCGACGCGGTGCTGTTCTCCGACGAGTCCGAACGCGTCTTCCAGTCCGGCGGGCTCGACGCGTTCCAGCGCCACGAGGCCGACCGCGCCGCGCTGCCGCTGCCGCCGGGCCCGTTCAAGCCGTTGCTGGAGGCGCTGCACCGGCTCCAGCGCGAGGACGCCGCCCCGGGGGGCGCACGACGGCAGGCCGCGCCGGTGCGCATCCGCACGGCGCTGGTGACGGCGCGCAGCGCGCCCGCGCACGAGCGGGCGATCCGCACGCTGATGGATTGGGGCATCGAGGTCGACGAGGCGATGTTCCTCGGCGGCTTGCCGAAGGGGCCGTTCCTGAAGGAGTTCGAGCCGGACTTCTTCTTCGATGACCAGACCGGGCACTGCGAATCGGCTGCGCGCGTCGGGCCCGCGGGGCATGTCCCGGCGGGCATCGCGAACGGCCGCTGACTGCGCGCGATTCCGGTCCCGGCGCAACGCGTCGGTGCGCGCCGCGCCAGGCAGCTCAGCGCCCGGCCGCGCAGTGCCCAGCCGCTCAGCGCCGCTTGCGCCTGGGCTGCAGCATCGTGCCGGTGCACTGCGGTGCGCCGCAGCGGCAGGCCCAGATCCGCTTCAGCGCCGGCGTGTGCGGCTGCTCGAGCACGATGCCGTAGTTGTAAGTGAGCTCCTCGCCCTTGCGGAGGTCGCGGATCGATTCGATGAACACGCGGTCGCGCCGCGCGTCGCCGCCCGCGTGCTCGTCGACGACGGCCTCGCAGTTGGGTGCGCAGCTGTGGTTGATCCAGCGCGCGCTGTTGCCGTCGCGGTTGGCGTCGATGACGTAGTCGTCGTTGAGCGAGAACAGGAACGTGTGGCCGGTGTCCGCGCTGCCCGGGTACAGGCGGTCGCTCTGCGCGTGCGTGAGCAACTGCCCCTTGTACTGGATCAGCCGCGTGCCGGACGGGATGTCGGCGGCGGCGAAGACGCCGTTGCCGTGGATCGGCGAGCGGCGGGTGACGATGCGGGTCGGCATGGCGGCGTCTCGGGGTGGCGGTCGGGAAAACACTCAGGAAGGCATGTAAGCGCCGCCGTTGACCGGGACGATCGCGCCGTTCATGTAGGTGTTCGAGGCGTCGGCCAGGAACCGGATCACGTGCGCGACCTCGTCCATGCGCCCGAAGCGGCGCATCGGGTTGGCGCTCTCGAGCCGCTCGCGCGCGCGGTCGCCGAATTCGTGCGACATGCTGCCCTCGAGCAGGCCGGGCGCGACCGCGTTGCACAGCACGCCGTGGCGCGCGCCCTCGAGCGCGTAGGTCTTGGTGAGCGCGTGGACGCCCGCCTTCGATGCGCCGTAGGCCGGGTGCACGCCGGTGCCGCCGACCTGTCCCGAGACCGAGCCGACGTTGACGATGCGACCGCCGCCGGCGCGCGCGAGCACGCGCAGCGCCGCCGCGCAGCCGTGGAAGGTGCCGCCGAGGTTGACCGCGACGACGCGCTCCCAGGTCGCCTCGTCGGCGTCGGACACCGCGCCGGCAACGAAGATGCCGGCCGCGTTGACCCACGCCTGCAGCGGCGCCGCCGCGGCGGCGCGTTCGGCGAGGTCGAACACCTGCGCGCGGTCGGTGACGTCGACGCGCGCCGGTACCACCCCCTCGGCCTCGGCGACGGGCGCGAGGTCGGCGGCGAACACCGCCCACCCGTCGTCGACGAAGCGCCGGCACAGCGCCCGGCCCAGGTCGCCGGCGGCGCCGGTGACGACGACGCCTCGCGCCGGTGTGCTCATCGTTGCCCTCCCTGCGGCCAGCCGTGCGCGGCCGCGTATTCGCCCAGGTTCGGATAGTCGCGCACGCGCCGCGCGTCGCGCAGGCCCTCGTCCAGCGGCAGCGGCAGCGCGGGCATGCGCGCGCCGCGGTGCGCCACCTCGCGCGCAAACAGCGCGCGCTGCGCGAAGGCCGGATCGGCGACCGCTTCCTCCAGCGAGGCGACCACCGACGCGCAGGCGTCGACGTCGGCGAACACCGCGCGCCACTGCGCCGCGGTGCGCGCGGCGATTCGCGCCGCGACCGCGGCACGCACGCCTTCGGGGTCGCGCGCGTCGTCGCGCTGCCCGGCGGGCAGCCCGATCGCGTCGCAGAAACCCGCCCAGAAGCGGTCCTCGAGCGGCGCCGCGGCGACGAAGCGCTCGTCCGCGGTGCGGTAGATCGCGTAGCGCGGCGAGCCGCCGGTGACGAGCTCGGCGCCCGGGCGCGGCCACTGCCCGGCGGCGAAGCCGTTGGCGAGTCCCCAGTAGGCGAACGCGAACAGGTGGTCGCTCATCGCGACGTCGAGGTGACAACCGTGCCCGGTCGCGTCGCGCCGGCGCAGCGCGAGCAGGACGTTCATCACTGCGGGCCAGGCGCCGCCGGCGATGTCGGCCGCCAGCGTCGGCGGCAGCACCGGCGCGCCGTCGGCGCCGCGGGTCAGGCCGAGCAGGCCGGTTTCGGCGAGGTAGTTCAGGTCGTGGCCGGCGCGCGCCGCGCGCGGACCGTGCTGGCCGTAGCCGGTGATCGAGCAGTAGACGATGCGCGGATTGAGCGCGCGCACCTCCTCGTAGCCGAGCCCGAGGCGCGCCATCGCGCCGGGCCGGAACTGCTCGATCAGCACGTCTGCGCTCTCGACCAGCGGCATCAGCGCCGCGCGCTGCGCGTCGTCCTTCAGGTCGATGCAGACGCTCGTCTTGCCGCGGTTGAGCAGCGCGAAGTTGGCGCTCGCCGCGCCGAATGCCGGCACGTAGCCGCGCATCTCGTCGCCGGCCGGCGGGCGCTCGACCTTGAGCACGGTCGCGCCGGCCTCGGCCAGCAGCAGGGAAGCGAGCGGCCCCGGCAGCAGCGTGCCGAAGTCGAGCACGCGCAGCCCGGTCAGCGGGGGCGCGGGCGCGTCACTGTCCGATGCCATGCCCGCCGTCGATGTACAGCGTGTCGCCGGTGAACATCGCGATGTCCTCGCCGTAGAGGCTCGCCACCAGGCGCGCGACCTCTTCAGCGCTGGCCGCCCGGCCCATCGGCACGCGCGACTTCAGGAACGCGCGCACGCGCTCGTCTTCCAGCGCGTCGTGCGTCATCGGCGTGTCGACGTAGCCCGGCGCGACGGTCAGCACGCGGATGCCGTCGCGCGCCCACTCGGCGGCGAGGCAGCGGCCGAGCGCCGCTACCGCCGCCTTGCTCGCGCAGTACGCCGCGTAGCGGCGCACGCCCATCTTGTCCCACATCGAACCGATGTTGACGATCAGTCCGCCGCCGCGCGCGCGCAGCAGCGGGTAGCCCTGCTGCGCGACCGAGAAGGTGCCGATCACGTTGGTGGCGAGCATCGCCTCGAAGGCGGCGAGCGGAAAGTCGCGCGCTGCACCGTCCTGCTGCACGCCGGCGTTGTTGACGATGCCCTTCAGCCCGCCGGGCAGCGCGTCGGCCGCCGCGAGCGCGTCCGCCACCGCCTGCGGGTCGCGGATGTCGCAGCCGATGCGCGCGATCCGGCCCGGCGCGCCCGCGGGCGCCGCGGGCGCGTCGCCGCGCACCAGGCAGGCCACCTCGAAGCCGCGCCGCGCGAGCTCCTGCGCGATTGCCGCGCCGATGCCGCGCCCGGCGCCGGTGACGGCGA
>JANJTK010000250.1 GCA_024711155.1 Burkholderiaceae bacterium
AGCGCGCGAATGCGTTGCATGTGGTCGGCGTACTGCTCGATCACCTTGACCAGCCGCCGGTTCGGTACCAGAGAGAGCCACGCGCTGCGGAAGTGCACGTGGCTTTCGCGGAAGGCCTCGGCGTCGCCGGCGCGGTGCGCCGCGCGGGCTTCGGCGAGCGCCGCCTCGATCGGCTCGCGGACCGCGGGGTCGGCGGTGCGCAGGGCCACGCGGCGGGTCGCCGCCGGCTCGATCAGGAAGCGCACCTCGTAGATGTCGTCGACGTCGGCCAGCGTGAGCTCGGGCACCATGTAGCTGCGCCCGCCCGAGACCAGCAGGCCTTCGCTGGCCAGGCGCGCCAGCGCCTCTCGCACCGGCGTGCGAGAGACCCCCAGTTGCGTCGCCAGTTGCACTTCCTGCAGCGGTTGCCCGGCCTTGATCGCGCCGTCGCGCAGGTGCGCGCGCAAGGTGTCGTAGACCTGTTCGCCAAGGGCGACAGGGCGATCGACCGGTTCGAGCGAAGGAACCAAGGCGCACCTCCACCGCTCGGGGCGGCTGGGGTTCGGTTGTGTGCTGGATACTGTATACACACTTTAGACCCGAAATCGCGGGCTGTAAAGCGCCGCCGTGGGGTCGCCCTGGTCGCCCCCGTCGCCCCGGTCGCTATAGTCTCGACCACACCGATCCGGAGGAGGCCAGAGGCCCATGTCGACCCCCGAAGTCCTGTGGCGCCCGAGTCGCGAGCGGATCGCCCGCGCCGGCATCACCCGCTACCGCCACTGGCTGCAGCAGACGCGCGGCCTGGCTTTCGCCGACTACGAGTCGCTCTGGAAGTGGTCGGTCGAGCACCTCGAGGATTTCTGGGAGTCGTTCCAGCAGTGGGCCGGCGTGATCGTGCACACGCCGCATTCGAAGGTGCTGTCGGCCCGCGTGATGCCCGGCGCGCGCTGGTTCGAGGGCGAGACGCTGAACTACGCCGAGAACCTGCTCGCGCCGGCGCGGGTACATGCGCACACGAACCGTCCGGCGCTGGTGTTCGAGTCGGAGCTTCGGCCACGCACCGAGATCGGCTGGGACCCGTTGCGCGCCGAGACCGGGGCGCTGACCGCGACGCTGAAGCGGCTCGGCGTGGCCCGGGGCGACCGCTGCGTCTCGTTCATGCCGAACATCCCGCAGGCGGTCGTCGCGCTGCTCGCCACGACCAGCCTGGGCGCCGTCTGGTCGAGTGCGTCGCCGGACATGGGGCCGGTGAGCGTGCTCGACCGGTTCCGCCAGATC
>JANJTK010000013.1 GCA_024711155.1 Burkholderiaceae bacterium
CGTGTCAACGAAGATCGGTGCGCTCATGCAGCGACTCGCGGGTGGGCAGCACGGACCCCGCGGCGCGGATGCGCGCGGGCTTGCGCTCCAGGTAGCGGCGCATCGCCTCGGCGTATTCGTGCGCGTCGCGTCGTTGCCTCCCGAGCAGGTCGGCGATGTAGCGCGAGACGCTCTTGTCGGCCTCGGCCGCCGCCACGCGCACCCAGGCGGCGGTCGCCTCGTCGAGCGTGATGGTGATGTTCTTCATTGGGACGGTCTCCGTGTTCTCTTCGGATGCAACGACACGGAATCAGTGTAACACGGAAACCGTGTCACGACGCCGCCCCCGCCCGCAGGCTGTCGACGACCGCCGCCGGCGCCTGCACCGCGCTGCGCTGGTGGTAGAAGCCGAGCGCGCGCAGCCCGCCGAGCTCCTCGCCGCCACCGGCGCGCCCGGGGCCGCCGTGCAGCGACGCCGGCATCACGTTGCCGTGGCCGGTGTGCGCCTTCGCGACCGCGGGCGTGACGACGTGCAGGCGCCCGTGCGCGTGCGCCATTTCGACCGCAGCGCGCGCCGCGAACGCCGCGTCGTCGGTGAACAGCGACGCGACCAGCGAGCCGAAGCCGCGCCGCGCGAGCGCGAACGCGTGCCCGGGGTCGCGATACGGAACCACGGTGGCCGCCGGCCCGAACACCTCGAGGTCGTGCACCTGCGTCGCGGCGTCGCCGTCGTCGACCGCGAACAGGTGCGGCATCACGCAGGCGGCGCGCCGCGGATCGGCGTCGACCAGATCGGCGTCGCGCCCGGCCCAGGCGAGTCGCGCCTCGCTTCCGAGCTGCGCCAGGCCCGCGCGCACCGAATCGAGCTGCGCGCGGCTCGCGAGCGCACCCATGCGCACCGCCTCGTTGCGCGGGTCGCCGACCTTCACCTGCGCGAGGCCGGCGGCGATTGCATCGACGGCGGCGGCAGCGTGCTCGCGCGGCACCAGCACGCGGCGGATCGCAGTGCACTTCTGCCCCGACTTGACCGTCATTTCGCGCACGACCTCCCTGGCCATCAGCGCGAAGGCTTCGCTGCCGGGCGCGGCGTCGGGCCCGATCAGCGCGCTGTTCAGGCTGTCGGTCTCGGCGTTGACGCGGATCGCGTGGCGCAGCACGTTCGCGTGGCCGCGGATCGCGCGCGCAGTGTCGGCCGAGCCGGTGAACGACACCAGGTCGAAGGGCTCGAGCGCCTCGAGCAGCCCGTCGGTGCGCCCGCACACGATCGACAGTGCGCCCGGCGGCAGGATGCCGGCCTCGAGCACGTCGGCCACCATCCGCTGCGTGAGCCACGCGGTCGACGTGGCCGGCTTGACCACCACCGGCACGCCGGAGAGCAGCGCCGGTGCGGCCTTCTCCCACAGGCCCCAGGCGGGGAAGTTGAACGCGTTGATGAACAGCGCGAGCCCGCGCTGCGGAACCAGTACGTGCAGGGACTGGAACGCGCCGTCCTTCGCGAGCTTCACCGGCTCGCCGTCGGCGAGCCAGTGCGCCGGGCCGAGCGCGGCGCCCCACTTCGCGTACTGCGACACCGTGTAGGTCGCGCCGTCGACGTCGAACGCGGAGTCGTTGCGCGTCGTGCCGCTGTTGCGCAGCGACAGGTCGAGGTAGTCGTCGCGGCGGGCGGTCAGCACTTCGCCGATGCGCGCCAGCAGCGCCGCGCGCTGCGCGTAGTCGAGCGCGCGCAGCGCGGCGCCGCCCTGCATGCGCGCGAACGCGAAGCCGTCGGCCAGGTCGAGCCCGGCGCCCGAGACGCGCGCGAGTTCGGCGCCCGTCACCGGGTCGTGCAGCGGCGTGCCGGCGCCGGCGCCGGACTGCCAGCGGCCGGCGAGATGGTTTTCGAGCAGGGGCGTCATGGTGCGTGGCTCCTCAGGGGCAAGGGTGATGCCAGGGGCAGGCGTTGGTGCCAAGGCAATGCGCGAACTCCGGCGGGGGCTTGACTCGCCGGACACATTGCAGCATTATGCATTGACAGAAATCAATTACGCAATATAGTTCCTATCCGGCGAGGCACGGCAGATGAGCGCAAACCCGGCGGTCGAGTACCGCACCGACCCCTCCCGCTACCGGCACCTGAAGCTCTCCTTCGACGGTCCGATCGCCACGCTGGCGCTCGACGTGGACGAGGACGCCGGCATTCGCCCCGGCTACAAGCTCAAGCTCAATTCCTACGACCTCGGCGTGGACATCGAACTGCACGACGCCCTGCAGCGGATCCGCTTCGAGCACCCGGAAGTCCGCACGGTGGTCCTCACGAGCGCCAAGGATCGCATCTTCTGTTCGGGCGCGAACATCTTCATGCTCGGCTCGTCGAGCCACGCGTGGAAGGTGAACTTCTGCAAGTTCACCAACGAGACGCGCAACGGCATCGAGGATTCGAGCCGGCACTCGGGGCTGAAGTTCGTCGCGGCGATCAACGGCGCCTGCGCCGGCGGCGGCTACGAACTCGCGCTGGCGTGCGACGACCTCGTGCTGGTCGACGACCGCTCGTCGTCGGTGTCGCTGCCCGAGGTGCCGCTGCT
>JANJTK010000180.1 GCA_024711155.1 Burkholderiaceae bacterium
CCGAGCCCGCCGCGGTGCTCGCCCCGCCGGCGGCGCCGGCGAGCGCGAGTCCCGCGGCAGCGCCCGCAGCGCCGGCCGCTCCCGCGCGCAGCGAAATCGCGGCGACACCCGGCGCGCCAGCGCTCCCCGCAGCGGCGGCCACGGTTCGTACCCCCGCCGCCGGCCCCGCGCGCAGCGCGCCGCGCATCGACGCGACCTGGAACGGCAACGTGCCACCGCCCTACCCGGGACTGGCGCGCCGCATGGGCGACCAGGGCGAAGTGCGGCTCGACGTGCTGGTCGGCGCCGACGGGCGGGTCGCCGAGGTGCAGCTCAAGCAGTCGAGCGGATCGACGCTGCTCGACCGCACGGCGATCGACACCGTAAGGAAATGGCGCTTCAAGCCGGCCACCGTCGACGGCCAGCCGGTGGAAGCCTGGTATCACGACTGGCGATGGGTCTTCCGGCTGGAAGGCTGAAGGGGCACGCGATGCAGGAACAGCAACTCGGTCTGATGCACTTCTGGCAGGCGGGCGACGCGGTCACGCACGCGGTCGCCTGGCTGCTGCTCGCGATGTCGGTGGCGAGCTGGTACTTCATCCTTTCCAAGGCGTGGAGCACCTGGCGGCTGCGCCGCGGCGCGCACGCCGCGCTCGAGCAGTTCTGGAACGCGCGTTCGATGGACGAGGCCGTCGCGACGCTCGAGCGCGCCGACACCGAGCGCGTGTTCCTGCCGCTGGTGCAGAAGGCGCGCGCGGCGGCCGCGATGCAGCCCGACAGCTCGCTGGCCGCCTCGATCGACCGCGACGAGCTCGTCACGCGCGCGCTGCGCGGCGAGATCACGCAGGCGTCGGCGCGCCTCGAGAGCGGGCTCGCGTTCCTCGCCTCGGTGGGCAGCACCGCCCCGTTCGTCGGGCTGTTCGGCACCGTCTGGGGCATCTACCACGCGCTGCTGGCGATCGCGTCGAGCGGCCAGGTGATGATCGACCGCGTCGCCGGTCCGGTCGGCGAGGCGCTGGTGATGACCGCCGCCGGCCTCGCCGTCGCGATCCCTGCGGTGCTCGCCTACAACGCCTTCGTGCGCGCGAACCGGATCGTGCTGGCCGAACTCGACGGCTTCGCGCACGACCTGCTCGCGCTCGTGATCACCGGCCGCCGCCTCAAGGACGACGCGGACGACGCGCTGCGCAGCGCGGTGGCGCCGCTGTCGGCGAGCCAGGTGGTGCGCTGAGGCGCTGCGCCGAGGCGGCACGACCCGACACGACAACGGCAACGACGACGGCAACCTGGGGGGTTCGCGGCGATGGCATTCGGTTCCTTCGATGCGGGCGGCAACACGCAGCCGATGGCGGAGATCAACACCACGCCGCTGGTCGACGTGATGCTGGTGCTGCTGGTGGTCTTCATCATCACCGCGCCGCTGCTCACGCATTCGATCCCGCTCGACCTGCCGACCGCGCAGGCACCCGCGACGGCGCAGAAGCCCGAAACGATCACGCTGTCGATCGACCCGGCGGGAAAGGTGTTCTGGAACGACGAGCCGCTGGCCGGCAACGACGCGCTCGGCAAGCGCCTGCGCGCGGCCGCGGCGCGCCAGCCGCAGCCCGAGCTGCACCTGCGCGCCGACCGCGAGACGCGCTACCAGCGCATCGCCGAGGTGATGTCGAGCGCGCAGCAGGCGGGGATCGCGCGGCTCGGCTTCGTCACCGAGCCAGTCGATCGAGCGCGTCCAGCACGGTCGACACCGTGAGCAGCTCGGGCAGCACCTGCGGCTGCGCGTCGCCGGGCCGGTAGAGCAGGTACAGCGGCACGCCGTTGCGGCCGAAGCGCGCGAGCTCGGCCGTGATCGCCGCGTCGCGCTGCGTCCAGTCGGCGCGCAACCGCAGCACGCCCCGCTGCGCCATCGCCGACACCACCGCCTCGCGATCGAGCGCCAGCCGCTTGTTGGCCTGGCAGCTCACGCACCACGCGGCGGTGAAGTCGACGAACACCGGCCTCCCGCCGGCCAGCGCCGCCTCGACCCGTTCGCGCGACCAGGCTTGCCAGGCGCCCGGGGCCTCGGCGGCGCCGCGCGCGCCCGGCTCCGCGGCCTCGTGCGGCCACGCGGTCCACAGTCCGAGCGCCAGCGAGGCCGCCGCGAACGCGCCGGCGATCCGCGCGCGCCCTCCGGTCGCACCGTGCTGCACGAAGCGGCCGAACAGCCACAGCGCGAGCGCCACCAGCACCGCGCCCACCGCGAGCGCGAGCACCGCATCGATGCCCGCCTGCTGGCCGAGCACCCACGCGAGCCAGGCGGAGGTCGCGTACATCGGAAACGCGAGTAGCTGCCTGAACGTCTCCATCCAGCGCCCGGGGCGCGGCAGCCACGCGAGCCAGGCGGGGAAGAAACCGAGCAGCAGGTAGGGCAGCGCCATGCCGGCACCGATGGCGGTGAACACGGCGAGCGCCTCGGTGGTCGGCGCCCCGAGCGTATAGCCGAGTGCCGACCCCATGAACGGCGCAGTGCACGGCGTGGCGACCAGCACCGCGAGCACGCCCGCGCCGAACGATCCCGCCAGCGGATGGCGCGATCGTTTCGCGCCGGCAACGCCGGCACCGACGGCACCCACCGCGCCGATGCGGGTCGCCGCGAGGCCGATCTCGTAGAGCCCGGAAAAGTTGAGGCCGATCGCCACGAACAGCAGCGCCATCGCGGCGACGAACACCGGCGACTGCAACTGGAAGCCCCAGCCCGCCGCCTCCCCCGCAGCGCGCAGGGCGAGCAGCAGGCCGGCGAGCGCCCAGAACGACACCACGACGCCGGCGGCGAACGCGAGCGCGCCCTGCCGCGACGACGCGCGCCCCTCGTGCGAGCCGTGATGCGCGAAGCCCAGCACCTTCAGGCCGATCACCGGGAACACGCACGGCATCAGGTTCAGGATCAGGCCGCCGATCGCGGCGAACAGGACGGCGATCCACAGGCTGGGCGGCACGCCCGTCACGGCCCCGGACGTCGCAACGCTGGCGCTGCCGGCGCCCGCCCGGGTCGGGCTGCAGAAGCGCGGCGCCTTCGCCGCCTTCCTGCTGGGGCTGGTGTTCGGCATCGCGCTGGGCCCCTGCACCTTCGCCTACGTGGCCCCCATGCTCGCGGTCACCTTCAAGGTGGCGACCACGAAGGCCGCCTACGGCGCGGCGCTTCTGCTGGCGTTCGGGCTGGGCCATTGCCTGGTCATCGCGGTGGCCGGCGCGGGCTCGGCCTGGGTCCAGCGGACGCTCGACTGGAACGCCTCGTCGCGGACCGGACTGGTGATCAAGAAGACGTGCGGCGCGCTGGTGGTGCTCGGC
>JANJTK010000211.1 GCA_024711155.1 Burkholderiaceae bacterium
CTGCTGCACATCACCGACATGGCGTGGCGTCGCGTGCGTCACCCGTCCGAGGTGCTGCAGGTCGGCCAGGAAGTCACCGCCAAGGTGCTCAAGTTCGACCAGGAGAAGAACCGCGTCTCGCTCGGCGTCAAGCAGCTCGGCGACGACCCGTGGGTCGGCATCGGCCGGCGCTACCCGCAGGGCACGCGGATGTTCGGCAAGATCACGAACATCACCGACTACGGCGCGTTCGTCGAGATCGAGCCCGGCATCGAGGGCCTGGTGCACGTCTCCGAGATGGACTGGACGAACAAGAACGTCAACCCCGGCAAGATCGTCGCGCTCGGCGACGAGGTCGAGGTCATGGTGCTCGAAATCGACGAGGAGCGCCGCCGGATCTCGCTGGGCATGAAGCAGTGCCGACCGAATCCGTGGGAGGAGTTCGCGGACAACCACCGCAAGGGCGACAAGGTGCGCGGCACGATCAAGTCGATCACCGACTTCGGCGTGTTCATCGGCCTGCCGGGCGGGATCGACGGCCTGGTGCACCTGTCCGACCTGTCGTGGCAGAACCCGGGCGAGGAGGCGGTGCGCAACTTCCGCAAGGGCGACGAGGTCGAGGCGATGGTGCTGGCGATCGACACCGAGCGCGAGCGCATTTCGCTGGGCGTCAAGCAGCTCGAAGGCGACCCGTTCGGCAACTACGCCGCCGTGCACGAGAAGGGCGCGGTGGTGAAGGGCGTCGTCAGGACCGTCGACCCCAAGGGGGCCGTGATCGACCTCGGTGGCGACATCGAGGGGTACCTGCGCGCTTCGGAGATCTCGCGCGACCGCGTCGAGGACGCGCGCAATCACCTGAAGGAAGGCGAGGAGATCGAGGCGATGATCGTGAACGTCGATCGCAAGAACCGCTCGATCAACCTGTCGCTCAAGGCCCGCGAAACCGCCGAGACCGCCGAGGCGCTGCAGCGCCTGCAGGCCGAGAGCAGCGCGGCCAGCGGCACGACGAACCTCGGCGTGCTGCTGCGCGCCGCGAGGCTCGACACGCCGAAGGAGTGACGGCGCGAGTCGCCGCCGGCCGCGCGCCGGCGGCGACTTCGACGGGCCGCGCAGCGGGCGGGTCACGCGGACGGGAACCGGAAGACGCAGATGGGCTTTCAGCCGGACGATGACGAATTCGGGGGAGACAGCGGCCACCCGACGATGACCAAGTCGGAGCTGATCGCGCGGCTCGCCGAGCGCTATCCGCAGCTCGTGGCCAAGGACGCCGAGTTCGCGGTCAAGACCATTCTCGATGCGATGGCGCGCACGCTGTCGGGCGGCCGGCGGATCGAGATCCGCGGCTTCGGGAGCTTCGCGCTTTCGCACCGGCCGCCGCGCATCGGCCGCAACCCGAAGTCGGGCGAGCGGGTGCTGGTTCCGGAGAAACGCGTGCCGCACTTCAAGCCGGGCAAGGAGCTGCGCGAGCGCGTCGACGGCGGGGCACAGCGGGCGAGCGCCTGAAGCCGCCGCGCCGGCACGCCCGGCGCGCTTGCCGGCCGGCGCCGGATGTCCAGCCGGCGAACCGCACGGTCGAAGCCGCGCGTTCGACCCGCGCGCCCGCGACTCGTTCAGAATAGCGTCCTGTCCGCACCCCGGATGCACGGAGCCGCCGATGCGCGTCGTCACCTGGTTGTTCAACCTGATCCTGTTCCTGCTCGCGCTGGGCTTTGCACTGTCGAACACCGGCAGCGTCGAGTTGCGCTTCATGTTCGGCGACCTCGCATGGCGCGCGCCGCTGGTTGTCTTCCTGCTGGTCTTCCTGCTCGCGGGCGTCGTGCTCGGACTGCTTGCCGCGGTGCCGTCGCTGTATCGGCAGCGACGCGAGATCGCGCGGCTCGGCACCGAATTGCGCCACGCCGGGCGCCCGGCCTCCGCCCCGCAGGCCCCGGCGGCGCCGGCTGGCGGGCGCAGCGACTCCGCGGCGATCGGCCTCGGGGTCTAGCGCGGAATCGTCTCCATGCTCGAATTCGAGGCCTGGTGGCTGCTCGCGATCCCGCTGTTCTTCGGCCTCGGCTGGATGGCCGCCCGTCACGAGAGCGGGTCCGCGGCGGGAGCGCGGCGCCGTGACGGAGGCGGGTTGCCGGACGCGTATTTCCGGGGCCTGAACTTCCTGCTCAACGAGCAATCGGACAAGGCGGTCGATGCGTTCCTCGACGTCGTGCGGCTCGATCCCGAGACGGTCGAACTGCACTTCGCGCTGGGGAACCTGTTCAGGCGCAGGGGCGAGACCGACCGCGCAATCCGCGTGCACCAGAACCTGGTCGAACGCAGCGACCTCGATGCCGCACAGCGCGAGCATGCACTGTTCGAACTCGGGCAGGACTACCTGAAGGCGGGCTTGCTCGACCGGGCCGAGGACGCGTTCGTGCGGCTCGAGGCAACGCGCTACGGCGCGCCAGCGCTGCGCCACCGGCTCGGGATCGCGCAGATGGTGCGTGACTGGCCGCTCGCGATCGAGCTCGCCGGCCGGCTGCAGCGCGACGCCGGCGAGGACCGTTCGCGCGAAATTGCACACTTCCACTGCGAGCTGGCGGTGCGCGCCGTTTCCGGCGACGCGCCCGGGCGCTTCGAGGCTGCGCGCGGCGAACTCGAACTGGCGGCGCGCGCCGACCCGGCGCATCCGCGGCCGCGCCTGCTGCGCGGCGAACTTGCGGCGGCCGAGGGCGACCATGCGGCGGCGGTGCAGGCGTGGCGCGAGGTCGAGCGCGATGCGCCGGAATGGCTCGCACTGGTCGCGCCGGCGTGGCTGGCTGCGTTCGCGGCGCTCGGTCGGCGCGACGAGGGAATCGGAGCGCTCGAGCGTGTCTACGACGCCCGTCCGTCGATCGACGCGTTTGCCGCGCTGGCGCAGGCGCGTGTCGAGCGCGACGGTGCCGCGCCGGCGGTGGCGTGGGCCGAGCAGGCGTTGCAGGCCGCGCCGTCGCTGCTCGGACTGGAACGCCTGCTCGCCATGAAGGCGGCGCTGCCGGGCGACGGCGGGCGGACCGAGATCGAGCTCGCGCAGCGCCTGATCCACACGCAGGCGCAGCGGCTCTCGCGCTACGTCTGCGGGCACTGCGGCTTCAAGGCGCGCCAGTTCTACTGGCAGTGCCCGGGCTGCAACCTGTGGGACACCTATGCGCCCCGGCGCGGCGAGGAACTGGACCGCTCCTGATGGCGATGCCGGCTTCGATCGAGACCGTCTCGGGCTACCGCTTCGAGCCGGCGCAACTGGCAGCGGGCCGGCGTCAACCGGGCCTGTCGGCGTTCATGCGGGTCAGGAACGGCGAAGAGTTCCTCGAGCGCACGGTGCTGTCGCACCTGCCGTTCTTCGACGAGATCGTCATCGTCTTCAACCAGTGCACCGACGGCACCGAGGCAGTCGTGGCGCGCCTGGCGGCACGCCATCCGGACCGCATCCGCGCCTACCACTACCTCGATCGCGTTCACCCGCCTGGCCATCGCGCGTACCTGGACCTGCCGCAGGACTCGACCGCGTCGATGGGAACCTATTCGAACTTCGCGCTCACCCGCACGACGCGCAGCGTGGTCGCGAAGCTCGACGACGACCACGTCTGCATCGAGCGCAACTTCGAGCCGCTGGTGCGTTCGATCCGCGAGCGCGGCTATCGGCTCGGAGGGCGGATGTTGTGCTTCTCCGGACTGAACCTGGTGCGCGAGGACGGCGTGCTGAAGGTGCTCGCGTCGGAGCCGTTCTGCGGCACCGGCGACATCGGTTTCTTCGAGGTGAGCGAGCACACCCGGTTTGCGCACGGGACGAAGCACGAGACGTTCTCGCGGCGCGGACTCGCCAGGGTCTACGCCGGGCTGGTCTTCCTGCACTGCAAGTACCTGAAACGGTCCTTCGGTTTCGCCAACTACGAGCTCGAAGACAATCCGGGCGGCCGCTTCGAGCGCAAGCTGCACCGCTTCATGGACAACCGCGCCGGATTGGAGCTGGACGCGTTTCGCGCGCGTTACCGTTGGCCGGGCAGGCTGGCGACGCTCGCCCCGCGTTTGCCGGGCAAGCCCGGGCTGGTGCTCGCGCGCGCGCTGAGCGTTCACCGCGACCTGGAAGGCCTCGATCTCGAGCGCGCGATGGAGCGCGCGGCCGCGTGCGCGCCGGCATGACGGCCGGCGCGGCGCCGGAACCGGGCGCGATCCCGGTGGCGACTGCGCCCGCCGCCGGTGCGGGCGCACCCGTCGCCGATGCGGTCGCGCCAGGCCCGCGGGTCCGTCTCTTCCTGACTGCAGCCTTCCTGGCGCCGCTGCTGGGCTGGATCCCGTTGCTGTTGCTGCTCGCGCTGGCGATCGGCGGCCGGCGTTCGCTGCCTGGCGCGATCGCCGCCGTGCGCGCCGACGCCGGCGCCCGGATCGTCTTCGCGCTCGCGGCGCTGCACGCGCTGGTGGTGATCGCGGCCGACGTCGCACACGGACCGGCCGCGCAGGGCGCGCGCAGCCTGCGCGTGCTGCTGCCGCTGTGTCTGCCGTTCGTGGGTTTCGCGCTGCTGCGGCGCGGCGCCATCGACGTGGCGCGGTTGTCGCGCTGGGCCGCCTGGGCGGTCGCGGCCGCGTTCGCGGTGCTGCTGCTCGAGTGGTGCGTGCTGAGGTTCGCGCTGGAGGTCGTCGACGGCCGGGCGCGCGCGCTGTCGGCCAACTCGCTGTTCGTCAGCGCGATGCTGGTGCCGATGGTGCTGCTCGCGTGGCTCGATCCGGGCCGCAGCGAGCCGCGCTTCGTCGCGACGCGGCTTGCGGCGACGGTGCTGGGCCTCGTCTGCGTGGCCGTGTTCACCGCGTCGCGCGCCTCGATGCTGATCCTGCTCGGAATGCTGCCGGCGGTAATCTGGTACCTGAAGTGCACCGGGCGCCTCGACCGGCGCGCGGCGATCGCTGCAGCGCTCGGCCTGCTGGTGGCGTTGCCGCTGCTCGCGGCGCTCGCGATCGGGCACTCCGACGCGATGCTCGCGCGCTTCCGGGCGCTGCACCTGTTTCTCGCCAGCGGCGGCGCGGACCTGTCGGACGACCTGGCGATCCGGCAACGCTGGACCCACTGGCAGGCGGCCTGGGCCGCGTTCGCCGCGGCGCCGTGGTCGGGGTACGGCTTCGCGAACGAGGCGCGCGCGATCGCCGCGCATCTGGTCGCGGGGGTCGAGTTGCAGTCGAGCGCGCACCAGCAATACCTGAGTTTCGCGCTCGGGGCGGGCCTCGCGGGCCTTGCCGCGGGCCTGGCGCTGCTGGCCGTGCCGCTCGCGGGCGCGCTGCGCGCGGCGCCGCGCTCGCCGCACGCGGTCTGGGGCGCCTGCTGCGTGCTCGTTCCCTTCGCGCTCAACGGGTTGACCGACACGCTGTTCGACGACCTGCGCATCCAGGCGTACTACCTGATTCTGTCGCTGCTGCTCGTCGCGGCGCTGGGCGGGCGCGCGTCGTCGACCGGCCCCGTGCAGCCGGCCGCCCCGGCGCGGGGATCGACGTGACGCGAGCGGGCATCTCCCTGCGGCACGCGGCACGCGTGCTGGTCGCCGCCGTGGCCCTGGCCGTGTCGACCGGAGCGCCGGCCGCGGCCGGCGTGGTCGACAAGCCGGCGGTTGACGTGAACACCGCCGCAGCCGGGGCGCTCGAGCGCGTGAACGGCATCGGGGCGGTGCTCGCCGCGCGCATCGTCGAGGAGCGCCGGCACGGGCCGTTCCGGGACGCCGACGACCTCAAGGCGCGCGTGCGCGGTATCGGCGCGGCGAACCTGCGCCGGATCATCGACGGCGGGCTGGTCGTGGCCGCGAGCGGGCGCGCACCCGGGGTCGAGTCGATCGTCGGGCGGGGGCCGCCTGGCGCGGCCGGCGTCGAGACGATCGTCGGCGGCACCGCTGGCGCGCCGGCGGGGCAGCGCAAGGCGCAAGGGAAGAAATGAGCGCGGATCGCCCGTCGCGCCTGGCGCTGTACTGGCGGCTGACGCGCATGCACCGCCCGATCGGGACGCTGCTGCTGTTGTGGCCGACGCTGGCGGCGCTGTTCATCGCGGCGCGCGGCTCGCCCGAGCCGTACTTCGTGTTTGCGTTCGCGCTCGGCACGCTGCTGATGCGCTCGGCCGGTTGCGCGATCAACGACTGGGCCGACCGCGACTTCGACCGGCACGTCGAGCGAACCCGCGATCGTCCGCTGACCGCCGGCCAGATCGAGCCCCGGGAAGCCGTGGCGGTGTTCGTCACCTTGTCGCTGGTAGCGCTGCTGCTGATCGTGCCGATGAACCGGATGGTGTGGGGGCTTGCGCTGGTGGCGGCGTTTCTCGCCGTCAGCTATCCGTTCACGAAGCGCTTTCTCGCGTTGCCGCAGGCCTATCTCGGAATCGCGTTCGGGTTCGGCATTCCGATGTCGTACGCGGCCGTGCTGCAGGAGCTGCCGCCGTCGGCGTGGACCATGCTCGCGGCCAACATCTCGTGGGCGCTCGCCTACGACACCGAGTACGCGATGGTCGATCGCGACGACGACCTGAGGATCGGCATCCGGACCGCCGCGATCACCTTCGGGCGCCACGACGTCGTCGCGGTGATGGCGTGTTACGCGATCACGCTGGCGCTGTTCGCCGCGATCGGCCGCATGGAGGGGCTCGGGCCGCTCTATTTCGCCGGTCTCGCAGTGGCCGCCGGAATCGCGGTCTACCACTACACGCTGATCCGCGATCGCAGCCGCGCGGGCTGCTTTCGCGCGTTCAACCACAACAACTGGTTCGGCGCCGCGATCTTCGCCGGCATCTTCGCGCACTACCGGCTCGGCTGACGGGGCCGGCCGTCGCGTCGCGGATCAGCCGCGCCCGAACTCGTCGCCCATCGCGGCGCTGCGCGCCCGGGCCGCCTCCAGGGCGCGCGCGAAGAGCGGTCGCAGGCCGCCTTCCTCGAGCACGGCCAGCGCGGCGGCGGTCGTGCCTCCCTTCGAAGTGACGCGCTCGCGCAGCACGCCGGGCGCCTCGTCGGACTGCAGCGCGAGTTGCGCCGCGCCCGCCACCGTGTGCAGCGTCAGCTCGCGCGCCTGGTGCGCGTCGAGTCCGAGCGCCAGCGCCGCGTCCTGCATCGCTTCCATCAGCAGGAACACGTAGGCCGGGCCGCTGCCGCTCACCGCGGTGACCGCGTCGAGTTGCGACTCGTCGTCGACCCATACGGTGGCGCCGACCGCGCCCAGCACGCGCTCGGCCAGTTCGCGGTCCCGTCCGCGGTTCTCTTCGCGGTTCTCTTCGCGGGCACCGGGCAGCGCCGCCAGGCCCGTGACGCCGCGCCCGATCAGCGCCGGCGTGTTGGGCATCGCGCGCACGATGCGCCGGTGACCGCCGAGCCAGCGCGAGAGGTCGCTCGCGCGGATCCCGGCGGCGACGCTGACCACGAGGGTGTCGCCGAGGAGAGCGGCGAGCGGCGCGACCGCTTCGCGCATCTGCTGCGGCTTGACCGCGACGACGACGACGTCGCAATGCGCGAGCGCGTCGGCGCCGGGGCGCTCGAACGCGGCCACGCCGAAGCGCTGGGCCAGCAGCGCGCGCTGCGCCGCCTGCGGCTCGACCACGCGGATCGAGTCCGCCGGAGTGCCGCGGGCGACGAGCCCGCCGACGAGTGCGGCGGCCATGTTGCCGCCGCCGATGAACGCGATCTGCATCGAAATCCGCTCCGCAGGAGAAACCGCAAGGATCGGTGCTTTGGCGCCCGGCGCGCAAGCGGCTCAGCCGCGCTCGCGCCCGCCGACAACGAAGTGGCGCGGCCGCGCCCCGAGCGCGAGCAGCGCGAGGCCGTAGGCGAGCGCGCCGCCAGCGACCAGCGCCAGCACGAGCGCGACGCGCTCCAGCGGCTGCGCCTGCATCCCGATCCAGTCGAAGCGCGGCACCGCGACGGCGAGCCCGGCCGCCAGCAGCGCCGCCGCGCCGCTGACCTGGCCCAGGAACTTCGGCCATCCCGGCGCGGGGCGCCACGCGCGGCGCCGGTACAGCCCGATCAGCAACAGCCCCGCGTTGGCTAGCGCGCCCACCGAGATCGAGACCGCCAGCCCGGCGTGCGCGAGCCACGGCACGGTGACGAGGTTGAGCATCTGCGTGATGGCCAGCACGAACAGCGCGATCCTGACCGGCGTGCGCACGTCCTGCTGCGCGTAGAAGCCGGGTGCGAGCACCTTGACCGCGATCAGGCCGATCAGTCCGATCGCGTAGCCGCCGACCGCCAGCCGGGTCATCGCGACGTCGTGCGCGGTGAAGCGCCCGTAGTGGAACAGCAGCGCGGTCAGCGGCTCGGCCATCAGCGCCAGGCCGATCATGCAGGGGACCGCGGCGACCACGCACAACCGCAGGCCCCAGTCGAGCAAGGCGCTGTAGCGGCGCTCGTCGCCGCCGCTGCGCGCGCGCGCGAGCGAAGGCAGCAGCACGGTGCCCAGCGCGACGCCCAGCAGCGCAGTCGGGAACTCCATCAGGCGGTCACCGTAGGAGATCCAGGAGACGCTGCCGGGCGCGAGCCGGGAGGCGATGTGCGTGTTGATCAGCAGGCTCAGCTGCGCCGCCGACACCGCGAGCACCGCCGGCGCCATCAACTGCAGCACGCGCCGCGTTTGCGGGTCGGCGAACGCCGCGCGCAGGTTCAGGCCGATCCGCGGCAGCATGCCGATGCGCAGCAGCGCCGGCACCTGGATCGCCAGCTGCGCGATGCCGCCCGCCACGACCCCGGCGGCGAGCGCGTAGACCGGCGGGTCGAAGCGGTCCGACAGCGCGAGCGCCGCGCCGATGAAGCACAGGTTCAGCAGCACCGGCGTGAAGGCCGGCACCGCGAAGCGCCGCCAGGTGTTGAGAATGCCCGCGGCCAGCGCGACCATCGACACCAGCAGGATGTACGGGAACATCCAGCGCGTCATCACGATCGCGGCGTCGAAGGCCTCGGGCTGCGCGCGCAGGCCCGACGCGATCGCCCAGACCAGCAGTGGCGCGGCGAGCACGCCGAGCGCCGACACCGCGACCAGCGACCAGAACAGCGCCGTCGCGATCCGGTCGACCAGCAGCCGCGTCGCGGCCAGCCCGGCGTCGCCGCCGGCGCGCTCGGCGCTTTCGCGCGACGCGGCCAGGATCGGGACGAACGCCTGCGAGAACGCGCCCTCGGCGAACATCCGCCGCAGCAGGTTGGGCAGCCGGAAGGCGACGAAGAACGCGTCGGTGAACGCCGACGCCCCGAACACCGACGCGGTGACGTTCTCGCGCACGAGTCCGGTGATCCGCGACAGCAGCGTGAGGCCGCTGACCGTGGCGGCGGCGCGCAGCAGGCTCATGCGCGGGCTCGTCGCCGGGGGGTGCCGGCCAAACTTGCGGCGACGGGTGGAAATCGGTTATTATTCAAAGCTTTCCGGATATTTCCAGGGGCCGTCCCGACGCCGGTCCTGCCGCGGGCTCCGGAGTCCTGCAGCGGCCCCCGGAGTCGAAACGAGCGAGATTCTCTCATGGCCAACATTGCTTCCGCCCGCAAGCGCGCCCGCCAGGCCGCCAAGCGCAACCTGCACAACTCCAGCCTGCGCTCGCGCCTGCGCACCGCGATCAAGTCGGTGCGCAAGGCCATCCAGGCCGGCGACAAGGCGGCTGCTGCGCAGACGCTGCAATCGGCGCAGGGCGTGATCGACAGCATCGCCGACAAGAAGATCGTTCACAAGAACGCGGCGTCGCGCCACAAGAGCCGCCTCGCCGCCGCGATCAAGGCGATGGGCTGAACGCCCTCGCGGGTCGGGCGCCGAACAGCGCGCTGCCGACCCGCACGATCGTCGCTCCCTCGGCGATCGCGGACTCGAGGTCCGCGGACATTCCCATAGAGAGCGTATCGAAGTCGCTCGCCGCTCGGGCGCGGCCGACGCTCGCCGCCTCGGCGGGGCCGACGCTCGCCGCCTCGGCGGGGCCGACGCTCGCCGCCTCGGCGGCGAGGGCCTCGCGGACGCGCGCATGCAGTTCCCTCAGCGTGGCGAAGCGGGCGCGTTGCAGCGCGACATCGTCGGTGGGCTCGGGGATCGCCATCAGCCCGCGCAGCCGCACGCCCGGCAGCGCTGCGGTGGCCAGCGCGAGTGCGACCGCGTCGCCGGGTGCCACGCCGCTCTTGCTGGCCTCGCCCGACACGTTCACCTGAAGGCACAGGTTCAGCGGCGGCAAGTCGGCGGGTCGCTGCTCCGCGAGGCGACGCGCAATTCTCTCCCGGTCGACCGAGTGCACCCAGTCGAAATGCTCGGCGATCGGGCGGGTCTTGTTGGACTGGATCGGGCCGATGAAATGCCACTGCAGCGACCGCTCGTCGCTGCATGCGGCGATCTTGTCCAGCGCCTCTTGCAGGTAGTTCTCGCCGAACGCACGCTGGCCCAGGGCCGCGAGCGCGAGGACGTGCGCGGCCGGAAAGGCCTTGCTGACCGCGAGCAGGCGCACCGAGTCGGCCGGCCGACCGGCAGCCTCGCAGGCGTCCCGGATCCGTTTCAGGACCTGCTCGTAGTTTTGGCGCAACGCGCGGTCGCCGTTCATCGCGGGAATTGCCGTTTCGCCCCGGCAGGGCTGCCGAGGAACTCGCGGGTTCCGAAGATAGCAGGAATGAACGACGGCGCTGCGCCCGCGGCGCCCCGGCCGATAGAGGGATGCGCGATGGACATTGCCGAACTTCTGGCGTTTGCGGTCAAGAACAAGGCCTCGGACCTGCACCTGTCCGCGGGACTGCCGCCGATGATCCGCGTGCACGGCGACGTGCGCCGGATCAACCTGCCGCCGATGGAGCACAAGGACGTCCACGGCATGATCTACGACATCATGAACGACTCGCAGAGGAAGGAGTACGAGGAAAGCCTCGAGTGCGACTTCTCCTTCGCGATCCCGGGCCTGGCGCGCTTCCGCGTCAACGCCTTCGTGCAGCAGCGCGGCGCCGGCGCCGTGATGCGGACGATCCCGTCGAAGATCCTCACGCTCGAGGAGCTGAACGCGCCGAAGATCTTCACAGAGATCTCGATGACGCCGCGCGGCCTCGTGCTCGTCACCGGCCCGACCGGTTCGGGCAAGTCGACGACGCTCGCGGCGATGATCAACCACATCAACGAGAACCTGTACGGGCACATCCTGACCGTCGAGGATCCGATCGAATTCGTGCACGAGTCCAAGCGCTGCCTGATC
>JANJTK010000220.1 GCA_024711155.1 Burkholderiaceae bacterium
GCTTCGGCGACGATCGCGTGTTCATCGAGAAGTACGTCGAGGAGCCGCGCCACATCGAGATCCAGGTGCTCGGCGACGCGCACGGCAACGTCGTCTACCTGTGGGAGCGCGAGTGCTCGATCCAGCGCCGCCACCAGAAGGTGATCGAGGAAGCGCCGAGTCCGTTCATCAGCGACGCGACGCGGCGCGCGATGGGCGAGCAGGCGGTCGCGCTGGCGAAGGCCGTCGCGTACCAGAGCGCCGGCACGGTCGAGTTCGTGGTCGGGAAGGACCAGGGCTTCTACTTCCTCGAAATGAACACCCGGCTGCAGGTCGAGCACCCGGTGACCGAGTGCATCACCGGGCTGGACCTGGTCGAGCAGATGATCCGCGTCGCCGCCGGCGAGCGCCTGTCGTTCCGCCAGGACGAGGTGCCGCGCAACGGCTGGGCGATCGAGTGCCGGATCAACGCCGAGGATCCGTTCCGCGGCTTCCTGCCGTCGACCGGGCGGCTGGTGCGCTTCGCGCCGCCGCCGACCACGCTCGAGGCCTCGCAACCGATGCCCGAGGGCGGCGGCGTGCGGGTCGACACCGGTGTCGCCGAGGGCGGCGAGATCCCGGTGCACTACGACTCGATGATCGCCAAGCTGATCGTGCACGGACTCGATCGCGACGACGCGATCCGCCGCATGCGCGCGGCGCTCGACGGCTTCGTGATCCGCGGCGTCGCAAGCAACATCCCGTTCCAGGCGGCGCTGCTGGGCCACCCCGAGTTCGTCGCGGGCCGCTTCGACACACGCTTCATCGCACAGCACTACCCACAGGGGTTCTCGGCCTCCGACGTGCCGCACGACGACCCCGACTTCCTGGTCGCGCTGGCGGCGGTCGCGAACCGGCGCTTCCTCGAGCGCGCCGCGGGAATCAGCGGCCAGCTGCCCGGGCACGGCGTGCAGATCGGCGAGGATTTCGTCGTCGTCGTGAAGGGACCGGAGGGCCGCCACCGCCACCAGCCGGTGCGCGTGATCAGCAACGGGTCGGTGCAGGTGAGCGTCGGCGAACGGCTCTACGACATCGCGAAGGACTGGAGCTTCGGGCGCATCCGCGCGAGCGGCACCTGCAACGGCGCGACGTTCACCGCGCAGATCGAGCGCGACGGTGTCTGGACGCGGGTGGCGCACCACGGGCTCGTGATCGAGGCGATGGTGCTGTCGCCGCGCGCGGCCGAGCTCGCGCGGCTGATGCCGTACAAGGCGCCGCCGGACACCAGCAAGTTCCTGCTGTCGCCGATGCCCGGACTGCTGGTCGAGCTGCTGGCCACGCCGGGCCAGCGCGTCCAGGCCGGCGAACGGCTCGCGGTGATCGAGGCGATGAAGATGGAGAACGTGCTGTTCGCGGCGCGCGACACCACCGTCGCCGAAGTGCTGGCGGCGAAGGGCGAAAGCCTCGCGGTCGACCAGCCGATCGTGCGCTTCGAGTAAGCGATGCGCCCACCGACCCGCGCGGACGAAGGCGAATGAACGACGACAAGCCCTTCCGGATCCTCGGCATCCAGCAGATCGCCATCGGCGGACCCGACAAGCAGCGCCTGCGCGCGCTGTGGGTCGACGTGTTCGGACTCTCGGTGCGCAGCCGCTTCGTCTCGGAGCGCGAGAACGTCGACGAGGACGTCTGCGCGCTGGGCAGCGGGCCGCACGCGGTCGAGGTCGACCTGATGCAGCCGCTCGACCCGGACAAGAAACCCGCCGTGCACGCGACGCCGCTCAACCACGTGGGGCTGTGGGTCGACGACCTGCCGCGCGCGGTCGAGTGGATGAGCGCGCACGGTGTGCGTTTCGCCCCCGGGGGCATCCGCAAGGGCGCCTCCGGTCACGACATCTGCTTCATCCACCCGAAGGCCGACGCGCAGTTCCCGATCGGCGGCGAGGGCGTGCTGATCGAGCTCGTGCAGGCGCCGCCGGAGGTGATCGAGGCGCTGTCCCAGCTCAGGTGACGCCCTGCGCGAGCATCGCGTCGGCCACCTTGATGAAGCCGCCGATGTTCGCGCCCGCGACGTAGTCGATCGTGCCGTCGTCGCGCTGGCCGTGGCGCACGCAGGTTTCGTGGATGTTCTTCATTATCGCGTGCAGCCGCTCGTCGACCTCGGCGTGCGTCCAGCACAGGCGCTGCGCGTTCTGCGACATCTCGAGGCCCGAGGTCGCAACCCCGCCGGCGTTGCTCGCCTTGCCCGGCGCGTAGAGCACGCCGGCGTCCTGGAACACCTCGACCGCCTCGAGCGTCGACGGCATGTTGGCGCCCTCGGCCACGCACAGCACGCCGTTGGCGACCAGCGTCTCCGCGTCGTGCTGGTCGAGCTCGTTCTGCGTCGCGCACGGCAGCGCGACGTCGACCGGGATGTGCCAGGGACGCCGCCCGGCCTCGAAGCGCAGCTTGAAGCGCTCGGCGAACTGCTGCAGCGTGCCGCGGCGCTCGTTCTTCAGCACCAGCATTTCGCCGAGCAGGTCGGTGCCGAAGCCGTCCGGCACGTGCAGCGTGCCGCCGGAATCGGACGCTGCGACGACCTTCGCGCCGAGGTCCATCGCCTTCTCGATCGCGTACTGCGCGACGTTGCCCGAGCCCGACACCGAGACCTTCATCCCCTCGAACGAGCGCCCCGCGCGGCGCAGCATCTCGTGGGCGAAGTACACCGTGCCGTAGCCGGTCGCCTCCGGCCGCATCAGGCTGCCGCCGTAGCTCAGGCCCTTGCCGGTAAAGACGCACGACGAGTCGTTGGCGAGCTTCTTCATCATGCCGGCCATGAAGCCGACCTCGCGCGCACCGACCCCGATGTCGCCAGCCGGCACGTCGGTGTCGGCGCCGAGGTGGCGGTGCAGTTCGATCATCAGCG
The DNA here is from genome assembly GCA_024711155.1 of Burkholderiaceae bacterium. Taxonomy (GTDB): domain Bacteria; phylum Pseudomonadota; class Gammaproteobacteria; order Burkholderiales; family Burkholderiaceae_E; genus Zeimonas. The sequence goes on from JANJTK010000220.1 coordinate 2,864, forward strand.
CCTGGCAAAAGCGCATCACCTCGCCGTCGCTCTTGCCCTTCGGGTCGAAGTCCGAGCCGCCCTTGCCGCCGCCCATCGGCAGCGAAGTGAGCGCGTTCTTGAAGGTCTGCTCGAACGCGAGAAACTTGAGGATCGACAGGTTGACCGACGGGTGGAAGCGCATCCCGCCCTTGTACGGGCCGATCGCCATGCTGTGCTGGATGCGGAACGCGCGATTCACGCGAGTCACGCCGTCGTCGTCGACCCACGACACCCGGAACTGCAGCACCCGGTCCGGCTCGGCGAGACGCTCGAGCAGCGCGTGCTCCGCATACTGCGGATGCTTCTTCAGGAACGGCCAGAGGCTGACGACGACCTCGCGGACCGCCTGCAGGAACTCGGGCTGATGGGGGTCGCGCTGAGCGACCGACGCAAGGAACGCTTCCGGGCTGAGGTGCTTCACCGGGTCTCCTGGGTACGGGGGTTGAAGGGAAGACACACGCAAGACAACCGGACACGGTCGCACCGATCATACGACGCCTTACACGCCCCCCGCCGCGCGCGCCCCGGCGCCGCGGCAGTCCGTCAGCCGGGCATCTGGCCACCGTCGACGACCAGCGTCTGCCCGGTGATCCAGCTCGCGAGGTCGCTGGCCAGGAACAGCACCGCCTGCGCGACCTCTTCGGGCCGCCCCATGCGGCCGAACGGAATCCCGCCCAGCGTGCGCTCGTAGAGCTCAGGCGCGTTGCGCCGCGCCAGGTCCCAGACGCCGCCGGGAAACTCGATCGAGCCGGGGGCCACGCAGTTCACGCGGATGCGCCGGCCCGCCAGCGCCGCCGCCTGGGTCTTCGTGTAGTGGATCAGCGCCGCCTTCGCCGCGCCGTAGGCCGGGGTGCGCGGGCTTGCCTGCATGCCTGAGATCGACGCCACGTGCACGATCGCCGCGCCGTCGGGCATCCAGCGCAGCGCCGCGCGCGACGCGCGCACGCTCGCGAGCAGGTCGACGCCGAGACTGGCGGACCAGCCGTCGTCGTCGTCGCCGCGCGCCAGCGCCGACGCGTTGTTGACGAGCACGTCGACGCCGCCCAGCGCAGCGGCGGCGCCTTCGACCCAGCGCGTTACCGCGTCGCCGTCGGCGAGGTCGCACGGCGTCGCGTGCACGGCCGCGCCGAGGCTGCGCAGCTCGGCCGCGGTCTGCTCGAGCCGCTCGAGGCCGCGCGCGCACAGCGCAACGTCGGCGCCGGCAGCGGCGAACCCGAGCGCGATCGAGCGCCCGATCCCGCGGCTCGCGCCGGCCACCAGCACCCGGCGGCGATTGAACGACACGTGCATGGCACCACCTCCCCGAGCGGCGATCGGGTGCGGGCGCACCCGGGTGCATTATGCTGCCCCGATGAGCGCAAAGACCCGCATCCTCGTGCTCGGCGCTGCCGGGCGCGACTTCCACAATTTCAACCAGGTGTACCGCGACGACCCGGCGGCCGAGGTGGTCGCGTTCACCGCGGCGCAGATTCCGGGCATCGCCGGCCGGCGCTACCCGCCCGAGCTGGCCGGCCCGCTCTATCCCGACGGGATTCCGATCGAGGACGAGTCGCGGCTCGAGGCGCTGTGCGCCGCGCACCGCGTGCACCGGGTCGTGTTCGCGTACAGCGACGTCACGCACGCGCACGTGATGCACCTCGCGTCGCGCGCGCTTGCGATCGGGTGCGACGTGAGCCTGCTCGGCCCGGCCGCGACGATGCTGGCCTCGCGCCGCCCGGTGATCGCGATCTCGGCCGTGCGCACCGGCTGCGGCAAGTCGCAGGTCGCGCGCTGGCTGTCGGCGTGGCTGCGCGAGCGCGGCCTGCGCGTCGCGGTGCTACGCCACCCGATGCCCTACGGCGACCTGGCGGCGGCGCGCGTGCAGCGCTTCGCGACACCCGCCGACCTCGACGCGGCCGGCTGCACCGCCGAGGAGCGCGAGGAGTACGAGCCGCACCTGGCAGCCGGCAACCTGGTGTTCGCCGGCGTCGACTACGCCGCCGTGCTGGCGCAGGCCGAGCGCGAGGCTGACCTGGTCGTCTGGGACGGCGGCAACAACGACTTCCCGTTCGTGCGCCCCGGTCTGCACCTGGTGCTGGCCGACGCGCTGCGGCCCGGACAGGTCGACACGCACCATCCGGGCGAAGCGGTGGCGCGGATGGCCGACGTGTTCGTCGTCAACAAGGTCGACGCGGCGCCGGCGGACGACGTCGAGGCGCTCGAAGACCGGCTGCGCGCGCTCAATCCGCGCGCGCCGATCGTGCGCGCCGCGTCGCCCGTGAAGCTCGACGACGAAGCGGCGGTGCGCGGGCGCCGGGTCCTGGTGGTCGAGGACGGGCCGACGATCACGCACGGCGGCATGGCGAGCGGCGCCGGCCACGTCGCCGCGGTGGCCGCCGGCGCCGCCGCGATCGTCGATCCCCGCGAATGCGCGAGCGGCGCGTTGCGCGCCGTGTTCGACGCGTATCCGCACATCGGTCCGGTGCTGCCGGCGATGGGCTACGACGCCGCGCAGCGGACGGATCTCGCGCGCTGCATCGACGCCAGCGGCGCCGACGTCGTCGTCGCGGGCACGCCGATCGACCTCGCGGGCCTGCTCGCGACCCGGGTGCCGGTGGTGCGCGCGCGCTACGCGTTCGAGCAGCGCGGCGGAGCGCGGCTCGAGGCGCTCGTCGAGGATTTCCTGGCCTCGCTCAGCCCGGCCCCGCCGCGAAGCTGAGGACGCGGTTGCCGCCGCGCAGCCGCCCGATCGGACTGTCGATGCGCTCGTCGACGGTCAGGAAGACTCCCAGCGCGACCAGGTAGAGCACCGAGGCGCCTACCCGCACGCCGATGCCGTGGTAACGGCCGCGCCCGCTGCACTCGACCATTCGCGCGCCGCCGGGAATCGCCGGGTGCGCGCGCGACGCCGCCACCAGCGCCCCGGCCACGCATTCCTGCGACAACGAGCCGTCCTCGTCGACCCAGGACAGTCGGAAGCGCGCACCGGCCTCGAGCGGAAAGACGAGGCCTTCGACGCGAACCTCGAGTTCGTCGTCGCCGGGCCGCACCACCATCAGCCCGCGCACGCTGACCCCGGCGCGGGGACCGCGCGGCTTCGGGCTGGTGACCATGCGCACCATCGGACTGAGTCCCGCTGGGGCGCCCGCCGGCGTGCCGGCGAAACGCTCGTCGATGCGCCGCGCGGATCGCGCCGGCCGCTTCTGCTCCAGCGTCCACGAGAATGCGGCGACGGGCTCGCCACGCCCGACCAGGCCGGCGCGCGCAAGCTCTGCGACCAGGTCGGCGCGCAACGCCGCGACGTCGCCGTCTCGCGACGCCATCGCTTCGGGCGCCGCGACCTCCCGCGGCGGCTGGGCCGGAGCGAGCCCCGGCCAGAGCGCCAGCGGCAATGCCGCCAGCAGCGCGGTCGCTCGCCGAAGGCGGAGCGACCGCACCGGGTTCAGCCGAGTTGCTGGATACCCGCGAGCACCCAGCCCGTGTTGCCCCCGACCGGCTTGACCAGGTTCCACACCTCGTCGAAGGGCTTGGCCTCGCCGTCGGCCTGCTCGCGGATCATCCCGGTGAAGCGCACGCTGGCCACGTGCTCGGCCGCGGTGGTCTCGACGCCGAGCAACTCCGCGTCCAGCGTGACCACGTCGGTGCGGTTCGCGGCGCCGCGCCGCTCGTCGATCTCGAGTTTCAGTTCGGCGTACATCTCGGGGGTCGTGAACTCACGCAGGTCGTCGAGGTCGCCGGCGTCGAACACCGCCTGCAGGCGCACGAACTGCACCTTCGCCGTGCGCACGAAGGCCGCGACGTCGAGGTCGGCCGGCACGCCCCAGGTCGGCGCGGCCGCCTGCGCAGCGCCGCCGGCGCCGACGGTCGTGACCGGCGCGGCGGTGCCTGTGGCACCCTGCGGCAGCGGCGAGTAGCGCACCGCCGCTTCCTGGCCCACGCTGGAGGTCGAGTAGCCGCCCTGGTAGGCAGGCTGCATGCCGGTTCCCGAGCGGCGACTCGCCAGCATCCGGAAGGCCACCACGGCCGCGAGCACGACCAGCGCGATCAGCATGAACGACGCAAGTTCCTCGCCGAAGCCGAGATGGCTGGCAAGCGCCGCCAGCCCCAGGCCGGCCGCGATGCCGGCAATCGGGCCGAGCCAACGATTACCGCTCCGGGCCGGGGCCGCTGCGGTGGCCGGACGCGCCGGCGCCTGCGGAGCCGCGGCAGGCTGCGCCGGCGCAACGCTGCGCTGGGTCACGTTCCCCGACTGCTGGCCGATCGACTTCCCGCCGCCGAGGCGGCGCGCCTCGGCATCGGGGATCGAGAAGGCGAGTGTCGCCAACACCGCCACGCACACTGAAATCACCCGCGACACCGCCGAATTCATGCCCATTTTCCCTGCTCCCGAACCGAAACTGTCACAACCGGACTCCCTCGTGCAGGGCAACCACGCCCCCCGTGAGGTTGAAGTAGCGCACGCGCGCCAGGCCGGCCTGCTCCATCATCGCCTTCAGCGTTTCCTGGTCAGGATGCATCCGGATCGACTCGGCGAGGTAGCGATAGCTCGCTTCGTCACCAGCCACGTTGCGTCCCAGCCAGGGCAGCACCGAAAACGAGTAGAGGTCGTACAACGGAGCCAGCGCCTTACGGACGCGCGAGAATTCCAGCACCAGCAGGCGCCCGCCCGGCGCCAGCACCCGGCGCATCTCGGCCAGCGCGCGGTCCTTGTGCGTCATGTTGCGCACCCCGAAAGCCACGGTGACCCGGTCGAAGTACGCGTCGGGAAACGGCAGCGCCTCGGCGTCGCACTGCACGGCGGGCTGCAGCAGGCCGTCGTCGATCATCCGGTCGCGACCAACCGCGAGCATCGATGCGTTGATGTCGGTGAGCCAGACCTCGCCGGTGTCGCCGACGCGGCGCGCGAAGGCGCGCGCGAGGTCGCCGGTGCCGCCAGCGACGTCGAGGACCCGCATGCCGGGCCGCACCGCTGCCTGGCCGATCGCGAAGGCCTTCCACGCCCGGTGCAGGCCGCCCGACATCAGGTCGTTCATCAGGTCGTAGCGCGACGCGACCGAGTGGAACACGCCGGCGACGCGCGCAGCCTTCGCGTCTTCGTCGACCGTCTGGTAGCCGAAGTGGGTGCTGTGACGCTCGTCGGCCATCGCGGGAGTCGCCTCGATCAGCCGCACGAGCGCGGCGCCGCGCGCGCCCCGGCGCCGGAATCAGCGTGGCGACTGGCCCCGGCGGCCTCGAGCCGCGCGAGGTACTCGTCCCACAGGCGCTGCTGGTTCTCGCCCAGCCAGTACAGGTAGTCCCAACCGTACAGGCCCGAATCGTGGCCGTCGGTGAACGTGGGCTGGATCGCGTAGTGGCCGACCTGCTCGACGGTCTCGATGCCGACCTCGGCCTTGCCGGTCTGCAGCGTCTCCTGCCCGGGCCCGTGGCCACGCACCTCGGCGGACGGCGAATGGACGCGCAGGAATTCGAACGGCAGCCGGAACTGGCGTCCGTCGGAGTACTCGAGCTCGAGAACGCGCGAGGCCTGGTGGAAGACGACGCGGGTCGGAACGGGCGTGCTGGAATCTGGGCCGGACATCGGAAATCGACCGTCGCTGCTGCACCGGACGCGGCCGCCCGGTTTCAACGGCGATGTTATCCGAATTCGCGCCCCCGCCCCTGCAGCCGTCACTGGTTCTCGACACGCAACGACAGCCGCTCGAAACCGGAGCCGCGCTCGAGCAGCGCGGCGAAGCGGATCGGCAGTTCGCGCTCGCGTTCGCGCAGCAGCGCGCGCGCCCCGGCCCGCACGCGGCCCGGCAGCACGACCAGGCTCGGCAACTCGCCGACGGCCGGATCCCCGGGGAGCAGCCAGACGTCGGCGAACGACGCCGCGCCTTCGAAGCGCACGCCGGCCGGCATCGGCGTGCCCGGCCAGCGACGCAACGTCACCCGCCCGCCGCGCAGCGCGCTCGCGTCCGCGTCGGTCACCTGCTCGACCGACTCGATCCGTCCGAGGACGAGTCCCTGCGGCAGCGCGAGCGCGGCCAGCGCGCCAGGCAGCGCGCGCGGCGTCGCGCCGTGACGGTCGAATCCGATACGCCCGTCCCGGCCGATCGCGACCCGGTCGACCGCCTCGCCCTCGGCCATCACGAGTTCGGCCGGCTTGCGGCGATCGCGATCGGCGCCCAGCGCAAGCCGGATGATGGTGTTCTGCTCCCAGCGCCCGAACTCGTAGTTCCCGGCGCCGGCCGCGGCGCGCGCGGACGGTTCGCCGGCATGCACGCGCGGCAACCCGAAGCGCAGCCGCGCGCCTCCAGGCGCCGGGGCGCCATCGGCGTTGCTTCCGGCGTTGCTTCCGGCATCGACCCCGGCGTGGGTCCCGCCGTCGCGCGGCGCACCGCCGGCGACGAGCAGCGCAGCGCGGGTCCAGCGGCGTTCCAGGTCGACGAGCAATGCGAGTTGCGCATCGCCGGGGGGCGCGGCGCCGTGGCGCCGCGTCGTGGCCGCGGTGCCCTGCAGCCACTGCTGGCGCCGCCGCTCGATGCTCGCGGGCACGCGGTGCGTGTCGAGCCGCACGCTGTGCCCCGGCGCAAGCGCCAGGGTCGGGCCGTGCGCATGCACGGCGGGCGGGCCGTCGTCGATGCGAAAGCCGATCTTCGCGGCCATCCGGCTCGCGAGCCGCTCCGCCAGCCGGGCTTCGGCGGGCGAGCGCGCAGGCAGGTCCGACGCCAGCAGCAGCAGCGGGTAGACGAACAGCGCGCGCGCCGTCGCCGGCTTGACGAGCGGTGTCTCGTCGATCAGCGCCTCGTCCATGAAGGTGGTGCGCCGCATGTGGCGGGCGAGCGCGCACAACGCCTCCCACTCGCCGGCCGGCACCGCGCAGCGGTGGCGCAGCAGCAGCGCCACGATCCGCGCCTGCGCGTCGAGGGCACGCGCCAGCGGCATCGCGACGCGCAGCGCGTCGGTGGCCCCGGGGATGATCGATCGCGTGCCGTCACCGTCGCGTTCGAGCATCAGTCCGTAGGCGCGCTTGAACAGGTCGCGGCTCGCGCGCAGGCTCGCCAGCGCGCCGGCCAGGCGCGGCCAGCCGCCGTCGTCCGAGCGGTCGACGCGCCCCGCCAGCGGGGCGAGCCAGCGCTCGATCGAGCGCACCTGCTCGCAGCGCGCCTGGTCGGCGATTTCGAACAGCGCGTCCGCCGCGATCCCGGGTCGCCCCAGGCGCTCGAACAGCGCGCGGATCGACGCCAGGCGATCGCCCCCTTCGCCGCGCAGCCCGTCGAGCCATTGCCGGCAGGAGGCTGCGTCGCGCACGCGCGCAAGACCGGGATCGGAACCGACGCTCATTTCGCCCCTGGGGTGGTGTCGATTCGCCAGTGTGCCCCGCGGCGCGCGCGGCGCAGCGGCACTCTCTCACGCCGTCAGCGGCGGCGGCGACGGACGGCCGCTCGCGGTCGACGGACGGCGGCCGACGGACGGCGGGCCGCCAGCGACCCGCTCAGGAACCGCGCGCGGACCCGGCGGGTCCGAGCCGCTGCGCGAGCGCCTCGACGTAGGCGTCGAGGCGCGCGGCGACGCTCGCGCGCCGGGCGGCGATCGCCGCGTCGCGCCCTTGCGCCGGCCGGCCCCAGACCGGGTCCGGGAAGTGGCGATCGTCGCGCCAGCGCGGTATCACGTGCCAGTGCAGGTGCGGCACGACGTTGCCGAAGCTCGCGAGGTTGACCTTGTCCGGCGCCAGCGCGGCACGTTGCGCCGACTCGACCGCCATCACGACACGCAGCAGTTCGGCGCGCTGCGCCTCGTCGAGGTCGGTCATTTCGGCGACGTGCGCGTTCCAGATCACGCGCGTGAAGGCGGGATAGTCCGGCTCCGCGGGCAGCACGACGCGCCAGTCGGCGCCGCGCGCGACCACCGTGCCGCCATCCGCCTCGCACAGCGGGCAACCTGCGAGCGAAACCGGCGCGGCAGGCATGGCGGGATCCGCGTCAGAGGAGCACACGCTCGATGCCGCCGTCGCTGGCGCGGCGCACGTACTGCTCGAGCCAGTCTTCGCCGAGCAGGTGGCGCGCCAGTTCGACGACGACGTAGTCGGCCTCGACGCCCGCGTCCTCCTCGTAGCGCGCAACTCCCTGCAGGCACGACGGGCACGAGGTCAGCACCTTGACCGGGCCGTCGAACGCTGCGCCACCGGCACCGGTCGCCGCGCGCAGCGCATCGGCCCCGCACCGCATCTCCTCTTCCTTGCGGAAGCGCACCTGCGTGCTGATGTCGGGCCGCGAGACGGCAAGCGTCCCGGACTCACCGCAGCAGCGGTCGTTGCGCTCGACGCGGCCGTTGGCGGCGTCGTTGATCAGCGCGTTGACCACCTTCATCGGCGCGTGCGCCTTGATCGGGCTGTGGCACGGGTCGTGGTACAGGTAGCGCGCGCCGGTCGCCCCCTCCAGGCGTACACCCTTCTCCATCAGGAACTCGTGGATGTCGATCATCCGGCAGCCGGGGAAGATGCGCTCGAACTCGTAGTCCTGCAACTGGTCGTAGCAGGTGCCGCAACTGACGACGACGGTGCGGATGTCGAGGTAGTTCAGCGTGTTGGCGACCCGGTGGAACAGCACGCGGTTGTCGGTGATGATCTTCTCGGCGCGCTCGTACTGGCCCGAGCCGCGCTGCGGATAGCCGCAGCACAGGTAGCCGGGCGGCAGCACCGTCTGCACGCCGAGGTGCCACAGCATCGCCTGCGTCGCCAGCCCGACCTGCGAGAACAGCCGCTCCGAGCCGCAACCCGGGAAGTAGAACACCGCCTCCGAATCGACCGTCGTCGCGCGCGGGTCGCGGACGATCGGCACGTAGCGGTGGTCCTCGATGTCGAGCAGCGCGCGCGCCGTCTTCGCCGGCAGGTTGCCCGGCATCTTCTTGTTGACGAAGTGCAACACCTGCTCGCGCAGCGGCGGCTTGCCGACGGTGGCCGGCGGCCGGCGCACCTGCTCCGCCGCCAGCCGCCCGAACACGCCGTTGGCCAGCCGCTGGGCGCGATAGCCGACCCCGACCATCGCGGCGCGCGTGACGCGGATCGTGTCCGGATCGGTCGCGTTCAGGAAGAACATCGCCGCCGCGTTGCCGGGATTGAACTTCTTGCGGCCCATCTTGCGCAGCAGGTTGCGCATGTTCATCGACACGTCGCCGAAGTCGATGTCGACCGGGCACGGCGCGAAGCACTTGTGGCACACGGTGCAGTGGTCGGCGACGTCGGAGAACTCGTCCCAGTGGCGCACCGACACGCCGCGCCGGGTCTGCTCCTCGTACAGGAACGCCTCGACCAGCAGCGAGGTCGCGAGGATCTTGTTGCGCGGCGAGTAGAGCAGGTTCGCGCGCGGGACGTGCGTCGAGCACACCGGCTTGCACTTGCCGCAGCGCAGGCAGTTGCTGACCGAGTCGGCGATCGACCCGATGTCGGACGCCTTCAGGATCAGCGACTCGGCGCCCATCAGGCCGAAGCTGGGCGTGTAGGCGTTGCGCAGGTCGCCTGGCAGCGCCGGGTCGTCGAGCAGCTTGCCGCGGTTGAAGCGGCCGTCCGGGTCGACGCGGCGCTTCCAGGCCCGGAACTCCGCCAGCTCGGCGTCGGTGAGGAACTCGAGTTTCGTGATGCCGATGCCGTGCTCGCCCGAGATCACGCCGCCGAGCGACCTGGCCAGCGCCATGATGCGCGCGACCGCCGCCTCGGCCTCCTTGAGCATCGCGTAGTCGTCGGAGTTCACCGGAATGTTGGTGTGCACGTTGCCGTCGCCGGCATGCATGTGCAGCGCCACAAACACGCGCCCGCGCAGGATCCGCCGGTGCAGCGCGTCGATGGCGTCGAGCAGCGGCGCGAAGGCGAGGCCCGAGAACACGTCGGCGAGCGGCTTGCGCACCTCGGTCTTCCACGAAACGCGGATCGTGCGGTCCTGCAGCACGCGGAACAGCGTCGCGTCCGGCTCCTGTTCCAGCCGCTCGGCGAGCCGCGCGCGCAGGTGCCCGAGGCCGAGCGCGTCGAGCTCGCCCGCGAACTGCGCCAGCGGCGCGTCGATCTTCGCGAGCAGCGCGCTCCAGCGCCGGCGCACGCCGTCGACCAGCTCGAGCGCCTGGCTGCGCCGCCCCGACGCCAGCGACTCGTCGGCCGCCTCGGCGCGCTCGGGAACCGCGGGACGCGGCAGGTGTTCCTCGTCGCTCAACAGCCGCTCGAGCGCGTCGAGCATCGCCAGCTTGTTCTTCGTCGACAGCTCGATGTTGATGCGCTCGATGCCATCGGTGTATTCGCCCATCCGCGGCAGCGGAATGACGACGTCCTCGTTGACCTTGAACGCGTTGGTGTGGCGCGCGATCGCCGCGGTGCGCGCCCGGTCGGCCCAGAACGCCTTGCGCGCGTCGGGCGACGCCGCGACGAAACCCTCGCCGCCGCGCCGGTTGGCCACCCGCACGACGTGCGCGCTCGCGCGTGCGACCGCGTCGTCGTCGTCGCCGACGACGTCGCCGATCAGCACCATCTTCGGCAGCCCGCCACGGCGCGACTTGGTCGTGTAGCCGACTGCGCGCAGGTAGCGCTCGTCGAGGTGCTCGAGGCCCGCGAGGATCGCGCCGCCCGGACGGGCGTCGAGCCAGTCCTTGATCTCGACGATCGCCGGCACCGCGTCGCGCGGCTGCCCGAAGAACTCGAGGCAGACCGTGCGCACGTTGTTCGGCATCCGGTGCAGGACCCAGCGCGCCGAGGTGACGATGCCGTCGCAGCCCTCCTTCTGGACGCCCGGCAGGCCGGCCAGGAACTTGTCGGTCACGTCCTTGCCCAGCCCGGGCTTGCGGAAGCGCCGCCCCTCGATCTCGAGCCGCTCGCTGCGGATCGGCGCGCCGCGCATGACGCCGCCGGCGCCGAGCTGCGCGGGCGCGTACCACGCGAGGTCGAACACCGCGACCGGCGCCTCGTGGATCTTGCCCAGGCTGTGCGCGACGCGCGTCACCTCGAGCCAGTTGCCGTCCGGATCGACCATCCGCCACCAGGCCAGGTTGTCGAGCGCGGTCCCCCACAGCACGGCCTTCTTGCCGCCGGCGTTCATCGCGACGTTGCCCCCGACGCAGGACGCGTCGAGCGAAGTCGGATCGACCGCGAACACCACCCCGGCGCGCTCGGCGGCATCGGTGACGCGGCGCGTGACCACGCCGGCCTCGGTGAGGACGGTCGGCACCTCGTGCTCGACCCCGGGCAGGCGCGTCGCCTCGACTTCGCCCATCCGCTCCAGCTTCTCGGTGTTGATCACCGCCGACATCGGCGTGAGCGGAATGGCGCCGCCGGTGTAGCCGGTGCCGCCGCCGCGCGGGATGATCGTCAGGCCCAGCTCGACGCAGCCGGCGACCAGCGCCGCGACCTCGGCTTCGCTGTCGGGCGCAAGCACCACGAACGGATACTCGACCCGCCAGTCGGTCGCGTCGGTGACGTGCGCAACGCGGCTCGCCGGGTCGAAGCGGACGTTGTCGCGCGCGGTGTGGCGCGCAAGCCGCCGCTGCACGCGTTCGCGCAGCTGCGCGGTGCGCTCGCAGTCGCCCTCGAAGCTCGCGACTGCGTTGCGCGCGAGTTCGACCAGGCGGCTCACCCGCGCGCTGCGCTCGTCGGCGTCGCTGCCGGCGCGCTCGCTCAGGTCGAGCGCGCGCCGCCGCTCGATCTCGGCGATCCGGTGATGCAGCGCCTCGACCAGCAGACGCCGACGCTTCGCGTCGGCGAGCAAATCGTCCTGCAGGTACGGGTTGCGCCGCACCACCCAGATGTCGCCGAGCACTTCGTAGAGCATGCGCGCGGAACGCCCGGTGCGGCGCTCGGCGCGCAACTCGCCGACGATGCTCCAGCCCTCCTGGCCGAGCAGCCGGATGACGATCTCGCGATCGGAGAACGACGTGTAGTTGTAGGGGATCTCGCGCAAGCGCGCCTCGCCGCCAGCCGGAGCGCCGGCGTCGGCGGCCGGGTCCGTGCGCGAGGCGGGAACCCGTGCGGTGATCGGAACGTCCATCGGAGCGGCGATTCTATCCGACCCCGGCGACCGGCCCGCCGCATCCCTGCGCCGGGTCGGCCCATCCGGGATCCGTCGTGCGCCTACCCGCCCGAGAACGGGCGCACCAGCGCCTCCCACCAGTGGTCGGGCACCCACATCAGCGCCCCGGTCATCGCCACGTAGCGCAGGAACTTGCCGATCGCCATCCAGCCGACGCTCGGCCAGAACGGCAACTTCAGCCAGCCGGCAACCGCGCACAGCGGATCGCCGACCACCGGGAGCCAGGACAGCAGCAGCGCCTTCGGGCCGAGCCGCTGCAGCCAGGCCAGGTGCACCGTGCGCTTGCCGCGCGCCACCGCCTCGTGAACGCCGAGACCGAGCCAGTAGTTCAGCGCCCCGCCCAGCGTGTTGCCCGCCGTGGCGACGGTCACCGCGAGCCAGAAACGGTCCGGATTGAGCTTGACGAAGCCGAACACCGCCGGCTCCGAACCCATCGGCAGCAGCGTGGCCGACACGAACGCGACCACGAACACGGTCGACAGGCCGTTCTCGGGCAGCGCGAACCAGTCGACCAGGGCGCGGGCGAAGGCTTCCATCGGCCGGCCAGTCTATCAGCGGTGCAGCGCGCGGGCCCCCGGGAACGGTAGAATCGGCCGGCCCATGCCCATCGACTACCTGAAACGCATCCTCACGGCGAAGGTCTACGACGTCGCCCGCGAAACGCCGCTCGAGCCGGCCGGGACGCTGTCCGCGCGGCTCTCGAACCGCGTGCTGCTCAAGCGCGAGGACGTGCAGCCGGTGTTCTCGTTCAAGCTGCGCGGCGCCTACAACCGGATGGCCCGCCTCGACCCGGGGCAGCTCGGGCGCGGCGTCATCGCGGCCTCGGCCGGCAACCACGCGCAGGGCGTGGCGCTGGCGGCGCGCCGGCTCGGCTGCCGCGCCGTCATCGTGATGCCGGTGACCACCCCGCAGGTCAAGGTCGACGCCGTGCGCGCGCTCGGCGGCGAGGTGGTGCTGGCCGGCGAGTCGTACAGAGACGCGGCCACCGCCGCGCTGGCCCAGCAGGCGCGCGAGAAACTGACCTTCGTGCACCCGTTCGACGACCCGGACGTGATCGCCGGCCAGGGCACGATCGGTATGGAGATCCTGCGCCAGCACCCGGGGCCGATCCACGCGATCTTCGTCGCGATCGGCGGCGGCGGGCTCGCCGCCGGCGTCGCCGCGTACGTCAAGCAGGTGCGGCCCGACGTGCGCGTGATCGGCGTGCAGACCGCCGACTCCGACGCGATGGCGCGCTCGATGCGCGCCGGCCGGCGCATCGAACTGCACGACGTCGGCCTGTTCTCGGACGGCACCGCAGTGAAGAAGGTCGGCGAAGAGACCTTCCGCCTGTGCCGCAAGCTGCTCGACGACGTGGTGCTGGTCGACACGGACGCGATCTGCGCCGCGATCAAGGACGTGTTCCAGGACACCCGCTCGATCCTGGAGCCGGCCGGCGCGTTGTCGGTGGCCGGCCTGAAGGCCTGCGTCGAGCGCGACGGGCTGCACAACCAGACCCTGGTCGCGGTCGCCTCCGGCGCCAACATGAACTTCGACCGCCTGCGCTTCGTGTCCGAGCGCGCCGAGATCGGCGAGAAGCGCGAGGCGGTGTTCGCGGTGAGCATCCCCGAGGAGCGCGGGAGCTTCCGCCGCTTCTGCGAAACCATCGGCCCGCGCAACGTCACCGAGTTCAACTACCGGATCGCGGACCCGAAGGTGGCCCACGTCTACGTCGGCATCCAGATCTCGCTCCCGGGCGAGGCCGCGCAGATCGCCGCCGCCTTCGAGGGCGCCGGCTTCGCGACGCTCGACCTGACCGACGACGAACTCGGCAAGCTGCACCTGCGGCACATGGTGGGCGGCCACTCCCCGCTGGCCAGGAACGAACTGCTCTACAGCTTCGAGTTCCCCGAGCGCCCGGGCGCACTGATGCGTTTCCTGTCCAGCATGAGTCCGAACTGGAACATCTCGCTGTTCCACTACCGCAACCACGGCGCCGACTACGGGCGCATCCTGGTCGGCATCCAGGTGCCGGCGGGCGAGAAGAAGCGCTTCCGCGAGTTTCTCGCGACGCTGGGCTACCCCCATCGCGACGAGAGCCAGCACCCGGCCTACCGCCAGTTCCTGGGCGCGCACGCCGACTGACCCGGCGCCGGGCGGCAGCTATAATCCGATGAAATTCAATCGGTTATGCAACTCCTCACGCTCGGATTGAACCACCAGACCGCGCCGCTCGCGCTGCGCGAGCGCGTGTCGTTCCCGGGCGAAACGCTGCGCGCGGCGCTGCTGGATCTGCGCGAGCGGCTGGCGCCGGTGGCTCCCGAGTCGGCCATCCTGTCCACCTGCAACCGCACCGAGATCTACTGCGCGACGCGCGCACCGCACGACGCGCAGGTCGAGATTGCCGGCTGGCTCGACGGTCGCAACGAGCTCGAGGAAGCCGGGCTGCATTCGCACCTGTACGCGCTGCCCAACGGCGACGCCGTGCGGCACGCCTTCCGCGTCGCCGCCGGACTCGACTCGATGGTGCTCGGCGAGCCGCAGATCCTGGGCCAGATGAAGCAGGCCGCGCGCGTGGCGCACGAGGCCGGCGCGCTCGGTTCGCACCTGCACCAGCTGTTCCAGCGCTCGTTCGCGGTCGCCAAGGAAGTGCGCAGCACCACCGAGATCGGCTCGCAGTCGGTGTCGATGGCTGCCGCCGCGGTGCGGCTCGCGCGTCGCATCTTCGAGGACCTGCGCGAGACGCGCGTGCTGTTCGTCGGCGCCGGCGAGATGATCGAACTCGCGGCCACCCACTTCGCGGCGCAGCACCCGAAGGCGATCGTCGTCGCCAACCGCACGCTCGAGCGCGCACAGCGGCTCGCGCAGCGCTTCGGCGCCGGGACGCTGCGGCTGGCCGAACTGCCCGAGCGGCTCGACACCTTCGACATCGTGGTGTCGTGCACCGCGAGCTCGCTGCCGATCATCGGGCTCGGAATGGTCGAGCGCGCGACGCGCGCGCGCCGGCGCAGGCCGATCTTCATGGTCGACCTGGCCGTGCCGCGCGACATCGAAGCCGAGGTCGCGCGCCTCGACGACGTCTTCCTGTACACGATCGACGACCTGGGCCGCCAGGTCGCCGCCGGCCAGGAGAACCGCCGCGCGGCGGTCGCGCAGGCCGAGGCGATCATCGAGACTCGCGTCGACGCGTTCATGCAATGGCTGTCGACGCGCCAGGCAGTGCCGGCGATCCGCGCGCTGCACGCGCGCGGCGACGCGATCCGCCAGGCCGAACTCGAGCGCGCCCGGCGCGCACTGGCACGCGGCGAGCCGCCCGGGCAGGTGATCGAGCAACTTGCCCACGCGCTCACCGGCAAGTTCCTGCACGGCCCCAGCGCGCTGCTGCACGGGCCGCAAGCGCAACGCGATCAGGTGCTGTCGATCGTCGATCACCTGCTGCCCGAGCGCTTCGGCCCCGCAGGCGCGACGGCAGCCGACGAAGGCGCGCCCGGCGAGTCGAGCGACTAGGCGGGGCGCCGGGCATGAAGGCCTCGATGCAGGCCAGGCTCGAGCAGCTCGAACGTCGCCTGGCCGAAGTCAACCTGCTGCTGTCGAGCGAGGACGCCGCGCGCGACCTCGACGCGTTCCGCCGCGCCAGCCGCGAGCACTCCGAGCTCTCGCAGGTGGTCGGCTGCTTCGGCGAGTGGAAGCGCGCGGTCGCCGACCTGCGCGCGGCGGAGCAGATGCGAGCCGACCCCGAACTGCGCGAGTTCGCCGACGACGAGGCGCAGGCAGCGCAGGCGCGCGCGCGCGCGCAGGAGGCGCAGCTGCAGCGTCTGCTGCTGCCGCGCGACCCGAACGACGAGCGCAACGTGCTGCTCGAGATCCGCGCCGGCACCGGCGGCGACGAATCGGCGCTGTTCGCCGGCGCGCTGCTGCGGATGTACCTGCGCTACGCCGAGCGCCAGCGCTGGCAGGCCGAGATCCTGTCGGCGAGCGAGTCCGAGCTCGGCGGCTACAAGGAGGTGATCGTGCGCCTCGCCGGCGACGGCGCGTACTCGCGGCTGAAGTTCGAGTCCGGCGGTCACCGGGTCCAGCGCGTTCCCGAGACCGAAGCGCAGGGCCGCATCCACACCTCCGCCTGCACGGTAGCGGTGATGCCCGAGGCCGACGAGGTCGGCGAGGTCGACATCCCCGCCGACGAGATCCGCGTCGACGTCTTCCGCGCCTCGGGCGCGGGCGGCCAGCACGTGAACAAGACCGAGTCGGCGGTGCGCCTCACCCACCTGCCCACCGGCATCGTCGTCGAGTGCCAGGACGACCGCTCGCAGCACCGCAACCGCGAGCGCGCCATGCAGGTGCTGGCGACGCGGCTGAAGGACCGGCGAATGCGCGAAGCGCAGGCGCGCGAGGCCGCGCAGCGCAAGTCGCTGATCGGCTCGGGCGACCGTTCCGAGCGGATCCGCACCTACAACTTCCCGCAGGGACGCGTCACCGACCACCGGATCAACCTGACGCTGTACAAGTTGCAGCAGGTGATGGACGGCGAGCTCGACGAACTGATCGCCGCGCTCGCCGCAGAGCACCAGGCGCAACTGCTCGCCGAACTCGGCGAGGAGGCGGCGTGAGGGGCGAGGAGGCCGCGTGACGGACGAGGACGCCGCGTGACCGGCGGGGAGGCGGCGTGACCGCCGCGGCCGGCGGCCCCGCGCCGACCTGGGAGCAGCTCGCGGCTGCGAGCGACTTGCCGCGGCTCGAGGCGCGCGCACTGCTCGAACGGGCGAGCGGGCGCCGCCGCGAGTGGCTGCTCGCGCACGGCGACGAGCCGGCGCAGGACGGGGTGGCCGCCGCCTTTCGCGAGCTGGCGCGGCGCCGGCGCGCCGGAGAGCCGGTGGCCTACCTGTGCGGGGCGCGCGAGTTCTTCGGCCGCCGGTTCGAAGTGTCGCCCGCGGTGCTGATCCCGCGGCCCGAGACCGAGTTGCTGGTCGAGCTGGCGCTCGCACGCGCACCTGCGGGCGCGTACGTGCTCGACCTCGGCACCGGCAGCGGCGCGATCGCGGTGAGTCTCGCCTGCGAACGCGAGGACCTGCGCGTGATCGCAACCGACGCCTGCGCCGAGGCGCTGGCGGTCGCGCGGCGCAACGCGCAGCGGCTCGCGCCCACCGCGCTCGCTTGCGGCCGCCTGCAGTTGCGCGCGGGCGACTGGTGGAGCGCCCTCGCGCACGACGAGCGCTTCGACGTCGTCGCGTCGAACCCGCCGTACGTGCGCGCCGGCGATCCGCACCTGCGCGAAGGCGACCTGCGCTTCGAGCCGCAGGGCGCGCTCGTCGCGGGCGACGACGGCCTCGACGCGCTGCGCCGCATCGCCGAAGGCGCCCCGCATCGCCTGCGCCCGGGCGGCTGGCTGCTGCTCGAGCACGGCCACGACCAGGGCGGCGCGGTGCGCGCGCTGCTCGACGCCGCGGGCCTGCGCGAGGTCGCCACCGCACGCGACGCCGCCAGACTCGAGCGTGTCACCGCAGGCCGCGCCCCCGCGTGACCCCGCCCCGCCGTGCCGCCACCCGCCCTCGCCGCCACCCGCCCTCGCCGCCGGCGCGACGACGAATGACCCCGGTTTGACGCTGGCTGCGCGTCGTTCCTAGAATCGGGCTCGTGCCGGCAACGGCGTTTCGCATCCACACTCCGTTTCCGGAAGGGCTCCCATGGACGCCAGGGCATTCATCGCTAAGACTGTCACCGAACACCCGGTGGTGCTGTTCATGAAGGGCACCGCCGAATTCCCGCAGTGCGGCTTCTCGGGCCGCGCGGTCCAGATCCTGAAGGCCTGCGGGGTCACGAACCTCGTCACCGTCAACGTTCTCGAGGACGAGCAGGTGCGGCAGGCGGTCAAGGAATACGCGAACTGGCCGACGATTCCGCAACTCTACGTCGGCGGCGAGTTCGTCGGCGGATCGGACATCATGCAGGAGATGTTCCAGTCGGGCGAGTTGCAGAAGCTCCTGTCCCGTCCGGCAACCGCCTGAGCCTGCCCCTTCGCATCGGAATCCACATGAAGCTGCTCGTCGCCACCGACGGATCGGACAACGCGCTGCGCGCGGTCGACTACGCGATCGGGCTGATCGGCCGGTTGTCGGAAGGCGGGACGGTCACGCTGATCAGCGTGCACGACGACACCGCGCTGCGGCACGCGCAGCGCTTCGTCGGCAAGCAAGCGGTCGACGACTACCTGCGCGAGCTCAGCGAGCAGGACCTGGCCGCGGCGCGCAAGCGCCTCGACGAGGCCGGCGTCGCGCACGACATGGTCATCCGCACCGGTCACGTCGCCAGCGAGATCGCGGCGGCCGCC
Source organism: Burkholderiaceae bacterium (assembly GCA_024711155.1). Classification (GTDB taxonomy): domain Bacteria; phylum Pseudomonadota; class Gammaproteobacteria; order Burkholderiales; family Burkholderiaceae_E; genus Zeimonas. The sequence continues at coordinate 21,215 of JANJTK010000220.1, forward strand.
GAGCAGGGGGGGTTCGACCTGCTGGTGCTGGGATCGAAGGGGCGCAGCGCCCTGAAGGACCTGCTGATCGGGTCGGTCGCCAAGCGCGTGTCTGAAATCTCGAAAGTGCCCGTGCTGCTGGTCAAGTGACCGCGCGCGGCGGGAGGCCTGCGATGATGCTGATCCTTGCCTGGGCCATCAATGCGGCGAGCCTGCTGCTGGTGACGTGGCTGATACCGGCGGTGAACGTCGCGAGCTTCGGCTCGGCGCTGCTGGCGGTGCTGGTGCTGGGCCTGCTCAACGCGGTGATCCGCCCGGTGCTGATCGTGCTGACGCTGCCGGTGAACCTGCTGACGCTCGGCCTGTTCACCTTCGTGATCAACGGCTTCCTGTTCTGGCTCGCGGCGTGGATGCTCGACGGGCTGCACGTGCGCAGCTTCGGCTGGGCGATGCTCGCCGCGCTGGTCTACAGCCTGATCACCTGGGCGGTGAGCGCACTGCTGCTGCCGTCGTCGCGCGCCCGAGGCACCTGAGGCACCTGAGGCACCTGAGCCACCCGAGGCGCCGGCGGCGCGCGCAGCGCGGTGCGCCGCGCAGCACGGCGCGCGAATCAGCGCGCGGGATGCTGCGCGGCCTGCGCCAGCACCCAGGCCTGCGCTTCGTCGAGCAGGCGCGCCAGCGCCCGGTTGAACGCCGCCACCGCCTGCGCGGCGGACGCGGCCGCGACCGGCTCCTGCTGCGCGAAGTCGCGGCGCCCGATCGT
>JANJTK010000245.1 GCA_024711155.1 Burkholderiaceae bacterium
CGGCCCGGTCTGCAAACGATCGAGATAACGCGCGAGCAGGTCGACCTCGAGGTTCACGGCACTGCCGACGGCGGTTTCGGCGAAGGCGGTGACGGTCTGCGTGTGCGGGATCAGCGCGACCTCGACGTGTTCGTCGCCGACCGCGTTGACGGTGAGGCTGACGCCATCGATCGCGATCGAACCTTTCTCGGCGACGAAGCGCGACAACACGCGCGGCAGCGTGAAACGCCAGCGCGTGGCGCGGGCATCGGGCGCAATCGAGAGGACGCGACCAACGCCATCGACATGACCGCTGACCAGGTGCCCGCCGACGCGGTCGCCGAAGCGCAGCGACTTCTCCAGGTTCACCAGGCGTCCGACCGACCATGCACCGAGGGTCGTGCGTGCCAGGGTTTCGGTTGAAACGTCGGCGTCGAAACCCTGCGCGTCGAAGCCGACCACGGTCAGGCAGACGCCGTTCACGGCGATGCTGTCGCCGAGCTGCACGTCGGCGAAGCCGAGCGTGTCCGAGGTGATGCGCAAGCGCACATCGCCGCCCTGTGTTTCGATCGCGGCAACGCGGCCGGTGGCTTCGACGAGTCCGGTGAACATGATCAATCTCCGTGCTTGGGGCGCAGAACGAGCCGACGATCCGGCCCGATGCGGCGTTCGTCGACCAGTGTCCAATGCATCATGGCGGCGAACGTGTCGACAAACAGTGGCCGCGCGTCGGCGCCGAGCAATGCGTGTGATTGGTACAGCACGCATTCGTCGACCAGGCCCGCGTGCAACAGGCCGCCGGCCAGCGATGCACCCGCTTCGACATGCAGTTCGTTAACGTGGCGTTGCGCCAGCAACGACATCAATGCGTGCAGGTCGAGGTGCGCGCCGGCCTGTGGCAGCGCGACGACTTCGGCGCCCGCCGTTTCGAGCGCACGGCGACGACCAAACTCAGCCGCCTGGCTGCAGGCGATCAGCACGTGCGGGCCGCCGTCATGCAGCAGGCGCGCCGTCGTCGGCGTGCGCAGGTGGGTATCGGCGATGACACGCAGCGGCGCCGCATGCGGTGCATCGAGCCGGACGGTGAGTTGCGGGTCGTCGGCCAGGACAGTCTGGACACCGGTGAGGATGGCCGAGGCACGTGCGCGCCAGCGATGGCCGTCGCGCTGCGCAGCCGCGC
>JANJTK010000021.1 GCA_024711155.1 Burkholderiaceae bacterium
GGCCAGCGCCGCGCCGGCCGCCGTCGCGGCCGCGCCGGCGCTCTCGCTGCCGCTGGTGCTGGCGACGCTGGCGTTCGGCCTGCTGCTGATGGCGCTGCTCGCCGGCTCGATGGTGGGGCTGGTGCGCAAGTTCATCGGGCGCTTCGGGTTGCCGCTGGTGATCCTGTCGCTGTTGTGGCTGTCGTGGCAGTTCCTGGGCAAGGCGCAGGCGCAGGGTTGGGACGCGATCTGGAACCGCGCGGGCGCCGGCGGGATGAGCACGATGGGGGCGCTGGACCTCGTCATCGCGATGCCGGTGTCCTGGCTGCCGCTGGTAGCCGACTTCTCGCGCCACGGCCGCAGCGGCTCCGAGGCGCTGCGCGGCACCTGGCTCGGGTACGCGATCGCCAACGCGTGGTGCTACGCGCTCGGTGTGCTGGTGGCGCTGACGACGCCGTCGGCGGACCTGGTCGGGGCGCTGCTGCTCGCGCAGGGCGGGCTGATCGCGCTCGGGCTGATCCTGATCGACGAACTCGACAACGCCTACGGCGACCTCTACTCGGGTTCGGTGGCGGGCCACAGCCTGGCGCCGGGCTGGACCGCGCGCCAGTGGGGGCTGGTGCTCGCCGCGCTGTGCACGGCGCTCGCGCTGGTGCTGCCGATGCACAGCCTGGAGCCGTTCCTGCTGACGCTGAGCTCGGTCTTCGTGCCGCTGTACGGCGTGATCCTGGGGCGGCTCGGCGGCCGCAGCGACGTGGCCGCGCTGGTGGGCACGCGGCGCGTCGATCGCGGGGCGGTCGTGATCTGGGTGCTCGGGGTGGCGCTCTTCCACCTGCTGCCGACGGTGTCGCCGGCGCTCGGCGCAACCCTGCCGACGCTGGCGCTCACTTACCTTCTGGGGCGCGCTACTCGCTAGTCCGGGGGGGGCCTGGGCGGGATCCAGGGTTCCGGACGGCCGCGCGTCACCTCGATCCGACGGGTCGGCCGAGGACCTGACTCGACAGCATCGCCAAGGCCATCGACAACACACACAAGGAGGTGTATTGCGATGCGCACCAACATCGTTCTCGATGACGAACTCGTGCGCGAGGCGCTCGCGCTGAGCCGGATCCGGACCAAGCGCGAACTGGTCGAACAGGCGCTCCGGGAGTTCGCCGCGTTCCGCAAGCGACTCGACGTGCGCGAACTGCGTGACAGCGGCACCCTCCGCGGCGACTGCGACTACAAGGGCCTGCGGGCCGGGCGCGGCGATCGCCCGCGATTTGACAGGCCGCTGCGCTCCGGCTTACCTTTGCGCCCGTCTCATCGCGCCGATTTGAGGATCAGCTTGCGGGCGCGTAACAAGTACGGCTAAAGCGGCCACCGGTGCGCGCCCGAGCGAGCCCGACCCGCCAGCAAGCAGGTCGGGCTTTTCGTTTTCCGGCGCCTGCACGCCGCCCGTGTCGTTGAAGCAGCCAGATCGAACTCCGCCCGCGACGACGCCCGGCTCGGTCGGCGTGGTCGAGCCGCGCCGCCAGCGCTTCGACGCGCCGCTCGCGCTGCGCAGCGGCGCCTCGATCGCCGGCTACGAGCTCGTCTACGAGACCTACGGAACGCTGAACGCGGCGCGCTCGAACGCGGTGCTGGTGTGCCACGCGCTCAACGCGGGGCACCACGTCGCCGGCGTCTACGCCGACCGGCCCGACGAGCTCGGCTGGTGGGACAACATGGTCGGCCCCGGCAAGCCGCTCGACACCGAGCGCTTCTTCGTCGTCGGGGTCAACAACCTGGGCAGCTGCGTCGGCTCGACCGGGCCGATGAGCACGAATCCGGCCACCGGCAGGCCCTGGGGCCCCGACTTCCCGGTGCTGACGGTCGAGGACTGGGTGCACGCGCAGGCGCGGCTCGCCGACGCGCTGGGCATCGAACGCTTCGCGGCGGTGATGGGGGGCAGCCTCGGCGGCATGCAGGCGCTCGCGTGGACGACGCTGTATCCGCAGCGCGTCGCGCACTGCGTGGCGGTGGCGACGGCGCCGAAGCTGTCGGCGCAGAACATCGCGTTCAACGAGGTCGCGCGGCGCGCGATCCTGACCGACCCCGAGTTCCACGGCGGGCGCTTCTACGACCACGGCGTGGTGCCGGCGCGCGGGCTGCAGGTGGCGCGGATGATCGGCCACATCACCTACCTGTCCGACGACGCGATGGGCGAGAAGTTCGGCCGCGCGCTGCGCCGCCACGCGACCGACACGGTGCTGCGCAACGACTACCGCTTCACCTTCGACGTCGAGTTCGAGATCGAGTCGTACCTGCGCTACCAGGGCGAGAAGTTCTCGAGCTACTTCGACGCCAACACCTACCTGCTGATCACGCGCGCGCTCGACTACTTCGACCCGGCGCTCGCGCACGGCGGCGACCTGGCGCGCGCGCTGGCGCCGGCGCAGGCGGACTTCCTCGTCGTCTCGTTCACGACCGACTGGCGCTTCGCGCCGGCGCGCAGCCGCGAGATCGTCGAGGCGCTGCTCGCCAACGGCCGCCGCGTCACCTACGCCGAGGTGGACGCGCCGCACGGCCACGACGCGTTCCTGCTCGACGACCCGCAATACATGGCGGCGATGCGCGCCTGGTTCGAGCGCGTACACGCGCGGGTGCAGGACGGGGGGGCGGCGCGCGAGGCGCTGCCGTCGCAGGAGGGCGCGCGGTGAGCAACGGATTGCGCCCCGACCTGGCGCTGATCGCGCAGTGGATCGCGCCCGGTTCGCACGTGCTCGACCTGGGCTGCGGCGACGGCGCGCTGCTCGCGCACCTGCAGTCGGCGAAGCGCTGCCGCGGCTACGGCGTCGAGATCGAGGATGCGCAGGTGCTCGCGTGCCTGCGCGCCGGCGTCGACGTGATCCAGCAGGACATCGAGGCCGGGCTCGGGATGTTCCACGCCCCGGCCTTCGACGTGGTGGTGCTGTCGATGGCGATCCAGATGACGCATCGCACCGAGCGCGTGCTGCGCGAGATGAGCGAGGTCGGCCGCGAGGGCATCGTGTCGCTGCCGAACTTCGGGCACTGGCGCCATGCGTGGTCGATCCTGCGCGGGCGCATGCCGGTGTCGCGCGAGCTGCCCTACGCGTGGTACGACACGCCGAACCTGCACATGACGACGGTGCGCGATTTCGAGGACTTCCTCGCGGGGCTCGGGCTGAAGATCACGGCGCGCGCGTTCCTGTGCGACGGGAAACCGGTGCGGACGGCGCCGGCGCTGCGGGCGACGCAGGCGATCTACCGCTTCCGGCGCGGGTGAGGCGGGCGGGAAGCGGCACCACTGCGGCTCTGATCCGGTCTCCGGATGCGCGCTCGGTCTGTTCGAGCTCGTGCTGGGCCTGCAGGTTCATCCAGAATTGCGCCGAAGTGCCGAACAGCTGCGCGAGTCGCAGCGCGATGCCGGCGCTGACCGCCGATTCGCCGCGACAGATCAGGTCGATCCGGCGCTGCGGTACTCCGATGTTCGCGGCGACTCGATAGCGTGTGATCCCCATCGGTTCGATGAATTCCTTCAGCAACACCTCGCCCGGATGCACCGAATGGAGCCGGCGGCCCGAGACGATGCCCGAGAAGTCGGTGGCTCGAACCTTGCCGCGTTCGATCACTCGCGCGCTCCTGCGTTCAGTGGTAATCGACGATCGTGACGTCATGAGCATCCCTTCCATCCCGCGCGAAACAGATCCGCCATTGGTCGTTGATCCTGATGCTGAGCATTCCGCGGCGATTGCCCGCCAGGGATTCCAGCCGGTTTCCTGGGGGAACGCGCAGATCGTCCAGCGAGCAGGCAGAGTCCAGCATCTTCAGTTTGCGGCGTGCCGCGGGCTGGATCGAAGAAGGCAGGCTCGTGACGTGACGGCCATCGAACACGGCGGCGGTCCGCTTGTCGGCGAACGACTGGATCACGGCAGATGATAACTCAAGACGTTAGTAGCGTAAAGCACTAGTATCTTGCGTGCGGCGCCCCGCAGGTTGACGGGCGGCCACGCGAACGCGGACCGGGTCTCGGGGTCACTCTATCGGGCAAGCGCGCGCGACGACATCGTCCGCACGGCCGAGGTCGGTGGCCAGGGTGGCGAGCGTTCAGCGCACGTCGGCGTATTCTGCGGTGCGCGCGAGCACGACTCTCACGTACGAGCAGGTCGGCACGATTCGAAGGTGCTCGGCGCGCGCCCACTGGACGACCGCTTCGACGAGGCGGCGCGCGGCCTTGCCGCCGCGCAGCTGCGGGTCGACCCAGGTGTGGTCGACGATCGCGGCCTCGCCTTCGCGCGCGTAGGTCAGCTCGGCGACGCGGCGGCCGTCGCGTTCGATGAAGAACACGCCGTTGCGGCCGTCGTCATCATGCCGGATGGGATCGTCGGAGGGGGTGTCGGAGGGCGCGTCGGTCATTCGGGGTCGAGCCTGAGCAGTCGTCCATTGTCCTCGTCGGTGAGCAGGTACAGCAGCCCGTCGGGGCCTTCCCGCACGTCGCGCACGCGCTCGCCGAGGTCGGGGAGCAGCCGCTCCTCGCGCACCACGCGCTCGCCGTCGAGTTCGAGCCGCGCGAGCAAGCGGAATTTCAGCGAGCCGACGAACAGATGGCCGCGCCAGCCCGGGTAGCGGTCGCCGGTGCAGAACGCCATGCCCGACGGCGCGATCGACGGGGTCCACTGCCACGCGGGGGGCACGACGTCGCTGCGCTCGGTGCCATCGCCGATCCGGAACCCCGTCACGTACTCGCGCCCCGAGGTGATCACCGGCCAGCCGTAGTTGGCGCCGGGCCGTTCGACGTTGACTTCGTCGCCGCCCTGCGGGCCGTGCTCGTTCGTCCACAGCCGGCCGGTCGCGGGGTGCAGCGCGGCGCCCTGGACGTTGCGGTGTCCGTACGAGTGGATCTCGGGCAGCGCGCCCGCGCGCCCGACGACCGGGTTGTCGGGGGGAACGGAGCCGTCGGCGCGGATGCGCACGATCTTGCCGAGGTGGTCGTCGAGCGCCTGCGCGCGCTCGCGGTGGCCGAAGCGGTCGCCGAGCGTGGCGAACAGTGTGCCGTCGCGCGCGAACACGAGGCGCGAACCGAAGTGGTGGCCGCCGCGCACTGCGGGCCGCTGCGCGAAGCTCGTGCGCGCGGCGCGCAGCGCGGGAACGGCGCCGTCGACGAACTCGGCGCGCGCGACCGCGGTGCGCGCGCCTCCGGGCGCGGGGTCGCTGAACGACAGGAAAACCGCGCGGTCGCGCGCGAAGGCGGGGCCGAGCGCGACGTCGAGCAGCCCGCCCTGCGCCTGCGCGACAACGGTGGGCACGCCCGCGAGCGGCGCCGACAGCCGCCCGTCCGGGCTCGCGACGCGCAACCGTCCCGGGCGTTCGGTGACGAGCATGCGGCCGTCGGGCAGGAAGGCGAGCGACCACGGGTGCTCGAGGCCGCGCGCGATTTCGGTGACGCGCAACGGCCGCGCCGCCTGGGCCGCGCCTGACGGGCCGGCCGCCGGCGGCGTCGTGGTCGCGCGCGCGGCGGGAAGCGCGAGCGCCGCGCCGGCGAGGGTGGCGGCGCGCAGGGTGGCGCGGCGGCGGAGATCCATGAGGACGATGCTACGCCGTCGCGCAAACCGCGGTCGTTGTCGGGGTCGTGCTCAGCGGCGCTGCGCACCCGATGCCGCGAGCCGCTCGCGCAGTGCGTCCGACGCGAGGCTGTCGCCGTAGGCGGCCGCGATCGACGCGAGCGCGGCGCGGCCCGCGTCGCTGTCGAGGCCCGCGTTGGCGAGCGCGTGCAGGTGGCGCTTCATCTGCGCGACCGTCGCGGGCACGGTGCGCGCGCAGTGCTCGAGCACGGCCTCGACGCGCTCGCCCAGCTGCTCGCGCGGCACGATCTCGCCGAGGAAGCCGATGCGCAGCATCTCGTCGGACTCGATCGCCGCCGCGGTGAGCATCAGCTTGCTCGCCGCGGGCAGGCCGAGCCGCGTCACGTAGCGGCGCATGCCGCCGGCGTAGAAGTGCAGGCCGAAGGCGGCGGCCGGCACGAACATCTTCAGGCCCGGCGTGCCGATGCGCAGGTCGCAGCACAGCGCGAGGTCGGTGGCGCCGCCGTAGACGCTGCCGTTGAGCGCGGCGACGGTGAAGAACGGCAGCGCCTCGAGCGTGTCGAGCACGCGCTCGTAGCGGTCGTCGAGCGCGCTGCCGATCGCGCTCAGCGTGTAGCCGGAGCTGAAGGTGCGCTCGCCGGCGCCGGTGATCACGAGCGCGCGGGTGCTGCCGTCGGCGGCGAGCCGCTCGAACAGCGCGAGCAGCCCGTCGATGTCGGCCGGGTCGATCCGGTTGTGCTCGGCGGGACGGTTGAGCGTCAGGCGCAGCATGTCGCCGCGGCGCTGCAGGAGCGGCGCGCCGTCGTGCGCCGCGATGGGCTCGGCGGCAGCGCCGTCGAAACGGTCAGGCATCGTCGTCTCCGGTGCGGATGAAGGACGCGACCTCGGGGATGCGGCGCAGCGCCGCGAGATCGTCGGGGCCGGGCAGCTGCGGGCGGTCGCGCTCGCGGTCGACCATGCACAGGAAGCCGAGCGGCGCGTCGGGCGCGGCGCGGAACTGGTGCCACGCGAGCGGCGGCACCTCGACCAGGTCGTGCTCGGACACGTCGTGGACGCGCGCGCCGACCAGGCAGCGGCCGCGCCCGCGCAGGATCATCACCGCGTGCGCGTGCTCGTGACGCTCGAGCGTCGAGTGGCCGTCCGGCGCCACCTCGAAGTAGCGCCATTCGCTGCGCAGCTCGCCGCCGCCGAACAGGACCTGGCGCGTGACGGCGCGAAACGGCGCGCTGCCCTCGGCCTTGTAGCGCAGCCGTTCCACGCGTTCCCACCGAAAGCCCGGCAGCGCCTTGCGCACCGGCGAGTCGTCCATCGTCTGCTCCTCCTGGTCCCGTTCAGCGCGCGGCGGGCTCGGCGGCGCGCGCCACGCGCGCGGCGAAGGCCGCCGCGCGTTGCGGCAGCGCATCCCCGGCGGCGAGCAGGTTGCCGCCGATCAGCAGCAGCGTGTCGTCGCCGTAGTGCCGCAGCATCTCGTCGACGCGCTCGACACTCATGCCGCCGGCGGGAACCGGCAGGATCGGCGCGTGCGCCCCGAGCGGCTCGCGCGCGCGGCGCGCGATCGCGAGGCATTCGTCGCGCGAGTAGCTGAAGCGGCCGCCCCAGTTCGGGAACACCGTCGCGTCGGCGCCGAACAGGCGAAACAGCCGCCCCAGCAGCAGCGCCGGCGCGATGCGCGCGCTGCCTGCGAGCGCGGGGTGCGCGACGATCGGCACGCCGGCCTGCGCGCGCACGAGCTCGACGAAGGCCGGAACGCCGACGATCATCGGGCATGCGAGCGCAGCGCCGACGCCCTCGTCGCGCACGACGCGCAGCTGCGCCGCGAGGCGCTGCGGGCCGCCGCTCAGGCTCGGCGCATACAGCGTGCGGTGGCTGGCGAGCGCGCCGCCGGCCTGCGCCTTTTCGCGGTTGGCGCGCTCGATCGCGCGCTGCACGGCCGGCACGCGCTGCGCGAACGGCGCCGCCGGCTGATCGGCCAGCCCGTGGTCGTCTTTGATCACGTCGATCCCGGCGCGGGCGAAAGCGTACGCGAGATCGGCCAGCGCGCCCGCCGACAGCCCTTGCGGCTTGAGCGCGGTGCAGCTGAGCGCGCGACGGCTCCCCGCGGCACCGACCGCGGCGCGCCAGCCGTCGATGCCGAAGCGCGGGCCTGGCAGCCGGTCCAGCATCGCGTCGGGCAATTGCACGTCGAGCAGCGCGACGTCCGGCTGCAGCGAGCAATTGCCGAACAGCATGTTCATCAGCTGCCCCGGTTCGTCGCCGACGGTCTCCGCGGCGAGCGCGAGCACGACGTCGAAGCGTTGCGGCGTGCCGGGCAGCGGGTCGATGGCGAGCACTTCGCCGACTACCTCGGCGAGCACGCGCGAGTCGCGGACCGCCTCGACCGGCATCTCGACCGACTGCTCGACGGCGAGTGCCTGCGCGCGCGCGTCGATGCCGTTGGCGGCGCACTCGACGCGGTAGCGGACCCTCATTCGCGAAGACATGCGGCAAGGATAGCGCGGCGGGCCGAGGACACAGGGCTTAGGCGCCGGGCGCTAGGACTTCGGTCGAATTGTTGCCGGCGCGACGCGTCGCTAGCGTGGGCGCATGTTCGCATCGC
>JANJTK010000032.1 GCA_024711155.1 Burkholderiaceae bacterium
GAGCCGCTGCGCCAGGAGATCACGCCGAAGAACATCCTGATGATCGGCCCGACGGGCGTCGGCAAGACCGAGATCGCGCGCCGGCTGGCGCGCCTCGCCCACGCCCCGTTCATCAAGGTCGAGGCGACCAAGTTCACCGAGGTCGGCTACGTCGGCCGCGACGTCGACACCATCGTGCGCGACCTCGCCGAGCTCGCGGTCAAGCAGGTGCGCGAGCAGGAAATGCGCGCGGTCGAGCAGCGCGCGCTCGACGCCGCCGAGGACCGCGTGCTCGACGCGCTGCTGCCGCCGCCGCGCAATGTCGGCTTCGGCGGCGCGGAGGGCGAGCCGGGGGACTCGGCGACGCGGCAGAAGTTTCGCAAGAAGCTGCGCGAGGGCGAACTGGACGACCGCGAGATCGAGATCGAGCTCTCGGTGCCGATGCCGGCGATGGAGCTGGCGGGGCCGGCAGGCATGGAGGAGATGACGCAGCAGCTGCAGTCGTTGTTCGCGAACCTGCCCGGCCGGCGCAAGGCGCGCAAGCTGCGGATCCGCGACGCGATGAAGCAGCTGGCCGACGAGGAGGCCGCCCGGCTGGTCAACGAGGACGAGATCAGGGCGCGCGCGCTCGCTGCGGTCGAGCAGAACGGCATCGTGTTCATCGACGAGATCGACAAGGTCGCGTCGCGCGCCGACACGCACGGCGCCGACGTGTCGCGCCAGGGCGTCCAGCGCGACCTGCTGCCGCTGATCGAGGGCACCGCAGTGAACACGCGCTACGGCGTCGTGCGCACCGACCACGTCCTGTTCATCGCGTCGGGAGCGTTCCACCTGTCGCGGCCGTCGGACCTGATCCCCGAGCTGCAGGGCCGCCTGCCGATCCGTGTCGAGCTGGCGTCGCTGTCGGCCGACGACTTCGTGCGCATCCTCGCCGACACCGACGCGAGCCTCGTCAAGCAGTACCAGGCCTTGTTCGCGGCCGAGGACGTGCGGCTGGACTTCACGCCCGACGGCGTGCGCCGGCTGGCCGAGATCGCGTCGGCGGTCAACGAGAAGACCGAGAACATCGGCGCGCGCCGGCTCTCCACCGTGATGGAGAAGCTGCTCGAGGAGGTTTCGTTCGGCGCGGCGCGCCGCGCCGGACAGACCGTGACGATCGACGCGCCGTTCGTCGACGCGCGGCTCGCCGAACTGGCGCGCAGCGAGGACCTGGCGCGCTACATCCTGTAGCGCGTCACTGCGGCTCGACTTTCGCGACCGCGATCGCCTCGGCCCAGCGCCGGATTTCGCCCTCCAGCAGGATGCCGAGCTCGGCCGGGGTGCCCGCCTGCGGTCGCACGCCCATTTCGAGCAGCCGTTGCGCCACCTGCGGCGTGGTGAGCGCCGTCCGGATCGCCGCATTGAGCCGCTGCACGGTGCCTGCGGGCGTTCCCGCCGGCGCGGCCAGCGCGTTCCACGATGCCACGTCGTAGTTGCGCACGCCGGCCTCCTGGACCGTTGGCGTGGTCGGGAGGACGCGATTGCGGCGGGCCGACGTGACCGCGAGCGGCCGGATCCCGCCGCCGGAGATCTGCGGCAGCGCGGGCCCGAGGATCTCGAAGGCGAGGTCGATCTCGCCGCTGCGCACTGCGCCCAGCACCGCCGGCGTCGCCTTGTACGGCACCACGACCGCGTCGATGCCCGCACGCGACTTGAACAGCTCGGCCGCCAGATGCTGGGTCGAGCCGATCGAGATCGTGCCGATCGTCAGCTTGCCCGGATTCGCGCGGGCCCACGCGAGCAGCTCGGGCAGTTCGCGGAAGCGCGAGCCGGCGTCGACGCACAGCGCGAGGTCGAAGAATCCGAGCGTCCCGATCGGCGCCAGGTCGCGCGTGACGTCGTACGGCAGCTTGCGGAACAGCGTGGCGCTGATCGCGTTGGCGTTGCTGAGCAGCAGCAGCGTGCGCCCGTCCGGCGCGGCGTTCACGACCGCGCTGGTGGCGACGATGCCGCCGGCGCCGGGCCGGTTGTCGACCACGAACGGCTGGTCGAGCGCCTGCCCCATCGTCCGCGCGACCAGCCGCACGGTGAGGTCGGCGATGCCGCCGGCCGCGAACGGGACGATCACCGTGACCGGCCGATCGGACGCCTGGCTCTGGGCGAAAGCGTGCGGCGCAGCGGCAGCGGCCGCGGCCGCGGCGAGCAGGGCGCGGCGCGCGCGATTCGTGGGGGCTGTGTTCATGCGAAAGACCTCCTTGCGGGTCGGTGTGCGTCAAGCCTGCGCGGCCAGTTGCCGCTCGAGCCGGTCGAGCGTGCGGTAGCACGACAGCACCTGCGCGACGCTCGCGTTCGGCTCGCGGCCTTCGCGGATCGCAGCAAAGAACTCGCGATCCTGCAGCTCGATGCCGTTCATCGACACGTCGACCCGCGAGACGTCCACCGGCTGTTCCTTGCCGTCGAACAGGTCGTCGTAGCGCGCGATCCAGGTGCCGCGGTCGCAGATGTAGCGGAAGAAGGTGCCGATCGGCCCGTCGTTGTTGAACGACAGGCTCAGCGTGCAGATTGCGCCGGTGCTCGCCTTCAGCTGGATCGACATGTCCATCGCGATTCCGAGCACCGGGTGGATCGGCCCCTGCATCGCGTGCGCGTCGACGATCTCGCCGCCGGCTTGCCATGCGAACAGGTCGACCGTGTGCGCGGCGTGGTGCCACAGCAGGTGGTCGGTCCAGCTGCGCGGCTGCCCGAGCGCGTTGGTGTTGGTGCGGCGGAAGAAGTAGGTCTGCACGTCCATCTGCTGCAGCGACAGCTCGCCGGCGGCGAACCGGCGTTGCAGGTACTGGTGGCTCGGGTTGAAGCGGCGCGTGTGACCGCACATCGCCACCAGGCCGGTTGCGCGCTGCAGCGCGCTCACGGCTTCGGCGTCGGCCAGCCGGTCAGCGAGCGGAATCTCGACCTGGACGTGCTTGCCGGCTCTCAGGCACGCGAGCGCCTGCGACGCGTGCATCTGCGTGGGCGTGCACAGGATGACCGCATCGACTTCCTTCATCGCGAGCGCGGCGTCGAGGTCGGTCGTCGCGTGCCCGACGCCGAAGCGCTGCGCCACCTCGCGGGTCTTGTCGGGCTCGCGGCCCACCAGCGAGACGACCTCGACGCCGTCGATGTTGCGGATCCCCTCGAGGTGCTTGACGCCGAAGGCGCCGGCGCCCGCCAGCGCGACCCTGATCGGTTCCATGGCTGCTCCTTGTGTCGCGCGGACCCGGCGGGTCAGCGCGGGTTCTCGAGGATCAGGTGCCCGACCGCGGTGTTCGACGCGGGCACGTGGTAGAAGCGGTGCGCGACGCGCGGCGGCTTGCCGCCGGCGGCGTCGTCCATCGCGCCGCGCGCGATCAGCCACATCACCAGCTCGATGCCCTCGGAGCCGGCCTCGCGCACGTAGTCGACGTGCGGCATCGCCGACAGGGCCTCGGGGTCGGCCACCAGGCGGTCGAGGAAGTCGAGGTCGAACTCGCGGTTGATCAGCCCGGCGCGCGGGCCCTGCAACTGGTGGCTCATGCCGCCGGTGCCCCAGACCTGCACGCGCAGCGGCCGGTCGAACGATTCGACCGCGCGCCGGATCGCCTGGCCGAGCCGGTAGCAGCGCCGCCCCGACGGCACCGGGTACTGCACCACGTTCACCGCGAACGGGATCACCGCGAACGGCCAGGATTGCACCTGCCCGCACATCAGCGACAGCGGTACCGTGAGCCCGTGGTCGACCGCCATCCGGTTGACGATCGTCAGGTCGAAGTCGTCCTGGATCACCGACTGCGCGATGTGCGAGGCCAGTTCCGGATGCCCCTGCACCGTCGGCACCGGGCGCGGACCCCAGCCCTCGTCGGCGATCTCGAACGACGCCGCGGTGCCGATCGCGAAAGTCGGGATCACCTCGAGGCTGAACGCGTTTGCGTGGTCGTTGTAGACGAGGAAGACGACGTCGGGCGTGTTCTCCTTCATCCACTGACGCGAGAAGTCGTAGCCGCAGAAGACCTTCTGCCAGTACGGTTCGCCGGCCTTGCCGAGGTCGATCGCGGCGCCGATCGCCGGAACGTGCGACGTGTAGACGCTGGCGGTGACGCGCGCGCTCATTTCTTCTCTCCGGAGTAGCGGTTGCCCTCGATCGGCCGCCCGCCGTGCAGCATCATGTCGCGGGATTCCTGCTCGCTCATGCCGGTCATCGAACCGGCGATCTGCTGGTAGCTCTTGCCGTCGGTGGCGCCGATCTTGGCGAGAAAGTAGATGTTGCCGCCCAGCGCGAGGCAGCGGTTGAGGTCGCGCGCGATCACCGCCTGCTTCTGCTCCTCGGTCATCGGCCACTCGTCGAGGTAGGCGCGCTCGTCGGCCCGGAAGCGGACCCGGTTCTCCTCCTTCATCAGCGACATGCAGAACTGGTTCAGGTGGTAACCCTTGCGCGACTGCTCGGCGTCGAAGATCGTGGTGCCGGGCACGTCGAGGTACGGTTTTTCGAGGGCCATGGGTCAACTCCGCTGAAAGGTTGCGGGTGCGAAGGCGCGGCCGATGGGGCGGGCCGGGCCGGCGGCGCAGCGCCGGGCCCGATCGAGGCCCGGGGGGCGCCCGGCCAATGGGGCGGTGCGCTGCGCCGCCGGCCCGGCCCGCCCCATCGGCCGCGCCTTCGCACTCACCGTTGTGGCGCTCGCGAGGAACGGCCCCGTCTTCGACCGGAATCCCGCCGGCGTGGCTCTTGCGGCAAGCGAGCGCGGGGCGCCCTCAGCGCCGCTGGGCCGCGGGCCGCACGGCCTGCCCGCCGGGGCCGCCGCGCCCCTCGCGCCCCTCGCGCCTGGCGGGCCCGCCCGGGCCG
>JANJTK010000065.1 GCA_024711155.1 Burkholderiaceae bacterium
GTGCCGTTGAGGACCCAGCGGTCGCCGCGGAACTCGGCGCGCAGTTTCATCGACACCACGTCGGAGCCCGCGTTGGGCTCGGACATCGCGAGCGCGCCGATCGACTCGCCGCTCACGAGCTTCGGCAGGTACTTGCGCTTCTGTTCCGCGGTGCCGTTGCGGTGGATCTGGTTCACGCACAGGTTCGAGTGTGCGCCGTAGGACAGGCCCACCGACGCCGAGCCGCGCGAGATCTCCTCCATCGCGACGACGTGCGCCAGGTAGCCGAGTCCGGTGCCGCCGTAGTCGTCTGCGACGGTCAGGCCGAGCAGGCCCATGTCGCCGAACTTGCGCCACAGGTCCATCGGGAACTGGTCGCTGCGGTCGATCGCTTCGGCGCGCGGCGTGATTTCCTTCGCGACGAACTGCTGCAGCGATTCGCGCAGCAACTCGACGTCTTCGCCGAGGTCGAAGCGAAGGCCTGGGATCGTGACCATCTGGGGCTCTCCTGCGGCAATCGTGGGCCGGGCGCGGCTCAGTCGCTGACGCCTTCGCGCCCGCGGATCGTCATTTCGGTCGCGGTCATCGTCGCGACCAGTTTCTCGCTGCCGTCGGCGGCGACGGCCAGCGCGTCGCCCTCGGCCAGCATGATCGTGCGGCCCGCCTTGCGCACGCGGCCGACGAGGCGGATGCGCTCGCCGACGCCGGGCGACAGGCAGTTCACCTTGTACTCGATCGTCAGCACCCCGGTGCCGGCCGGCATCACGGTCAGTGCCGCGTAGCCGCAGGCCGAATCGAGCGCGGCGCCGATGATGCCGGCGTGCACGAAGCCGTGCTGCTGGGTGATCTCGGGGCGGGCGGGCAGCACGATCTCGACCTCGCCCGGCTCGACGCGAAGCAGTTGCGCGCCGATCAGCACCATCGCCGGCTGGCGCGCGAAGCTCGCGCGCACGCGCTCCTCGAAGCCGGGTTCGGTCTTCCACGACGGCGTCTGGGTGGGCATCGGTCGCTCGATGGTCGGGATGGCAGGCGGCGGCTCGGCCGGGTCGAAAACGATACTTTACGTTTACGTCAACGTCGATTCAAATCCGGGGCGGACGCGCGCCGGGTTTCAGCCGGATTCGCGCACGGCCAGCAGCGTCCGCGCGCGCTCCTCGTGCGCGCTGATTTCCGCCAGCGTCTCCTGCAGGTCGGCCAGCTGCCGCTCGAGCGTTTCGCGATGGCGGGCCAGCACCGCGAGGAAGCGCGTCAGCTGCGCCGCCGTGTCCGCCGGCGACTCGTACATGTCGACCAGGTCGCGGATCTCCGACAGCGACAGCCCGAGCCGCTTGCCGCGCAGCGTCAGTTTCAGCCGGGTGCGGTCGCGCTGCGAGTACACGCGCTGGCGCCCGCCGGCGCCGGCGCGCTTCGGTGACAGCAGCCCCTGGTCCTCGTAGAAGCGGATCGTGCGGGGCGTGACGTCGTACTCGCGCGCCAGTTCGGTGATCGTGTAGGTCGGCATGCCGCGATCATCGATCACAGTTTACGTAAGCGTCAATGCACGCCGGATGCGAGGTCGGGACCCGCCGGGCGCGGCCAGTCACGCGTCCGATTGCGCCGCGTCGGCGGCCGCGAAGACGCCGAGGCGCGCGAGCTGCGCGTCGACTTGCGGCGCCCAGCCGCGATTGGCCGCCGGGCTGGCCGGGCTCGGGTGCAGGATCTGGTCGATCCGCACGCCGGCGTCGGCGCCGAGCGCCGCCTGGATGCGCTTCATCGCGTAGCCGCCGACGCCGATCGCCCAGTCGGGGCGCAGCGCGGCGACGGCCGCGCGCAGATGCGCGTCGCAGGCATCCTGCAGCGGCCGCAACTCCGCCGCCGGGAGCTTCTCGGGGGTGAAGTTGCGCCCGCTCGCCTCGAGGAAGACCAGCGGACAGTAGTTGAGGACGAAGCACTGCTCGAAGAACGCCGGCGCCGTCCCGAAGCGCGCCGCGGCCCAGCCCCACAGCCGGCGTCCGCTCACTTCGGAGCGGCGGCACGCGAATCCCTCGATCGGTCGCTTCGGATGCTCGCCGGCGGGCCGGCGCACCGGCGCCTCGACGCCCATCCAGTCGCGCACGGCCGCGACTTCGCCGAACGGCACGCCGGTCTGCATCATGCCGAACGGCCCGGGGTTCATGCCGACGAACACCACGCGCTTGCGGCCCTCGCCGTAGCGGCGCAACCAGGCCTCGTGCGGCGCCCACGCGTAGTCGAGCGGATCGTAGACGTGGGTGACGGGCGGGCCGAAGCGCAGCCGGGAGACGGCGCGCTGCAGCGCGCGGGCAGCGGCGATCAGGTCGGTGGCGGACATGCGAAGCGGCGCTCGAAAAGAAAGGGGCGCGGGAGTGTTTGCCGCGCCCCATGAGCCGCGAGTAGCGGCTGCCCTTCCTCGAACGGCGCCGATCCGTTGGTGCGGTGCGGGCCGGCTGGCCTGCGTGCCGCTTCTGCGATCGTTCCGTTGTCGGAGCTGTCGGCGCGTGCGCTTCGTCGCGCTCGCGCCCCACGGAACAAAGCCTATGCCGCCGCTCAGCCGAGGTCAAGCCGCAGTGCATCGCGCGCCAGCCGCGCAATGCCGGGGTATTCGTCGCACCGGATCGCGAACTTGCGCGCGCAGTCGCTCCACGGTTCGCCGGCGCGCAGCGCGTCGACGACGCCGGCCGCGTCGGTCACCCAGCTGCCGCCGAACAGCGTGACGCCGCGCGCGAACAGCGGATCGGGCAGGCAGCCGGCCCCGGGGCCGATCATCGCGAGCCGCTGCGCGTGGCTGCAGTGGCCCAGCATCCGCTCGGCGGTGCCGTTGATCAGCACCGAGCTCGTGCACAGCACCTTGTTGCAGCGCCCGAGTTCGGAGGGGTCGAGCGTGACCCGGTAGCCGTCGTGCTCGCCGGCGAGATCGGGCCGCAACTCGACCACGGTGACCTCGGCGCCGCTGGCGACGCAGCGCGTGAGCAGCGGGCGGAACAGGCCGACCATGCCGACGCGGTCGCCGGCGCGCGGATCGAGCTCGCCGATCGAATCGGCGCTGGGCGCCGGCACGTAGCCGACGCGATTGAAGGCCCAGCGGCTCAGCGCGTTGAGCGCCGCCATGCCGACCGTGCGCTCGACCGGGCCAACGTCCGCGTGGCGCCGCGCGAGCGCCAGCGCGTCGGCGCCGGCCAGCGCGGCGGCGCCGTCGGGGGCGCACAGGCGCGCGTGCGTGTCGCCCAGCAGCACGAAGGCGAGGCCGAGCGTGCCGTCGTCGAGTTCGAGCGCGCAGAACTCGCCGTGGCGCGAGTCGAGGCACTCGGCGCGCGGCAGGTGCAGCGCGCGCACGCGCGGCGGAGGGAAACGGGCGGCGAGGCGCTCGATCGGGGCGAGCAGTTCGGCAGCGAGGGCGGGCAGGGCGGTCATCGGGTCAGCTCCGGATGCGCGCCTTCATCATCCGGGCGTAGGTCGCCGGCGCGAGCCGCGAGAGCCACCACGCGAGCGTCGCGGTGGCGCCGGGCAGCAGCAGGCGTTGCTCGCGACAGGCGGCCGCGTGGATCCGGTGCGCGATCTCCTCGGGCGTCGCGAGCGCGCCGGTGACCGCCTTCTCGCCCGCCCACGGGTTGCCCTGGCCGTCGAGCGCGTTGCGGTCGATGCCGGTGGCGACGAACGACGGGCACGCGAGCATCACCGCGACGCCGTCGTCCTCGAGTTCCGCGCGCAGGCTGTCGAAGAAGCCGTGCAGTGCGTGCTTGCTGGCGGCGTAGCCGCTGCGGCCGAGCAGCGGCGCGAAGCCGGCCACGCTCGAGATCGAGACGATCATGCCGCGGCGCGCGACCAGGTGCGGCAGCGCGGCCGCCGTGCAGTGCATCGCGCCGAAGAAATTCACCGCCGTCACGCGCCGGATCACGTCGGGCATCGTGTGCGCGAAGTCGCCGTGGTGCGAGATTCCGGCGTTGCACACCAGCAGGTCGACGCCGCCGAAGCGTGCCGCGCCGGCGCCGATCGCTTCGCGGCACGCGGCCTCGTCGGTGACGTCGCAGGCGAGCGTGGCGGCTTCGACGCCGGCGCCGCGCAACCGCGCCGCGAGCGCTTCGAGCGCGGTGCCGTCGCGGTCGAGCGCGACGATGCGCGCGCCGGCGCGGCCGAAGCGCTCGCACAGCGCGGCGCCGAGGCCGCCGGCGGCGCCGGTGACGACGACGGTCGCGTCGCGAAACGTCCGCATGCTCAGGCGCGCGCGGCGCGGCCGCGCATCCAGACTTCGAAGGCCTGCGCGGAGTTGAGCCGCGGCTGGTAGCCGAAGTCGCGCTTCAGCCGCGTGTTGTCGAGCACCGGCCGGTAGCGCAGGAAGCGCACCTGCTCGGGCCCGTATTGCGTCAGCCCGAGCGGCTTCAGCGTCGCGAGCGCCGCCTGCAGCAGCCACGCCGGCAGCACGACGCAGCGCTTGCCGAGCCGGTCGGCGATCTCCTGGATCGTCAGCGCGCCATCGCCGGCGAGGTTGAACACGCCGGCGCGGTCGCTGCGGATCGCGTGCAGCATCGCGCCCACGACGTCCTGGTCCCAGACGAAGACGAACGGGCTGTCGGCGCCGCGGATCGCGAGCAGCCTGGGCTTGTCGAACAGGTCGGTGATCTGGTTGCGCGTGGTCTCGCCGAGAATCGTGCCGATGCGGAACACCACTTGCTGCAATCCGGGGTGCTGCGCGCGCCACTGCGCGAGCATCTCCTCGACCAGCCGCTTGTGGCGCGCGTACGGGAACTCGTCGTTGCCGCGCACCGGCTGGTCCTCGCCGATCCACGCGGGGTTGTCGGCGTGGTAGCCGTAGGCCGCGCCGCTGGAGCTGACGACGATCTTGCGCGCGCCGGCGGCGAGGCTCGCCTCGAGCACGTTGCGCGTGCCGAGCACGTCGACCGAGTACTCGAATTCGCGCGTGCTGGCCGGCCCCGGCGTGACGATCGACGCGAGGTGCACGACCACCTCGCAGCCGCGCATGTGCTCGACCAGCGCGGGCGAGCGCACGTCCTCGGTCACGTAGCGCACGCCGGCGACGCGCCGCTCGGCCGGGCACTCGCGCACGTCGGCGGCCACGACCTCGATCGGCCGCTCGTCGCCGGCTGTCGCTGCCGTGGCCGTGGCGGCGGCAGCGGCAGCGGCAGCGGCAGCGGGCGCGGCGAGGGCCGGCGCGACCAGCGCGCGCACGAGCTGGCAGCCGAGATAACCGCCGGAGCCGGTGACGAAGACGCGCAGCGGGCTCATCGCAGCGTCCTGTGCGAGACCGGGCGGCGCGCGGCGGACACGCGAGGCCTCACGCCGCCGCGGGCTGCGCCGGTGGCCGACGGCTCCACCACCCGGCGAGCGCGAGCCCGGCGAGGATGTGCCAGATGCCCCACCAGGCGGCGACGATCGCCATGCCGCCCATGCCGCCGAAGAAGTTGAAGATCAGGATCAGGCCGAAGCCCGAGTTCTGGATCCCGACCTCGATCGAGATCGCGCGCCGGTCGCCCTCCGGCAACCGCGCGAAGCGGGCGCTCCAGTAGCCGAGCAGCAGTCCGAAGCCGTTCATCAGGAACACGACCAGCAGCACGCGGCCGACGTAGTCGACGAAGTGGCTCCAGTTCGCGGCCAGCGCGCCGGCGACGAAGGCGCCGAAGAACAGCAGCGACAGGATCTTGAACGGTCGGTGCGCGCGCGCCGCGATGCGCGGGAACCAGTGCGCGACGCTCATGCCGAGCACCGCCGGCACGCCGAGCAGGAACACGATGGTGACCAGCACGTCGAGCGGATCGAGCGCGACCGCGCTGAGCAGGCGCGCCGTGTCGGGGTTCAGCGAGCCCCAGAAGGCGAGGTTGAACGGCGTGAACACCAGCGAGGCGAGCGTCGAGACCGCGGTCATCGCGATCGACAACGCCGTGTTGCCGCGGGCCTGGTGGGTCAGGAAGTTCGAGATGTTGCCGCCCGGGCAGGCCGCGACGAGGATCAGGCCGAGCGCAATGCTCGGGGCCGGCTTCAGCACGAGGCCGATCAGGAACGCGACGGCCGGCAGCAGCAGGAACTGGCCGACCATTCCGATCAGCACCGCGCGCGGCGCGCTGGCGAGGATCCTGAAGTCGGAGACCTTGATGTCGAGCGCGACGCCGAACAGCACCAGCGCGAGGATGCCGTTGAGCAGCGTCAGCGACTGCGGGCTGAAGCTCAGCCGCACCAGGTCGATTTCGGACATCGCGCAGGCTCCTCAGCGGCCCTTCGGCTCTTCGTGCATCTTCTTGAAGTGGATCAGTCCCGGCGCCCACATGTGCTTGACCGGGTCGACGTCGACGTGCACGACCGCGCACCCGCCCGCGGCGAGCGCGCGCTCGAGCGCGGGACGCAGCGCCGCGGGGTCGGCGACGCGCTCGCCGTGCGCGCCCATCGCCTGCGCGAGGCGGTCGAAAGCGATCTCGCCGAGGTCGGTCTTGATGGTCTCGTCGGGGCCGAGCGACTTCATGATCATCGTCTTCAGCGGCTTCAACATGAACTGCTGGTTGATCTTGACCATCCCCCACTGGCGGTCGCACATGACGACGTAGACGACCTGCAGCCCGTTGCGCACCGCGGTCTCGATCTCCTGCGGATGGAAGCCCATCGCGCCGTCGCCGATGATGCAGCACACCGGCCGCCCGGGGCGCGCCACCGCGGCGCCGAGCGCCTGCGCGACGCCGGCGCCGAGCATGCCGAACTTGAAGGTCGACAGCAGCGTGTCGGGTCGCCGCACCTGCCAGTGGAACATCGTCCAGATGGTCGCGTTGCCGCCGTCGGCGACCAGCACCGCGTCGTCGGGGAAGACCTCGCGGCAGGCGCGCGCCACGTGCGCCGGGTTCATCGGCGCCGACGAGTCGGCGAGCGCCTTGTCCCAGCCGGCACGATCCTCACGCATCGCCGCCGCGTAGCGCTCGAGGCGCGCGCGCCGCGCGTCGACGCGGATCGCGTCGCGCCGGCGCGCGAGCTCGTCGGCGAGGCGCTCGAGGAAGACGCGCGCGTCGGCGACGATTGCCTGGTCGGCCGGCCGGTTCATGCCGAGCGCGTCTCCGTCGACATCGACCTGCACCGTGTGCTGCTTCGCGGGCTCGGCCCAGTACGGCGGCTTGCCCCACCAGTCGGTCTCGCCGAGGCGCGAGCCGACGATCAGCATTGCGTCCGACTCGTTGCGCAGCGTGTTGACGAGCTTGATGTGGACCATCGGGACCGCCAGCGGCGACGTCTCCGGCACCACGCCGCGCGCGGCCCAGCTGGTCGTCACCGGCGCGTGCAGCAGTTCGGCCACGCGCTGCAGCGCTTCGCCGGCGCAGGCGTGCACGACGCCGCTGCCGGCGTGGATCGCCGGTGCGCGCGCTGCGACCAGCGCCTGCGCGGCGCGGGCCACCTGTTCGTCGGTTGGCGCTATCCGGTCGGTGCGCCGATAGCCGCGCGGCTCCTGCAGCGGCCCCGGATCCTTGAACTTGCCGTTCATGATCGACTCGGGCACGTCGACGTGCACGACGCCGGGCCG
>JANJTK010000078.1 GCA_024711155.1 Burkholderiaceae bacterium
CAGCTGCTTCATCGCGTCGCGGATCCGCAGCTTGCGCGCCTTGCGCCGGCCGGGCAGGTTCGCGAACAACGACTGCAGCTGCTGCGTCATCTCCTCCATGCCGGCCGGCCCCGCCAGCTCCATCGCCGGCATCGGCACCGAAAGCTCGATCTCGATCTCGCGGTCGTCCAGTTCGCCCTCGCGCAGCTTCTTGCGGAACTTCTGCCGCGTCGCCGAGTCGGCCGGCTCGCCGTCCGCGGCGCCGAAGCCGGCGTTGCGCGGCGGCGGCAGCAGCGCGTCGAGCACGCGGTCCTCGGCGGCGTCGAGCGCGCGCTGCTCGACCGCGCGCATTTCCTGCTCGCGCACCTGCTTGACCGCGAACTCGGCGAGGTCGCGCACGATGGTGTCGACGTCGCGGCCGACGTAGCCGACCTCGGTGAACTTGGTCGCCTCGACCTTGATGAACGGAGCGTGGGCGAGGCGCGCCAGCCGGCGCGCGATCTCGGTCTTGCCGACGCCCGTCGGGCCGATCATCAGGATGTTCTTCGGCGTGATCTCCTGGCGCAGCGGCTCGGCAACCTGCTGGCGCCGCCAGCGGTTGCGCAGCGCGATCGCGACCGCGCGCTTGGCGGCTTCCTGGCCGACGATGTGCTTGTCGAGCTCGGAGACGATCTCTTCCGGGGTCATCGGAGTCATCGGGGTCATGGCGGGCGCAGGGCGGGCGCGCGGCTCAGCCGAGCGTCTCGATCGTGTGTTGCTGGTTGGTGTAGATGCAGATCTCGCCCGCGATCGCGAGCGACTTGCGCACGATCTCCTCGGCGCCGAGCGTCGTGTTCTCCAGCAGCGCGCGCGCCGCCGCCTGCGCGTACGGCCCGCCGCTGCCGATCGCGATCAGCCCGTGCTCCGGTTCGAGCACGTCGCCGTTGCCGGTGATCACCAGCGACGCGTCGCGATCGGCCACCGCGAGCATCGCCTCGAGGCGGCGCAGCATGCGGTCGGTGCGCCAGTCCTTTGCGAGCTCGACCGCGGCGCGCACCAGGTGCCCGGAGTGCTTGTCGAGCTTGGCCTCGAAGCGCTCGAACAGCGTGAACGCGTCGGCGGTGCCGCCGGCAAAGCCCGCGAGCACGCGATCGTTGTGGAGCCGCCGCACCTTGCGCGCGCCGGCCTTGATCACGACGCTGCCGAGCGTGACCTGTCCGTCGCCGCCGAGCGCGACCGAGGCGCCGCGACGCGCCGATACGATGGTGGTGCCGTGGAATTGTTCCATGAGGAGCGCGAGTGGGATCCGTACGCGCCGGCCCCGGGGCCGGCAGCCGCGCGGCGCGACGGGCGCCGCCTCGCGGCAGGACTCAGATCTTACGCCTGCGGATCTCGGCGAGGTCGTGAATGCCCATGACGAGCATCAGCGCATGGACGAGGTAGTTCGGCTCGACGAAGACGACCCGCTTGCCGGCGGCGCGCATCGTCACGAGTTCGTTCAGCAAGTCGCCGGCGGCGACGAAATCCATCCGGCGCAGCGCGCGACAGTCGACGACGACCTCGCCGCCGCGGGCCGCGAGCGCGCGCATTGCCTCCAGTTCGGCCTGCATGCGCCCCTGAACCTCGCCGCGCAGCTCGATGGCGTCGGGCGCAATGGCGTCGGGCGCCGGCTCTGCGCCGCGCTCGGTGGCCTGCGCGCGCGCAGGCGCCGCCGCCTCGGCAGCGCGGATCGACGCGGCGGGCGGTTCCCAGGATGGCGGCGACACTTCGTAGGTGACGCAGTATTCGATGGCCAGGTCCTCGAAGGCCTGCTGCCGTTCGAGGATGCGCAGCATCTGCATCGCCAGCATCCAGCAGGCTTCGGTCGGATCGCGCCGTCCCGGCTCGATCGCGATGCGTGCCGCCTCGTACAGCGCCTCGGCGCCGCGCACGCGCAGCGCATGACCGGTCTTCTCGCAGTGACGCAGCATTCGCGCCAGCGCCTCGGCCCCGGCAGCGTCCACCGATCCCGCGCGCGCGAAATCGACCACGGTCTCGCGCCGGCGCGCCGTCGCCGACACGACCGACTCGGCTTGCGGCGCGATCGAAGCGTCCAGGACCTCGGGGAAGGCGATCGCGACCGCGCCGCCGGCGGCCGACGCGCGCGGCGCGCCCGCCGCACTGGCGAGCCGCTCGTTCCAGCCCGGCGGCGACGACTCGAAGCGCGCCGCGTAGTCGAGCGCGAGCGCCTCGAAGGCCGCGCGGTCGCCCAGCGCCTGGTGCAGGTCGAGCAACATCAGCCAGGCGAGCGGCTGGTGCTGGCCCAGCGCCGTGTCCCCGATGGCCTGGCGCAACGCGGCCGCCGCCGGCTGCGGCTGGCCGTTCGAATAGAGAATCGCGGCTTCCTCGATCACACCCGGCAACGACGACGCGTTGACGTCGATCGCCATTGCGCCGGCGCGGTCGCCGAGCATGGCAGTCGCGGGGCCGGACGGCCGCGCGTCGCGTTCGTCGCCCGACCGGTTCGTGCCCGGATTCGCCGGCGCCACACCGGGCGCCACAGGGGGCGCAACTGGCGCGCTCGCGGCGCCGCCGGCGCGCGCCAGTGCCGCGGCGGCGATCATTTCGGACTCGATCCGGTCGATCTTCTCTTCGGTGCGGCGCGCCGCCTCGCGCTGCGCGGCGAGCGTATCGGGCGTCGGCCCGGGCCGCGAGTCGGCTCCCCGCGCAAGCTGCGCTTCGCGCGCCCGGCGAGAGTCGTTCCTTTCCTTGCGGTTGAACAGCGAGAAGACCACCTGGTTCCGGACCTTTCGACGCGTCGCCGACAGCACGCAACCTCGCCCGCAACGCGGGCTCGACTTGCGGGCTCGAGTGCCGGTCCAGTCTAGCATGCACCCCCCGGCGCGAATTCCGCGCGCGCCGACCGCAGGTCGGCCTCGGGATGCCTGCCGTCGGGGTCAGTCCCCGTAGAGCTTCTGGCGCAATTCGCGCCGCTGCTGCGCCTCGAGCGACAGCGTGGCGGTCGGGCGCGCGAGCAGGCGCGGAATGCCGATCGGTTCGCCGGTCTCCTCGCAGAAGCCGTACTCGCCGCTGTCGATGCTCGCCAGCGCCTGCTGGATCTTCTTCAGCAGCTTGCGCTCGCGGTCGCGGGTGCGCAGTTCGAGCGCGTGCTCTTCTTCGATTGTCGCCCGGTCGGCGGGATCCGGGACGATGACGGTCTCGCGCAGGTGCTCGGTCGTCTCGCCAGCGTTGGCGAGCAGATCCTTTTCCATCTGCTGCAGGCGCTGCCTGAAGAATCCCAGTTGCGCCTCGTTCATGTAGTCCGAGTCGGGCATCTTCAGGAGTTCCGCCTCGGTCAGGGGTTTCTTTTCCTTCGTCGCCGCCATCGTGTCGCTACCTGTTCGCTCGCCGAGCGCTGCTGCCTGAATTCGGCCGGATGGAAGATCGCGCCTCGGCGCACCACAGGATCATGCCAGACACTGCTCCAGGCCCTTGATGAAGGTGTCCTTCGGCAGGTTCCTGCCGATGAAGACCATCCTGCTCGAGCGCTTCTCGCCGGACTGCCAGCGCCGGCCGGTGTCGGCGCCCATCATCATGTGGACGCCCTGGAACACGGTCTGCCGGTCGGCCCCCTTCATGTAGAGCACGCCTTTATACCTCAACATGTCCGGGCCGTAAACCTGGATCAGGCCCGACAGGAAGTCCTCCAGCTTGCGGGGGTCGAAGGGCCGGTTCGAGCGGAAAACGAAGGACGAAACCGCGTCGTCGTGCTCGTGCCGGTCGTTCTCCAGGAACCCCGGGTCGATGTCGAGCACCGCGTTCAGGTTGAAGCCGCGGATGTCGAGCACCTCGGAAATCGGCACCTCGCCGAAGTGCACCGGGCGCACCGGGGCGCGCGGATTGATCCGCGCCAGCCGCGCGGCCAGGCGTTCGCGCGCCGCGTCGTCGACGAGGTCGACCTTCGAGAGCAGGATCCGGTCCGCGAAGCCGACCTGCACCTGGGCCTCCCGCTGCTCGTCGAGTTGGCGTTCGCCGTGCAGCGCGTCGACCACGGTGACGACCGCGTCGAGCAGGTAGTAGTCGGCGATCTCGTCGTCGACGAAGAAGGTCTGCGCGACCGGCCCAGGATCGGCCATTCCGGTGGTCTCGATCACGACCCGCTCGAACGCGACTTCGCCGCGCTCGCGCCGTGCGCGCAGGTCGCCGAGGATCCGGATCAGGTCGCCGCGCACCGTGCAGCAGATGCAGCCGTTGTTCATCTCGACGATCTGCTCGTCGCGATCCTGCAGCAGCAGTTCGTTGTCGACGCCCTCCTCCCCGAACTCGTTCTCGATCACCGCGATGCGGTGACCGTGCTGCTCGCGCAGGATGCGGTTGAGCAGCGTCGTCTTCCCGCTGCCCAGGAACCCGGTGAGGATCGTCACCGGAACTTGCTTGTCGGCCATCGTCGTGTTTCTCCGCCGCGCATTCTACGGGCTCGCGCCCGCCGGGGCCGGGCGTCCCCCCGGCGGCAACCCGGGAGCGGGCCCCGGCGCGAGGCGGACCCGGGCGCGGGCCTTCAACGGCGCCGGCGCGCGCGCGGATGCGCGGCGTCGTAGACCGCGGCCAGCCGCTGGAAGTCGAGCGACGTGTAGACCTGCGTGGTCGAGATGCTCGCGTGGCCGAGCAGCTCCTGCACCGCGCGCAGGTCGCCGCTCGACTGCAGCAGGTGGCTCGCGAACGAGTGCCGCAGCACGTGCGGGTGCACGTCGGCCGGCACGCCGCGCGCGATCGCAAGGCGCTTCAGGCGCGCCTGCACGGTGCGGTTGGCGAGCCGCCGGCCCGGCCCGCTGACGAACAGCGCCCGCTCGTCGCAGCCGGGGTGCACGGCGCACCACGCGGCACGCGCCTCGAGCCAGCGCCGCAGCGCCTCGCGCGCGAGGCTGCCGATCGGCACCGTGCGCGTTCGCCCGCCCTTGCCGCGCACTGTGAGCTCGCCCTCGTCGAGGTCGATCCAGCCGGTCGAAGCGCCGCCCGCGCCGTCGAAATGGCGCAGGTCGAGCGACGTGAGCTCGGACAGGCGCAGGCCCGACGAGTAGAAGAGTTCGAGCATCGCCTGGTCGCGCAGCGCCTCGAAGCCCTCCGGCGTCCCGGCGCCGACGAAGCTCACCGCGACGTCGGGCGGCAGCGCCTTCGGCAGCCGGCGCGCCGCGCGCGGCGCGCGCACGCCGCGCGCCGGGTTCGCGCCGGCCTCGCCCTGCAGCGCGAGCCAGTCGAAGAAGCCGCGCCAGGCCGACAGCCGGCGCGCGATCGAGCGCGCCGACAGTCCCGCGCGCGCGCTCGCGGCGACCCAGCGCCGCACCTGGTGCTCGGTCACCGACGCCCAGTCCGGCGTCGCCCCCGGATTCGCCAGGCGGGCGAGCGCGCGCAGTTCGAGCCGGTAGCCGTCGATCGTGCGCGGCGAGCAGCCGCGCTCGCTACGAAGCCGCTCCAGGTAACGCTCGATCGCGTCGCCCGGCATCGCGGCTCATTCGACCAGCCGCGACAGCGCCGCGCCGGCGATGTCGGCGATGCGTTCGAGGAACGCGGTGCCCATTCCGGCGGCGAAGCGCTCCGGATCTTCCGATCCGAGCACGACCAGGCCGAACGCGGCCGGATCCTCCCCTTTGCGCAGCGCCAGCAGCGCGATCGAGCGCGTGCCGCTGCCGCCCTCCGGGAGCCACGCGGCAGGCTGGACGTCGGAATTCGGTCCGCAGTAGGGCTGCTTCATGTCGTTGGCGAGCGCGATCACGTCCACCGGCACCGGCCGGGCGCATTCGAGCCCGAGGTGCGGCTCGCGCACGCCCCACAGCCGCAGCGCGACCTGTGGCAGCGCAAACACCGTGCGCAGGCCGTCGGTCAGCGCGTCCGGCAGCCTCGCCTCGTCGGCGACCAGCAGCAACTGGCGCGTCCAGCGTTGCAGCTTCTGCGCGATCGCGTCGTTCTCCTGGCCGATGCGCAGCAGCTCGGCCAGCCGCAGCTCGTGCGCGCGCAGCTTCTCGCGCAGCACCTCCAGCTGGCGTTCCTGCAGCGAGATCGCGCGCCCGCCGTGCGGGTGCGACACCCGGAGCGCGGCGAGCAGTTCGGCGTTGGACTCGAAGAAGGCGGGGTTGTCGCGCAGGAAGCGCGCCACTTCGTCGGCGCTCGGGATTCGTTCGGCCATGCTGGACCCGTTCAGTGGTTGTTGTCGGCGAGCGCCGCCGGCAGTTCGACTTCGCCTTCGAAGACCGTCTCGGCCGGGCCGGTCATCAGCACGCTGGCGCCGTCCCAGGCGATGGTGAGCAGACCGCCGCGCGTCTCGACGTCGACCGGCGAGCGCAGCAGTTCACGCCGGATGCCGGTAACGGCCGCAGCGCAGGCGCCGGTGCCGCAGGCCAGCGTCTCGCCGGCGCCGCGCTCCCACACGCGCAGCCGCGCGCGCGACGGCGCCAGCACCTGCAGGTAGCCGGCGTTCACGCGCCGCGGGAAACGCGCCGAGTGCTCGATCAGCGGGCCCTCGGCGAGCACCGGCGCAAGGTCGACGTCGTCGACGACCTGCACCGCATGCGGGTTGCCCATCGACAGCGCCGAAATCCAGCGCACCGCGCCGTCGACCTCGAGCGGCCACAGCGTGTCGGCGCCGGCGCGTCGCGGCGCGAGCCCGGTGGCGTCGAACGGCACCGCCGCGGGCTCGAACGCGGGAGCGCCCATGTCGACCGCCACGCGGCCGTCGTCCTCGATCCGCGGCTCGATCACGCCGCCGAGCGTCTCGACGCGGATCGCGCGCTTGTCGGTCAGGCCCTGCTCGCGCACGAAGCGCACGAAGCAGCGCGCACCGTTGCCGCACTGCTCGACCTCGCCGCCGTCGGCGTTGAAGATCCGG
>JANJTK010000105.1 GCA_024711155.1 Burkholderiaceae bacterium
CCGCCGCGGCCGCGACGACGACCAGCGCGATGGCGGCGAGACTGCGTAGGAACAGGCGCAAGGGAACGTGCTCGGGGGCTGGGCCGGGTTTTCAGCGGGGCAGGAAGCGGTACCCCCCGCCGCGCACGGTTTCGACGAGCCGGTCGTGCCCGCCCGGCGACAACGCCAGCCTGAGCCGCCGGATGTGGACGTCGACCGTGCGTTCCTCAATATACACGTTGTCGCCCCACACATTGTCGATCAGGCGCGCGCGCGACAGCACCCGGTCCGGATTCTTCATGAAGAAGTGCAGCAAGCGGAACTCGGTGGGGCTCAACTCGAGCGCAACGCCGTCGGCGAACACGCGGAACGTCGCCGGTTCGAGCCGCAGGCCGGCGACTTCGAGCGGATCCTCCGACGCTTCCGGCACCGACCGGCGCAGCAGCGCCCGCAGGCGGGCCAGCAGCTCGCGCGGCGAAAAGGGCTTCGTCACGTAGTCGTCGGCGCCGACGTCGAAGCCCTGCAGCTTGTCGCCTTCCTGCGCGCGCGCCGTCAGCATCACGATCGGCAGCGCCGACGTGCGCGGATCGGCGCGCAACTGCTTCGCGAAGTCGATGCCCGACTGCCCCGGCAGCATCCAGTCGAGCACGACGAGATCGGGCGGCGTGGCGGCGACGCGTTCGCGTGCCTCTTCGGCGGTGGCGGCCTGGACGACCGCATAGCCCGCGTGCTTCAGGTTCACCGCCAGCAGCTCGCGGATGGCCGGTTCGTCCTCGACGATCAGGATGCGTGCGTTCACGACGACAGATTATGACCGCCGTGTGACCGGCGCGTGACAGTCGGCGCCGGAGACTGCTCGCCAGTGATAGCGCCGTTGCGGCGTCGCGTCGGCGCCGGACCAGCCGAGCGCGAGGGTCCAGTGCGCTGTGTCGACGGGCAGCGACGCGGCGAAGCGCGCGAATGCGCCGGGTCGGTCCGGCGCCACGGCGGGGACCGGGGCGTCGGCGTGGGCTTGGGCGTGGGCAGGCGACGTGGCGGGAGCGCCGCGCCGCGCGCCGCGCACCAGTGTCGCGTGCAGGTGCAGCGGGCGCGCGTCGAAACCGATTCCTGCCGCGCGCAGCCGCGTCCGGACCTCGTCGGCCAGCTGCGCCGCCCAGCGCGGGATCGCGTCGCCGGGCGCCGCTGCCGCGGCGGCGTCGACCAGGCACGTCCCGGATGCGCCGGCGGGTCCTGCCCACAGCAGGCCGCGTCCGAAGGTGCCGAGCCGGGCCAGCGCCAGCCCCGGCCAGCGCGGGGCGAGGTCTTCGAGCAGCGCGTGCAGCCGGTCGGCGTCGTCGAGCGGGCGCTCGCCGACGAAGGCCAGGGTCAGGTGAACGTCGGCCGCCGACATCGCCCGTCCGCCCGCGCAGGCGGCCAGGTCGGAGGCGAGCCGCGCGAGCCGGGCGGAGGCCGGCGGGTCCGGGCGCAACGCGACGAAGAAGCGCGCCATCGAGCGCGGGGGGCGGTGCTCAGCCCGGTGGGCGGCCGTAGAGATCTTCGAAGCGCACGATGTCGTCCTCGCCGACGTAGTCGCCGCACTGGACCTCGATCATCACCAGCGGCACCACGCCGGGGTTGCCGAGCCGGTGCTTGCCGCCGATCGGGATGTAGGTCGATTCGTTGGCCGCCACCAGGAAGGTGCGCTCGTCGCAACTCACCCGGGCCGTTCCCGAGACGACGATCCAGTGTTCGCTGCGGTGGTGATGCATCTGCAGCGACAGCGTCTGGCCGGGCCGCACCTCGATGCGCTTGATCTTGTACCGCGGGCCTTCCTGCAGGACGGTGTAGGTCCCCCAGGGGCGCGCGACCGTGCGATGCAGCCGGGCCGCCTCGTGGCCCTT
This sequence comes from Burkholderiaceae bacterium, assembly GCA_024711155.1. Lineage (GTDB taxonomy): Bacteria > Pseudomonadota > Gammaproteobacteria > Burkholderiales > Burkholderiaceae_E > Zeimonas. The sequence goes on from JANJTK010000105.1 coordinate 1,860, forward strand.
CGACTTCAGGCGGTTGACGATTTCCCTGACCTGCTGGCTCGCGTCCTTGCTGGCGACGAGCAGCGCGTCCGGCGTGTCGACGACCAGCAGGTTCTCGACGCCGACCGCGGCAACCAGCCGGTCCTCGCTCTGGACGTGCGTGTTCCTCGAGCCCACGAGCATCGTCTCGCCGATCGTCGTGTTGCCGTCGGCGTCGGGCACGAACTGCTCGGACACCGCCTTCCACGACCCGATGTCGCTCCAGCCGAAGTGCGACGGCAGCACGACCACGCCGTCGGCCTTCTCCATCACGGCGTAGTCGATCGAAATGTCCGGGCAGGCTGCGAACGCGTCAGCGTCGATTGGGAGCTTCCGCTCTGTGGCCGCGGTGCGGCCCGCTTCCCAGGCGCTGCGGGCGGTCGCCAGCACGTCCGGCGCGTTCGCGCGCAGCGCGTCGAGGATCGTCTGCGCGCCGAAGCAGAACATGCCGCTGTTCCAGACGAAGTTGCCTGCGGCGACGAACTGCGCGGCGCGCGCGGCGTCGGGCTTCTCGACGAAACGGCGCACCTCGAGCGCGTCGCCGGGCAGCGCTGCGCCGGTCTCGATGTAGCCGAAGCCGGTCTCCGGCGCCGTCGGATGGATGCCGAACAGCACGATCGCGCCCTGTGCGGCGAGCGCGGCGGCGCGGCGCGCGCTGTCCTGGAACGCGGCCTCGTCGGGGATCAGGTGATCGGCGGGCAGCACCAGCAGGGTCGCCTGCGGGTCGATCGACTGCGCCCACAGCGCTGCCATCGCGATCGCCGGCGCGGTGTTGCGACCCACGGGTTCGAGCAACTGCACGACGCGGTGGCCGGCGGCCTGCGGGAGGTTCTCGATTTCCTCGCGGGTCTTGAAGAAGTATTCGTTGTTGGTGACGATCGCGGCCAGGTGGCCGTCGGCCAGCGGCAGCGACCGCCCGAGCGTGCGCTGCAACAGGCTCAGCTCGCCGCCCAGCTTCATGAACGGCTTCGGGAAGGCTTCGCGTGACACCGGCCACAGACGCGTGCCCGAACCTCCGGAGAGAATCACGGGAATGAGCATGGCGGCTATCGGTGCGCGGCGGTGGGCATGGGCCGGATTGTACGGCGCGCACCCCGCGCGCGTGCGAGACTTTCCGCAACGGGGACCCGCGCCGCGATCGGGGGCAGGCGCGGGGCGACGGAGGGCGGACATGAGCGACTGGAATTCGACGGGAGGCGTGCGGTGAGCGACGCGACGGGAAAGCGGGGCAGCGTGCTGGTGACCGGCGGCGCCGGCTACATCGGTTCGCACACGGCGCTCGAACTGTTGCGGACGGGCTGGGACGTGGTCGCGCTGGACAACCTCAGCAACGCGAGCGCGGAATCGCTGCGCCGCGTCGAGCGCATCGCCGGGCGGCCGCTGCCGCTGGTGCGCGCCGACATCCGCGACGAGGCGGCGCTGGCGGCGCTGCTGGCGTCGCGCCGATTCGACGCCACGATCCACTTCGCCGGCCTGAAGGCGGTCGGCGAATCGGTGGCGCGGCCGCTCGACTACTACGACAACAACGTTGCCGGCACCGCCACGTTGCTGCGCGCACTCGCCGCCGCGGGCGTGCGCCGCTTCGTGTTCAGCTCGTCGGCAACCGTCTACGGCGACCCCGAGCGCGTCCCGATCGTCGAGAGCGCGCGCACCGGCCCGACCAATCCGTACGGGCGCACGAAGTGGATCGTCGAGGAGATGCTCGCCGATCTCGCTGCGTCCGACCCCGACTGGTCGATCGGGATCCTGCGCTACTTCAACCCGGTCGGCGCTCACGAGAGCGGCACGATCGGCGAGGATCCGCGCGGCGTGCCCAACAACCTGATGCCGTTCGTCAGCCAGGTGGCGGTCGGGCGACTGCCGCAGCTGTCGGTGTTCGGCGGCGACTGGCCCACCCCCGACGGCACCGGCGTGCGCGACTACATCCACGTGGTCGACCTCGCGCGCGGGCACCTGGCCGCTCTCGATCGCGTGCTCGCGCATCGCGGGGCGTTCACGGTGAACCTCGGCACCGGCACCGGCTATTCGGTGCTGGAGCTGGTGCGGGCCTTCGAGCGCGCGAGCGGGCGCAAGGTGCCGCACCGGATCGTCGAGCGGCGGCCGGGCGACATCGCCGCCTGCTATGCAGACCCGTCGCACGCGGCCAGCCTGCTGGGCTGGCGCGCCGAATTCGACATCGACCGCATGTGCGCCGACACCTGGCGCTGGCAGCAGGCCAATCCGGACGGCTACGGCGCGGACTGACTCAGAATTCGAGGTTGTCGATCAGGCGGGTGGTGCCCAGGCGCGCGGCGCCCAGCGCGACCAGCGCGCCTTCGCGACCGAGTTCGGCGGGCTCGGGCGCAGCGAGGTCGGCGCGCCGGCGCACGACCAGGTAGTCCGGCTTCCAGCCGCGGGCGGCGAGCGCGGCGCTCGCGTCGCGCTCGGCCTGCGCGAGTTCGCGCGCGGTGCGCGCCGTCGCGGCGCGCACCGCGAGCTCGCCCAGCGCGCGCGCCAGCGCCGGCGCCTCGGCGCGTTGGGCAGCGTCGAGGTAACCGTTGCGCGACGACATCGCGAGGCCATCGGGCTCGCGCATCGTCGCGCCGGCGCGGACCTCGATCGGCAGGTTGAACTGCGCGGCCATCCTCCGCACCACCATCAGCTGCTGGTAGTCCTTCTGCCCGAACACGGCGACCGCCGGCTGCACGCAGCCGAACAGCTTCATGACGACGGTGGCGACGCCCTCGAAGAAGCCGGGACGGAACTCGCCTTCGAGAATGTCGCCGAGTCCGTGCGGGGTCGCAATGCGGAACGTCTGCTCGACCGGATAGAGCTCGCGCTCGCCGGGCGCGAACAGCACGTCGCATCCGACCGAGCGCAGCTTGTCGCAGTCGGCCTCGAAGGTCCGCGGGTAGCTGTCGAAGTCCTCGTGCGGCGCGAACTGCAGCCGGTTCACGAAGATGCTGGCGACCAGCGGTCCGCCGCACGCCTTGCCGATGCGCATCAGCGACAGGTGCCCGTCGTGCAGGTTGCCCATCGTGGGCACGAACGCGGTTGCGTGGCTGTCGCGGAGGGCGGCGCGCAGGTCGCTCACCGTGCGGACGATCTGCATGGCCGGCTACTCCCCGATGGCGAAGAAGCTGCGCCGGCCGCGGATCTCCGCGAGCTGGCGCACCAGCGCTGCGAAGTCCTCGTCGCGCTCGATGGGGTTCATGTGCTCGGTGTTCACGATCAGCAGCGGCGCGGACTCGAAGTGGTGGAAGAAGCGACTGTACGCGTCGGCGAGCGCGCGCAGGTAGGTCTCGGAGATGCCGGTCTCCATCTCGACGCCGCGGCGCGCGATGCGCTCGATCAGCGTCTCCGGGCTCGCCTGCAGGTAGATCACGAGGTCGGGCGTCGGCGCCTGCGGGCTGAGGCTGTCGAATATCTGCTGGTAGAGCCGCAGCTCGTCGTCGTCGAGCGTCAGGCGCGCGAACAGCGGATCCTTGTCGAGCAGGAAGTCGCCGACCATCGACTGCTCGAAGAGGTCGCGCTGCGCGAGGTCGCGCAGCTGGTTCACGCGCTGGAACAGGAAGAAGAGCTGCGTCGGCAGCGCGTAGCGGCGGCTGTCGCGATAGAAGCGCTCGAGAAACGGGTTCTCGGCCGGCTCCTCGAGCGCGAGCTGCGCGCCGAAGGCTTCGGCGAGCCGGCGCGCGAGCGAGGTCTTGCCGGCGCCGATCGGTCCCTCGACGACGATGTGGCGAAAGCGCGCGAACGGCGAGACTGCGGTGGAGGGAGCATTCATGAGCGGAAGACGAAGTAGACGGCGCCGAGCAGGCACAGCGCGGCCCACAGGTAGTCGAGCTTGACGGGCTGGTTCATGTAGAGCACCGCGAACGGCACGAACACCGCCAGCGTGATGACCTCCTGCACGATCTTCAGCTGCGGCAGCGAGAAGTATCCGTAGCCGATCCGGTTGGCCGGCACCTGCAGCAGGTACTCGAACAGCGCGATGCCCCAGCTCGCGATCGCCGCGAACCACCACGGCCGCGTCGCCAGGTCTTTCAGGTGCGCGTACCAGGCGATCGTCATGAAGACGTTCGACGCCACCAGCAGCAGCA
>JANJTK010000114.1 GCA_024711155.1 Burkholderiaceae bacterium
GCTTCGCGGGTCCGGACGCCGACGCCGAGGTGATCCTGCTCTGCCAGCGGCTGTGGGACGACCTCGGGTTGCAGGGCCTGCGGCTGGAGATCAATTCGCTCGGCGCGGCGCACGAGCGGCGCGCCCACCGCGAGGGGCTGATCGCGTACTTCGAGCAGCGGCGCGACGAACTCGACGCCGAGGCGCAGCGTCGCCTGCACAGCAACCCGCTGCGCATCCTCGACACCAAGAATCCGGCCATGCAGGCGCTGGTCGAGCAGGCGCCGAAGCTGGTCGACTACCTCGGGCCGGAGTCGCTCGCGCACTTCGAGCGGCTGCAGGCGCTGCTGCGCTCGCAGAACCTGCCGTACCGGATCAATCCGCGCCTCGTGCGCGGACTCGACTACTACAACCTCACCGTGTTCGAGTGGGTCGCCGACCTGGGCGGGACGGCGCTGACGGTGTGCGGCGGCGGCCGCTACGATCCGCTGGTCGAGATGCTGGGCGGCAAGCCGGCGCCGGCCTGCGGTTTCGCCGTCGGCGTCGAGCGGGTGCTCGAGCTGATGCGCGCGGGCGAGGCGCCGCAGCGCGAGGCGCAGTGCGACGTCTACGTCGCGCACCAGGGCGACGACACGCTCCCGGCCGCGCTGCAGGCCGCCGAGCGGCTGCGCGACGCCGGACTCGACGTGATCATGCATTGCGGCGAGGGCAGCTTCAAGTCGCAGTTCAAGCGCGCCGATGCGAGTGGCGCGCAGCTTGCGGTGATCGTCGGCGTCGACGAACTCGCGCGCGGCGAGGTCTCGGTCAAGTGGCTGCGCGCCGGCGCGCCGGGCGAGGGCGGACGCCAGCAGGCGGTCGCGCTCGACGCGCTGGCCGACCTGGTGGTGGACGCGCTCGCCGCCGGCGACGAACTCGCGCAGGACGACCGGTGACGCGGCGCGCGGCGCGCGGAACCCGACACCAACCCAACCCGAAACCAAGGCGACAGGGACGACGATGGCCTACAACCTGGAAGAGCAGGAACAGCTCGAGAACCTGAAGGCGTTCTGGAAGGAGTACGGCAACTTCATCCTGACCGCGGTAGCGGTGGTCGCGCTCGCGGTCGCGGGGTGGCGCGGCTGGAACTGGTACGAGGCGCGCGAGTCGGCGCAGGCGGCGGCCGTCTACGAGCAACTGCGCGAGGCGGCGGCGGCGAAGGACGTCGGGCGCGTGCGCTCGGTGGCCGGCACGCTGTTCGACCAGTACGGACGCACGGCCTACGGGCAGATGGCGGCGCTGGTGGCGGCGCGTGCCTACGCCGACGCGGGCGACGCGAAGGCCGCGAAGGCGCCGCTGCAGTGGGCGGCGTCGAATGCGCGCGACGAGGAATTCCGGCACGCGGCCCGGCTTCGCCTGGCCGTGCTGCTGATCGACGAGCGGGCGTTCGACGAGGCCGGCAAGCTGCTGTCGGTGGCGCCGACCGGACGCTTCGCCGGCGAGTATGCCGACCTGCGCGGCGACCTGCTGGCGGCGCAGGGCAAGAACGCCGAGGCGCGCGCCGCGTATCGCGAGGCGCTGGCCGCGTTCGGCGACGAGAGCCCGCTCAGGCCGCTGGTGCAGGTCAAGCTCGACGCGCTCGGCGCGCAGGGAGACGCGTGATGAGCGCGCGCGCGCACTCGCGGTTCGCCGCGCGCCGGCGCGCGCGGCTGGCGGCGGTCGTCGCCGGCGCCGTCGCCATGGGCGGTTGCGGCGTGTGGCCGTGGTCGTCGTCGAAGCCGAAGCTGCCGGAGCTGCCGCCGGTGGCCGCGCCCGCGGCGGTGGCGGTGGCGTGGTCGCTGTCGCTGCCGGGCGCCGGCGTCGGCTTCCAGCCGGCCTTCGCCGGCGACAGCCTGTGGGTCGCGGCGCGCGACGGCACGGTCGCGCGGATCGACCCGGACAGCGGGCGCGCCGTGTGGCGGATCGACGCCGGGAAGCCGCTGCAGGCCGGCGCCGGCAGCGACGGCTCGATCGTGGTCGTTGCAGCGCGCGACGGGTCGCTGATCGCGTTCGACCGCGACGGCAAGCCGAAGTGGCGCACCCCGACCGGGGCTGAATTGGTGACGGTGCCCAGCGTCGGCCTCGGGCTGGTGCTGGCGCGCAGCAGCGACAACCGCGTGGCGGCCTTCGACGCCGAGACCGGCAAGCGGCGCTGGACGTTCCAGCGCCAGAGCCCGCCGCTGGTGCTGCGCCAGACCGCGATGATCGCGATGGACGCGACGGCGGCCTACGTCGGCCTGCCCGGCGGGCGGCTGGTTTCGCTGGCGCTCGACAGCGGAGCGCTGCGCTGGGAAGTCGCGGTGGCGGTGCCGCGCGGATCGAACGAGATCGAACGGATCGCGGATGTCACCGGCTCGCCGCTGCTGAGCGGCCGCGAGGTCTGCGCCGCGACCTTCCAGGGGCGGGTCGGCTGCTTCGACAGCGCCACCGGGCGCGCCGCGTGGGCGCGCGACGTGTCGTCGCCGGCCGGCTTCGACCTCGACCGCGAGCTGCTCGTCGTGCCCGACGAGCGCGGCGACGTGCACGCGTTCGCGCGCGGCGGCGCCAGTTCCTGGCGGCAGGACAAGTTGCGCCGGCGCGAGTTGTCGGCGCCGCTGTTGACGCCGCGCCTGGTGCTGGTGGGCGACGGCGCGGGCCTGGTGCACGCGCTGCGGCGCGACGACGGCGCGATCGCCGGCCGGGTCGCGACCGACGGTTCGGCGATCGTCGCCGCGCCGGTGGCGGCGGGGCGCGTCGCGGTCGTGCAGACCGCCGCCGGCGGCCTGTTCGCGCTGCGCCTGGAGTAACGCGAATGGCGCGGCTGCCGGTGCTGGCGCTCGTCGGCCGCCCCAACGTCGGCAAGTCGACGCTCTTCAACCGGTTCACGCGCAGCCGCGCCGCGCTGGTCGCCGACGTGCCCGGCCTGACGCGCGACCGCCAGTACGGTCGCGGCCGCTTCGACGAGCGCGCGTTCATCGTCATCGACAGCGGCGGCTTCGAGCCGGTCGCGCGCACCGGCATCGCGGCCGAGATGGCGCGCCAGACGCGGCAGGCGGTGATCGAGGCCGACGCGGTGGTGTTCGTGGTCGACGGCCGCGAGGGCCTGTCGCCACGCGATCGCGAAATCGCCGCCGAGCTGCGGCGCACCGCGCGCCGGGTGCTGGTCGCGGTCAACAAGACCGAGGGGATGCCGCGCGAGCAGGTCGCCGCCGAGTTCCACGCGCTCGGGCTCGGCGCGCCGCTGCCGATCTCGGCCGCGCATGGCGACGGCGTGCGCGACCTGCTCGAAATCGCGCTGGAGATCGCCGAAGCGGAGGCACCGCCACCGGCGCCGGCCGAACCGGCGCGGACGGCCGAGCCGGAGGGACCGGCAGAGCCGATCGAGCCGATCGAGCCGATCGAGTCGGGCGAGACGACCGGGCCGGCCCGACCCACCGCTGCGGGGCCGCGCCGGATCCGGGTCGCCGTGGTCGGGCGCCCGAATGCCGGCAAGTCGACGCTGATCAACACGCTGCTCGGCGAGGAACGCCTGATCGCGTTCGACCAGCCCGGCACCACGCGCGACGCGGTCGCGGTCGAGTTCGAGCGCGGCGGCCGACCCTACACGCTGGTCGACACCGCCGGGCTGCGCCGGCGCGGAAAGGTCACCGACACGGTCGAGAAGTTCTCGGTCGTCAAGACGCTGCAGGCGATCGAGGACTGCAACGTCTGCGTGCTGCTGATCGACGCTTCCGAGCAGGTTTCCGAGCAGGACGCGTCGATTGCCGGCTACATCCTGGAGGCGGGGCGCGCGCTGGTGGTGGCGGTCAACAAGTGGGACCTCGCCGATGCCGATGCGCGCGAGCGCATCCGCAGCGACCTCGACCGCAAGCTCTATTTCCTGCGCTTCGCGAAGACGCACTACATCTCGGCGCGCGAGGGCCAGGGCATCGGCGCGCTGATGCGCTCGGTCGACGAAGCCTATGCGGCGGCGACGGCGCGGCTGTCGACGCCGAAACTCACGCGCGCGCTGCTCGAGGCGGTCGAGCGGCAGGCGCCGCCGCGGCGCGGCCTGGTGCGCCCGAAGCTGCGCTATGCGCACCAGGGCGGCCAGAATCCGCCGATCGTCGTGATCCACGGCAACGCGCTCGACAGCGTCCCCGAGGCCTATCGGCGCTACCTGGAGGGCTGGTTCCGCGAGCGCTTCGGCCTGCTCGGCACGCCGTTGCGGATCGAGTTCCGCACTTCGGCCAACCCGTACGCCGCGCGCGCCTGAGCGGCGGCCGTGCGCGGGCTTGAATCGGCGACGGTGCGCCCCGATTTGGGATAAAGTCGGCAGGCCGGACCCTGCTCCGGCCCGACGAAGTACCAACACAATCACAACGCAGAATCACAACGACCGGAGTCGCCATGAGCAACAAGGGGCAGCTGTTACAAGACCCATTCCTGAACCTGCTTCGCAAGGAGCACATTCCCGTCTCGGTGTACCTGGTCAACGGCATCAAGCTGCAAGGACAGATCGAGTCGTTCGACCAGTACGTCGTCCTGTTGCGCAACACGGTGACGCAGATGGTCTACAAGCATGCGATTTCGACGGTGGTGCCGGCGCGCCCCGTCACGCTGCCCGACGAAGGTTCCGAAAGCTGAGCAAGCCCGAACAGCCCCATGCCTGCCTGCTGGTGGGCGTCGCCTTTGGCGGCGCCACCCGGGCAGAGGACTCGCTCGACGAGCTCGACGCGCTGGCGACGTCGGCCGGCCTGAAGCCGGTCGGCCGCGTCGCGGTTCGCCGCGCGCGCCAGGACGCCGCGCTGTGCATCGGCTCGGGCAAGGCGGACGAGATCGCTGCCCGGATCGCCGAGGCCGAGGCGGCGCTGGTGCTGTTCGACCACGAGCTCTCCCCGGTGCAGCAGCGCAACCTGAGCCAGCGCTGGGACGTGCCCGTGATGGACCGCACCGAGCTGATCCTCGACATCTTCGCGCGTCGCGCGCGCAGCCACGAGGGCAAGCTGCAGGTCGAACTGGCGCGCCTCGAGCACCTGTCGGCCCGGCTCGTGCGCGGCTGGACGCACCTCGAGCGCCAGCGCGGCGGCATCGGCGTGCGCGGCGGTCCCGGCGAAACGCAGCTCGAGCTCGACCGGCGGATGCTGGGCGTGCGCGTCAAGCGACTGCGCGCCCAGCTCGAGCAGTTGCGCAAGCAGCGCCGCACGCGGCGACGCGCGCGCGACCGGCGGCCGGCCTTCGCGGTGTCGATCGTCGGCTACACGAACGCCGGCAAGTCGACGCTGTTCAACGCGCTCACGCGCGCCGGCACCTACGCTGCCGACCAGTTGTTCGCCACGCTCGACACGCTCACGCGCAAGCTGCGCGTGCCGTGCGGCGCGCAGGTCGTCCTCTCGGACACGGTCGGCTTCGTGCGTGACTTGCCGCACCAGCTCGTCGAGGCGTTCACCGCCACGCTCGAGGAGACCGCGCAGGCCGACCTGCTGCTGCACGTGGTCGACGCGTCGGCACCCGATCGCGACGAGCAGATCGCGCAGGTCGATCGCGTGCTGGCCGAGATCGGCGCGGCCGACGTGCCGCGCATCCTCGTGCACAACAAGATCGACCGCTGCGCGCGGGCGCCCGAAGTGGCGCTCGATCCCTATGGTAGGATCGACCGCGTCTGGCTGAGTGCCGTGTCGGGCGAGGGCATCGAGTTGCTGCGGGCCGCGATCGACCAGCACGCCGCCGCCTGGCAGGAAGCGCGGCTGCGCACCGACGAGCACGAGCTGTCCGAGCCGCGCGTAGCGGCGGACGAGGCCCCCGATGCCGACGCGGCGGATGCGCCGCGCGCCGCCTGAACCCGGGCCCCCGGATCCTGTCGCCAGCACCCGGCCGCCTCAACCCACTTACGTCGACCGCTACCGCCGCCATGTGGAAGCCACTGCGCACGATTCTCTCGCTCAACGATCCCGGCTGGGGACGCAGCGGCGGCGGGGGCGACCA
>JANJTK010000041.1 GCA_024711155.1 Burkholderiaceae bacterium
CGGCCTCGGAGCGGGTGACGGTGGTCTCGATCCGCGCCACGCGCCCGAGCATGTGCTCGATGCGCGGACTGCGCGCGCCCCGCGTGAAGTACGACGAGACCCGCTTCTTCAGGTCGCGCGCCTTGCCGACGTAGAGCAGCGCGTCGCCGGCGCCGATCATCCGGTAGACCCCCGGCCGGTGCGGAAGGTCGGCCAGGAACGCGCGCAGGTCGAAGCCCGCGTCGGTGTCCGGTGCGCTGCGCTTCAACGGCACCCCGCGCGCGTCAGTCGCGAAACAGCGCCCCGAGCCGCCGTGCGAAGCGCGCCGGCTCGCGCCACTCGAGCCGCGCGAGCAACTCGTCGGCGAGGTCCGGCCGGTTGCACACCAGCACCATGTCGCACCCGGCGCCCAGTGCAGCCTGCGCCCGCGCCACGATGTCTCCGGCCACCGCCGCGCCCTCCATGACCAGGTCGTCGCTGAACACGAGTCCGTCGAAACCCAGCTTGCGGCGCAGGATGTCGCGCACCCAGCGGCGCGAGAAGCCGGCCGGCGCCGGGTCGACCTCCGGATAGACGACGTGCGCCGGCATCACGGCCAGCAGCGTCTCGCCGAGCCAGCCGTACGGAGCAGCGTCGTGCTCGAGCACCGTCGCGAGGCCGCGCTCGTCGACGGGCAGCGCAAGGTGCGAATCGGCGCTCGCCCAGCCGTGGCCGGGGAAGTGCTTGCCGCAGTTCGCCATTCCCGCCAGCAGCAACCCGTGCGTCAGGCTGCGGGCGAGCATCGCGACGACGCGCGGGTCGGAGTGCAGCGCGCGGTCGCCGATCACCGCCGAACGTCCCCAGTCGAGGTCCAGCACCGGCGTGAAGCTCAGGTCGACGCCGACGGCGCGCAGCTCTGCGCCGATCGTGCGCCCGATTTCGGTGGCGCGGCGGCACGCGCCCAGCACGTCCTCGTCCCAGGCCCGGCCGAGCTCGCGCATCGGCGGCAGCGCCGTGAAGCCCTTGCGGAAACGCTGCACGCGGCCGCCCTCGTGGTCGACGCACACCAGCAGCTTCGGCCTTCGCAGCGCGTGGATCTCGTCGCACAGGCGCGCCACCTGCCCGCGCGATTCGAAGTTGCGCGCGAACAGGATCACGCCGCCGACCAGCGGGTGCAGCAGCCGCGCGCGCTCGGCGTCGTCGAGCGCGCTGCCCGCCACGTCGACCACCACCGGCCCGCGCGCGAGCTTCACGCGCCCGCCCTTGCCCGCCGGCGCCCGCGCCCGCGTCGATGCCGCCATCAGGACTCCCTCCGTTCCAGGATCACGAATGCCACCGCGCTGTCGACCTCGTCCGACAGCGACACGTGCGCGACCAGGCCGCGCTCGCGCAGGTACGGCTCGAGCGCGTTGCGCGGGTGCGCGACCGGGCGCCCGCGCGCGTCGTTGAGCACCTGCAGCGACAGCAGCGTCATCGGCCCGCGCAACCCGAGCCCGAGCGCCTTGCTGAACGCCTCCTTGGCGGCGAAGCGCTTGGCCAGGTAGCGCGCAGCGTACGCGCCGCCGTGCCCGCCCTTGCCGAGCCGGCGCCGGTATTCGGCGAGTTCGTCGGGGCCGAGCACGCGGCGCGCGAAGCGTTCTCCGTAGCGCTCGAGCAGCGACTGCACCCGCGCGATCACGACGACGTCGGTGCCGATCCCGTAGATCATGCCGGCGCGCCCGCCGCACCCTCGCGGATCAGGCGCTTCATTTCGCGCACCGCCTCGCGCATGCCGGCGAACAGCGCGCGCGAGACGATCGCGTGCCCGATGTGGAGCTCGCGCACGCCGGGCAGCGCCGCCACCGGCTGCACGTTGACGTAGTTCAGCGCGTGCCCGGCGTTGAAGCGCATGCCGAGCTCGCGGATCGCGGCGCCCGCCGCGCGCAGCCGCGCGAGCTCGGCGACCACCGCCGCGCTCTGCGCGTCGCGCCCGCGCGCGTGGAACGCATGTGCGTACGGCCCGGTGTGCAGCTCGCAGACGCGCGCGCCGATGCGCGCCGCCGCCTCGACCTGCCGCAGCTCGGCGTCGATGAACACGCTGGTGACGATGCCGGCGTCGGCCAGCCGCGCGACCACGCCGGCGAGCCGATCGGCCTGCGCGACGATGTCGAGTCCGCCTTCGGTCGTGATCTCGTGGCGGCCCTCCGGCACCAGCATCGCCATCTCGGGGCGCAGCTGCCGCGCGATGCCGACCATCTCGTCGGTGGCAGCCATCTCGAGGTTGAGCTTGACGTGCGTGAGCTCGCGCAGGCGCCGCACGTCGTCGTCCTGGATGTGGCGGCGATCCTCGCGCAGGTGCACGGTGATGCCGTCGGCGCCGCCCAGGTGCGCCTCGACCGCCGCCCACACCGGGTCGGGCTCGTAGGTGCGGCGCGCCTGGCGCACGGTGGCGACGTGGTCGATGTTGACGCCGAGTTCGATCATGGCGATGGGCCGGACGGTGCGGCGCCGGGCGCCGCGTGGGTTCAGAGCTTGTGCAGGTCGATCAGGATCTGCCGGGTGTGCAGCGTCGCGCCTTCGAGATGATGCGACAGGATCGCGCGCGTCAGGTATTTTGCCTGTTGACGGCCCGCCGCGGACGCGAAACGCCCGCTCGCGAGTTCGCCGAGGGTGGCGCCGCTCACGCCGCCCTCGCCCGCCTGCCCGGCCGCGGCCGTCTCCCGCGCGACGAAGCCGTCGCCCGGACTCCAGCGGTACCACCCCCGCGGGTCGATCGGCTGGCCGGCGGCATCGCGCCCGAGGTCCGGCGCATAGCCGATCTCGCGCAGCAGTTGCCACTCGAAGCGGCGCAGCGTTTCGCCGAGGTCCTCGCCGCCCGCGAGCCGCGCAATCGCCTCGCCGTAGGCGTCGAACAGCGGCGGATGCGGATCCTCGCGCGCGAGCAGCCGCATCAGCAGCTCGTTCAGGTAGAACGCGCACAGCAGCGCGTCGCCCTCGGGCGCGGCGAGTCCGCCGGTCCATTCGGCCCCGGTGAGCGTGCGCAGCTCCCGCTGGCCGCTCCACGACACCATCAGCGGCTGGAACTGCAGCAGCACCGCGCGCAGCGCCGAGCGCGGACGCTTGGCGCCCTTGGCGACCGCGGCGATGCGCCCGTGCTCGCGGGTGAACAGGTCGACCACCAGGCTCGTTTCCCGGTACGGCGTCGAGTGCAGCAGCCAGGCCGGTTCCTGCGTCCTACTCGTAGCCATACGCCCGCAGGCTCTGCTCGTTGCTCGCCCAGCCCGACTTCACCTTCACGAACAGCTCCAGGTAGACCTTGCCGCCGAGCAGCTTCTCGAGGTCGATGCGCGCCTCGGTGGCGATGCGCTTGATGCGCTCGCCGCCGGCGCCGACGACGATCGCCTTCTGGCCCTCGCGCTCGACCAGGATCGCGGCGTGGATCCGGCGCAGCCGCGGCGTCTCCTCGAAGCGCTCGACCTCGACCGTGCTCGCGTACGGCAGTTCGTCGCCGAGCTGCCTGAAGAGCTTCTCGCGGATCAGTTCGGCGGCGAGGAACCGTTCGCTGCGGTCGGTCAGCGCGTCCGGCTCGCAGAGCGCCGGCCCCGCGGGCAGGCGCGCCGCGCACAGGTCGAGCAGCAGCTCGACCTGGCGCCCGGTGCGCGCGCTGATCGGCACCACCTCGTCGAACTCCCGGCAGCCGCGCGCGCGCTCGACCAGCGCCACCAGCCGCGCCTTGTCGGCCACCGCGTCGATCTTGTTGATCGCCAGCAGCACCGGGCGGCCCGCCGGCAGCAGGCGCGCGATGCGCTCGTCGGCCTGCGTCCACGAACGTCCGTCGCACAGCATGACGACGACGTCGGCGTCGGCCGCCGCCTGCAGCGCGGTGCGATTGAGCAAGCGGTCGAGCGCTCCCGCCTGCCGGGCCTGGTAGCCCGGGCTGTCGATGAACAGCAGTTGCGCGTCCGCGCGCGTGACGACGCCTACGATCCGGTGGCGCGTCGTCTGCGGCCGGTCCGACGTGATCGACAGCTTCTGCCCGACGAGACGGTTGAGCAGGGTCGACTTGCCGACGTTCGGGCGCCCGACGATCGCGACGTGGCCGCAGCGGAACGGCGACGGCTCGGGCGCGCCGGTGTCTTGCCTGAGGGGGCACATGGCGAGGCGATGCGAATGAAGAGAGAACGGGGCTGCGCCGCTCAGGCCGCTGGCGCGGTGCGCGCTTCCTCGACCACGCACTGCGGCAGCGCGATGCGGGCCGCGTCACCGGTCGTCCCGCCACCCGTGTCGTCCCCCCGCCCGATGCCCGCCTCGTCGGCGCGACCAGCACCCGCCTCGTCGGCGCGATCGGCGCCCGCATCGTCGGCGCGACCAACGCGCGCGCGTCCGCGCCGGTTGCCGGCGGGCACCAGCGCCTGCGCGGCGTCGAGTGCGCCGCGCGCCGCCGCCTGCTCGGCGGCACGGCGGCTGGCGCCGGTGCCGAGCACCTGGATCTTCAGCTTCGGGATCGCGCACTCGACCTCGAACACCTGGCTGTGCGCGGCGCCGTGCGTGGCGACGACCGAATAGACCGGCAGCGGCAGCTTCTTGCCCTGCAGGTGCTCCTGCAGCAGCGTCTTCGCGTCCTTGCCGAGCGTCTTCGGGTCGACCGACTTCAGCACCGGTTCGTAGAGCGCCGAGATCACCGCCTGCGCGGCGTCGAAGCCGGCGTCGAGGTAGACCGCGCCCACGACCGCCTCCAGCGCGTCGCCGAGAATCGACGGCCGCCGGAAGCCTCCGCTCTTCAATTCGCCCTCGCCCAGCAGCAGGTGCGGACTCAGGCCGAGCCGCTGCGCGATCTCGTAGAGCGACTGCTGCTTGACCAGGTTGGCCCGCAGCCGCGACAGGTCGCCCTCGTCGAACTTGCCGAAGCGCCGGTAAAGCAGCGCGGCCACCGCGCAGTTCAGCACCGAATCGCCGAGGAATTCGAGGCGCTCGTTGTTGGGCTGGCTGTGGCTGCGGTGCGTCAGCGCCTGCCGCAGCAACGAGACATCGGCGAAGCGATGGCCGAGAAGCCGCTGCAGGTCGTCCAGACTCATGGGACCGCCACCGTCATTGGCTGCTGCCCCGGTAGTCGATCAGCAGCGTCGCCGGCCCGAACAGCGGAATCCGCTTCTCGTACTCGAACGAGATCACCAGGCGGCCGTCGGAACGCCTCTCGATCAGCAGGTCCTTGCCGTTGATCGACTTGATGTCGTCGATGATCGCCTGGCGATCGAACGCGGTCTGGATCTCGAGCGCCGAGTTTCCCCCGGCGGTGGAGACCTTGGTGATCGCGGCGCGGATCGCGTTGTATTCGAGCGCCGACGGCACGATCCGCATCACGAGCAGCGCCACGACGACGATGACCGCGCCGCCCAGCAGCAAGCCGATCAGCGACAGGCCGCGCTGGCGCGCGCGCGCGGCGGTCGAATGGGTGGAAGTGCGAACGCGGGTCATTGGAACCTTCCGATGCGGCTCATGTCGCCGAAGTTCATCCAGATGAAGAACGCCCTGCCGACGATGTTCTGTTCGGGGACGAAGCCCCAGAAGCGGCTGTCGAGGCTGTTGTCGCGGTTGTCGCCCATCATGAAATAGTGGCCGGGCGGCACGGTGCAGGTCACTCCCCGGCTGACGTAGCGGCACTGGTCGAAGTGGGGAAAGCGCATGACGGGTTGAATGTCAGACGGTTTATCCAATTCTGTCAATACCTTATGGGCGATATCTCCGATCTTTTCTGAATATTGCCGATACACGGCCAGGCGCCGGCGATCCTCGAAATCGCCGTCGGCCGCCAATGGGACCGGATTGCCATTGATCGTCAACCTGTTGTTTTCATAGGATATTTTGTCGCCCGGCAGGCCGACGACGCGCTTGATGTAATCGACCGACGGGTCGGGCGGGAAGCGGAACACCACCACGTCGCCGCGCCTGGGCGCCCCGAGCTCGGCCACCTTCGTGTGGATCACCGGCAGCCGCAGGCCGTAGCTGTACTTGTTCACCAGGATCAGGTCGCCGACGAACAGCGTCGGCAGCATCGACTCGGAGGGGATCTTGAACGGCTCCGCGACGAACGAGCGCAGCAGGAACACCACCGCGATCACCGGAAACAGGCCGGCGGTGTATTCGAGCCACACCGGCTGCCGCTCGCGCGCCGCGCGCAGCTTCTCGCGCTCGGCGGCCACTGCGGCCTCGCCGGCCGACGCGCGGATGCGCCCGGCCGGGCCGCGGTCGAACTCGGCGAGCGCCGCCTGCGCCGCGCGCCGCCGTCGCGGCCGGAACGCCAAGCGGTCCGCGAGCCAGGCCACGAAGGTCACGACCAGCAGCAGGAACAGGATCAGTGCGAAGTTCATCGTTCGGAGTTTCCGGATCGGGTTCGGTCGCGCGCGTCAGCGCGCGTCAGCGCTCGTCGACCTTGAGCACGGCAAGGAACGCCTCCTGCGGGATCTCGACACTGCCGACCTGTTTCATCCGCTTCTTGCCGGCCTTCTGCTTCTCGAGCAGCTTCTTCTTGCGCGTGATGTCGCCACCGTAGCACTTCGCCAGCACGTTCTTGCGCAGCGCCTTCACGTTCTCGCGCGCAACGATGTTGCTGCCGATCGCGGCCTGGATCGCGACGTCGTACATCTGGCGCGGGATCAGCTCGCGCATCTTCGCCGCCACCTCGCGCCCCCGGCTCTGCGACACGCTGCGATGCACGATCAGCGACAAGGCGTCGACCTTCTCGTTATTGACCAGGATGTCGAGCTTGACGACGTCGGAGGCGCGGTATTCCTTGAACTCGTAGTCCATCGACGCGTAGCCGCGCGAGGTCGACTTCAGCTTGTCGAAGAAGTCGAGCACGATCTCGTTCATCGGCAGCTCGTAGACCAGGTGCACCTGGCGGCCGTGGTACGACATCCCCACCTGCACGCCGCGCTTGCCGGTGCACAGCGTGATCACGTTGCCGACGTACTCCTGCGGGGTGAAGATCGTCACCGTCACGACCGGCTCGCGGATCTCCTCGATCTTCGAGGGCTCCGGCATCTTCGACGGGTTCTCGACCCGCAGCACGGTGCCGTCGCGCATCAGGATCTCGTACACCACGGTCGGCGCCGTGGTGATCAGGTCCATGTCGAACTCGCGCTCGAGCCGCTCCTGCACGATGTCCATGTGCAGCAGGCCGAGGAAACCGCAGCGGAACCCGAAGCCGAGCGCCTGCGACACCTCGGGCTCGAACTGCAGCGAGGCGTCGTTGAGCTGCAGCTTCTCGAGCGCCTCGCGCATCGCCTCGAACTGGTTGGCCTCGACCGGATAGAGCCCCGCGAACACCGACGGCTTGATCTCGCGGAACCCCGGCAGCGGCGCCGCCGCCGCCGGGTTGACCAGCGTGATCGTGTCGCCGACCTTCGCGGACTTCAGCTCCTTCATGCCGCTGATGACGAACCCGACCATCCCGGTCGTCAGCGCCTCGCGCGGGGTCGACTTCGGCGTGAAGACGCCGACCTGCTCGCAGGTGTGCGTGGCGCCGGTCGCCATCAGCCGGATGCGGTCGCGCGGCCGCAGCGCGCCGTTGAACACCCGCACCAGCATCACGACGCCGACGTAGTTGTCGAACCACGAGTCGATGATCAGCGCCTGCAGCGGCGCGTCCGGATCGCCCTGCGGCGGCGGAATGCGCGTCACGATCGCCTCGAGGATCTCGTCGATCCCCATGCCGGTCTTGGCGCTGGCGCGGATCGCCTGGCTGGCGTCGATGCCGATCACGTCCTCGATCTCGGCCGCCGCGGCTTCGGGATCGGACTGCGGCAGGTCCATCTTGTTCAGGACCGGGACGACCTCGACGCCGAGTTCGATCGCGGTGTAGCAGTTGGCGACCGTCTGCGCCTCGACGCCCTGCGATGCGTCGACCACCAGCAGCGCGCCCTCGCACGCCGACAGCGACCGGCTGACCTCGTAGGAGAAGTCCACGTGCCCCGGCGTGTCGATCAGGTTCAGCGCGTAGGCCTGCCCGTCGGCCGCCTGGTAGCGCAGCGCCGCCGTCTGGGCCTTGATCGTGATGCCGCGCTCGCGCTCGAGGTCCATCGAGTCGAGCACCTGCTCGGCCATCTCGCGGTCGGACAGGCCGCCGCAACGCTGGATCAGCCGGTCCGCCAGCGTGGACTTGCCGTGGTCGATGTGCGCGATGATCGAGAAATTGCGGATGTGTCGCATCGGGGGGCCGGCGGGCCGGCAACGTGGCGCACTGCAAACGAAAAGCGCGCCACCGGCGCGCGTCGAACCGCCCCGGCGCGCTCGCCCGCGCGCCGGAGACACGGAGGCGTCATTTTAGCAGCCGCGCGCGGCGGCCGCGCTCAGCGAGGCTCGGGGCGCACCGGCACGAACTGCGCGTTGTCGCCGCGGCGCACCAGCAGCACGGCCGGTCGCGAGCGGTCGAGCTTCGCGACCAGGTCGCCGAACTGCCGGGCGCTGGAAACCTCCTGGTTGTTCACCGACATCACGATGTCGCCGGTGCGGATCCCGGCGCGCGCGGCGGCGCCTTCGGCGACCTCGACCACCACGCCGCTGCGCAGGCGCAGCTCGCGCTTGCGCGCGTCCGGGATGTCGGCCACGGCCAGCCCGAGCGCGTTGGTCGGCACGGGCGCGGCTCCACCCGGGGACGGCGCGCGGCTGCCGTTCGGGGTCGCGATCCGGTCGGGTTGCATCTCGGCGACCGTCACGGTGAGCGACTTCTGCTCGCCGCGCCGCCACACCTGGACCGCGACCTTCGCGCCCGGCGCCGTCCCGCCCACGAGGCGCGGCAGGTCGCTGGAACGCTCGATCGCCTTGCCGTCGAACTTCAGGATGATGTCGCCGACCTCGATTCCGGCGCGCTCGGCGGGGCCACCCGTCTCGACGCTGCGCACCAGCGCTCCGGCCGCGCGCGGCAACCCCAGCGGCCCGGCTACGTCGCGCGTCACCTCGGCGATGCCGACGCCGATGCGGCCGCGGATCACTCGCCCGCTGGCGCGCAGCTGGTCGGCCACCCGCATCGCCTCGTCGATCGGGATCGCGAACGAGATCCCCATGAATCCGCCGGTGCGGCTGTAGATCTGCGAGTTGATGCCGACCACCTCGCCGGCCATGTTCAGCAGCGGACCACCCGAATTGCCCGGGTTCACCGCGACGTCGGTCTGGATGAACGGCAGGTAGTCGCCGGTGTCGCGGCTCTTGGCCGATACGATCCCGGCGGTGACCGTGCTGTCGAGCCCGAACGGCGAACCGATCGCCACCACCCACTCGCCGACGCGCAACCGGTGCGAGTCGCCGATCGCGAGCTTCGGCAGGCCGGTGGCCTCGATCCTGACCAGCGCGATGTCGGTGCGCCGGTCGGACCCGACCAGCTTGCCGCGGAACTCGCGCTTGTCGGCCAGCGTTACGTAGATCTCGTCGGCGCCCTCGACCACGTGATGGTTGGTCAGCAGGTAGCCGTCGGCGGACACCACGAAGCCCGACCCGACACCGCGCGGCACCTCTTCGCCGCGACCGCCGCCGCGCGGGGTCTCGGGCGCCTGCCGCGGCGGGAAGAAGCGGCGAAAGAACTCGTAGAACGGGTCGTTCTCGTCCATGCCCTCCGGCATCGGGAACTGGGGCAGCGGCTGCCGGTCGGCGCGCGCGCGCTGGGTCGTGCGGATGTTGACCACCGCGGGCGCGGCCCGCTCGACCAGGTCGGCGAAGTCGGGCAGCTGGCGCGCCTGCGCCATGGCCGGCGCGGCGGCCGGCGCCGTGAGCGTCGCACCGAGCGCGACTGCGAGGGCAAGCAGGAATTTCCTCATCGCATTCCACCGTCAGAAACGTGCCGCGCCATGCGGCCATCGTCGAAGATGGTACGCGCCGGCGCGGAATTCAAGCGCCGCCGCGCCCCAGCCACGCCAGCCAGGTCGCCAGGCTGCGCCATCTGGCGGCGTCGCACCCCGAGCGCGCCAGCACGAGATCGCGCCCGCGCCGCTCGCCGGCCACGCCGAGCCGGATCCACACCAGCGATTCGGTCGCCCACCAGCGCTCGATCCTGACGGGTCGTGCGACGCCTGCTTCCGTGGCCGGGGCCGCCGAAGCCGACGAGCGCGGTGCCGTGTCGGAGTCGGCCCACCGCGGCGCGCCCGGCGCCCCCGGGCTCCAGCGTGCCCCGCCGGCGTCGTCGACCCACAGGTGCCCCCGGGCGAGCGAACGACCGCCGTAGCGCCAGGCGAGCCAACCCGCCGCGAGGCCCAGGATCGCGGCGAGCGGACCCAGCGGGGAACCGGCCAGCCAGCCGGCATGAACGAATCCGGCCGCGCACAGGATCGCCGCCAGCGCGCGCAACCGCCGCACGGCAGGCGTCGGTGCCACTTCGACGTCGAACGACAGCGCCACCGGCCGCCTCCCGCGCGCGGCGCGCTGCCGGCTCAGGCCCGGCGCAGGACCAGCGTCCCGTTCGTTCCGCCGAAGCCGAACGAATTCTTCATCGCCACCTCGATCCGGAGGTCGCGCGCCTCGTTGGCGCAGTAGTCCAGATCGCAGTCGGGATCCTGGTTGAAGATGTTGATGGTCGGCGGCGACACCTGGTGATGCAACGCGAGCGCGGTGAACACCGTCTCGATGCCGCCGGCGCCGCCCAGCAGGTGCCCGGTCATCGACTTGGTCGAGTTCACGACGATCCGGCGCGCCGCCTGCTCGCCGAGCGCGGCCTTGACCGCCTCGGTCTCGTTGCGGTCGCCCAGCGGCGTCGAGGTTCCGTGCGCGTTCAGGTATCCGATCTCGTCGGCGGTGACGCGCGCATCGCGCAGGGCGGCCAGCATGCAGCGGCGCGGCCCGTCCATGTCCGGCGCAGTGATGTGGTGAGCGTCGGCGCTCATGCCGAAGCCGGCGACCTCGGCGTAGATGCGGGCGCCGCGGCGTCGCGCGTGCTCGTACTCCTCGAGCATCATGACGCCGGCACCCTCGCCGAGCACGAAGCCGTCGCGGTCGCGGTCCCACGGCCGGCTGGCAGTGGCCGGGTCGTCGTTGCGCGCCGACAGCGCGCGCGCCGCGCAGAAGCCGCCGAGTCCGAGCGGCGAGATGGTTGCCTCGGCGCCGCCCGCGAGGATCGCGTCGGCGTCGCCGTAGGCGATCATGCGCGCGGCGTCGCCGATGCAGTGCAGGCCGGTGGTGCAGGCGCTGACGATCGCGTAGTTCGGGCCCTTGAACCCGGTCATGATCGACAGCTGGCCGGAGATCATGTTGATGATCGAGCCCGGCACGAAGAACGGCGACACGCGGCGCGGCCCGCGGCTCGTGAGCTCGGCGTGCGTTTCCTCGATCAGCGGCAGCCCGCCGATGCCCGAGCCGACGATGACGCCGAGCCGCTCGGGGTCGGCCTGGCCGGTGTCGATGCCGCTGTCGCGCAGCGCCTGCAGGCCGGCGGCGATGCCGAAGTGGACGAAGGTGTCGAAGTGGCGCGCCTCCTTCGCGGACATGTACTGCCCGATGTCGAAGTCGCGCACCTCGCCGGCAATGCGGGTCGGGAACGCTGCCGCGTCGAAGCGGCTGATGGCGGCGATGCCCGACTTGCCCGCGACGAGGTTCGCCCATGCGGTCGGGACATCGTTGCCGACCGGGCTCACGACGCCCAGTCCGGTAATCACCACGCGACGCCGGCTCACCAGATAGCTCCTTGCCCGATGCGGGCCCAGCCGATGGCGCGCCGCCGCTGGTCGCGCGGCGCGCCGCCGCGATCAGGCCTTCGAGTGGCCCTTGACGTAGTCGATGGCCTGCTGGACTGTCGTGATCTTCTCGGCTTCCTCGTCCGGGATCTCGGTCTCGAACTCGTCCTCGAGCGCCATCACGAGCTCGACGGTGTCGAGCGAATCGGCGCCGAGGTCGTCGACGAACGACGACTCGTTCTTGATGTCGGCTTCGTTCACGCCGAGCTGCTCAGCCACGATCTTCTTGACACGCTGTTCGATGTTTTCCATTCGGGACTCCCAGTTGCTTCGCTCTGACGTGGCCACGCGGACCGGCAGGCGCCGGTGCTTCGCCTGCCTCGCGGTCGGTGCCTCTCTCTTTGCCGGCGCGGGCCGGATTGTATAGCAGTTCGCGCCTCGCGACGCGCTCGCCGGGGCGGCTAGTCCGTGCGGACGGCCCCCCCGGCGCGCGCAGCCGCGCCGCGCCTATTCCATGTACATCCCGCCGTTGACGTGCAGGGTGGCGCCGGTGACGTAGCCGGCCTGCGGCGACGCAAGGAACGCGACCGCCGCGGCGACGTCCTCGGGCTGGCCGAAGCGGCCTGCCGGCACCTGCTGGATCAGCGCCGCAGTCTGCTCCGCCGTCAGCGCCCGCGTCATGTCGGTCTCGACGAAGCCGGGCGCCACGCAGTTGACGGTGATGTTGCGGCTGGCGATCTCGCGCGCCAGCGCGCGGCTCATGCCGGCCACGCCCGCCTTGGCCGCGGCATAGTTCGCCTGCCCGGCGTTGCCGCTCGCCCCCACCACCGACGTGATGTTGACGATGCGCCCGTAGCGCGCGCGCATCATCGCGCGCAGCACCAGCCGCGACATCCTGAACACCGCGCCGAGGTTGGTGTCGATCACCGCGTTCCACTCGTCGTCCTTCATCCTCATCGCGAGGTTGTCGCGCGTGATGCCGGCGTTGTTGACGAGGATCGCGAGCCCGCCGCTCTCCTTCTGCACCGCCTCCACCAGCGCCTCGCAGCGCGCGGCGTCGGTGACGTCGAGCACCTCGCCGCGCCCGCTCACGCCCGCCTGCGCCAGCGCCTCGCCGATCGCCTGCGCGCCGGCCTCGCTGGTGGCCGTGCCGATCACCGTCGCGCCCTGCCGCCCGAGTTCGAGCGCGATCGCGCGCCCGATGCCGCGCGAGGCGCCGGTCACCAGCGCCCATTGGTTGGCCAGGTTCATCGCCGCCTCCTCTCCATGCTTTCCACGGTCCCTCTGTCGCTCCCTCAGGTGCCCTCAGGCCGTCTCGCGCAGCGCCGCCTGGAGCGAGGCCGGGTCGTGCACCGCCGACACCTGCAGGTCGCGCTCGATCCGCCCCACCAATCCGGCCAGCACCTTGCCGGGCCCGAATTCGATCACCCGCGTCACGCCCATCGACTTCAGGCGCCGCACCACCTCGACCCACCGCACCGGACCGTAGGCCTGCCGCACCAGCGCATCGCGAATGCGCGCCGGATCGGACTCCACCGCGACGTCGACGTTGTTGACCAGCGGCACGCGCGGCGCGCGCAGTTCGACGCCGGCCAGCGCCACCGCCAGCCGCTCGCCGGCCGGCCGCAGCAGCGACGAGTGGAACGGCGCCGACACCGGCAGCGGCAACGCGCGCTTGGCGCCGAGCACCTTCGCGCGCTCGCAGGCGCGCTCCACCGCGGCCTTGTGCCCGGCGATCACCACCTGCGCCGGCGCGTTGTAGTTGGCCGGCTCGACGACCTCTGCCGGCGCCTGCTGCATCGCCTCGCGGCACGCCTGGCGCACCGTGTCGTCGTCGAGCCCGAGGATCGCGGCCATTCCGCCCTGCCCGACCGGCACCGCTTCCTGCATCGCCTGCGCGCGCACGCGCACGAGGCGCAAGGCGTCGGCGACGCCGAGCGCGCCGGCCATCGCCAGCGCGGTGTACTCGCCGAGGCTGTGCCCGGCCACCGCCGCCGGCTCGGGTCCGCCGGCGTCGCGCCAGGCGAGCCAGCACGCATAGCCCGCCACCAGCATCGCCGGCTGCGTGTTGACCGTCAGTGCGAGCGCCTCCGCCGGCCCCTGCGCGATGAGCCCCGACAGCGACTCGCCCAGCGCCGCGTCGGCCTCGGCCAGCAGCGACCGGACCGCCGGTGCGCCGGAAAAACCGTCGAGCATGCCGACCGACTGCGAGCCCTGCCCGGGAAACACGAAAGCGAGTGTCATCTGTCGTTCGCCCCAAAGTCCTGTCAGAGTGTGCGGGAACAAGGCGGCGCGGCGGCGCCGCGCGGGTCACATCCGGGCCAGCACGGCGCCCCACGTGAAGCCGCCGCCGACGCCCTCCATCAGCACGTGATGCCCGGCGCGGATGCGCCCGTCGCGCACCGCGACGTCGAGCGCGAGCGGGATCGACGCCGCCGACGTGTTCGCGTGCCGGTCCACCGTCACCACCACCTTCTCGCCGGGAATCCCGAGCCTGCGGGAGGTGGCCTGCAGGATGCGCACGTTGGCCTGGTGCGGCACGAACCAGTCGAGGTCGGCGGTCGTCATGCCGGCGCGCGCCAGCGCCTCATGCGCCGCCGATTCGAGCACGGACACCGCCAGCTTGAACACCGCCTGCCCGTCCATGGTCAGGAACGGGTGTCCGATCACGGCGCCGTTGGCGACGTTGCCGGCGGTGCGCAGGATCGACTCGTGGCGGCCGTCGGCGTGCAACGACGACGCCAGCACGCCGGGCCGCTCGTCGCCCGCCAGCACGATGGCGCCGGCGCCGTCGCCGAACAGCACGCAGGTGCCGCGGTCGTTCCAGTCGAGGATGCGCGAGAACACTTCGGCGCCGATCACCAGCGCGCGGCTGGCCAGGCCGGTGCGGATCATCGAATCGGCCACGGCGATCGCGTAGGCGAATCCGCTGCACACGGCCTGCACGTCGAAGGCCGCGCCGCCGGGCGCGCCGAGCGCCTTCTGCACCAGGCACGCGGTGCTCGGAAACACGTAGTCCGGCGTCGACGTGGCGACGATGATCAGGTCGATGTCGGTGGCTCGCAGGCCGGCCGCTTCGAGCGCGCGCGCGGCCGCCTCGGCGCCGAGCTGGCTGCTCGTGACGTCGGGCGCGGCGAGATGGCGCTGCCGGATCCCGGTGCGCTCGACGATCCACTGGTCGGAGGACTCGATGCCGCGCGCGGCGAGTTCGCGCACGAGTTCGTCGTTCGTGACGGCCCGCGGCGGCAGGTAGCTGCCGGTGCCGATGATGCGTGAATGGCGGAAGCTCATGCGGATGGATGGGGATGGACTGGAATTCGTGGTGGCGCTCGGCCCCGGCCCTGCGGGTCGCGCCGGGCTCAGCCCGCGGCGACGGCCCCGGGGGCGCCGGCGTCGTCGGCCTGCAGGCGCGGCAAGGCGGCCGCGATGCGCTCGACGAGCCCGTTGCGCACCGCGTCGCAGGCGCGCCGCAGCGCGAACCCGAACGCGTAGGCGTCGGCCGAGCCATGGCTCTTGATGACGACGCCGCGCAGGCCGACCAGGCTCGCGCCGTTATAGCGGCGGTGGTCGAGGCGGCGCCGGAAGTGCGTCAGCACCGGCCACGACAGCAACGCCATCAGGCGCGTGGCCAGGTTGCGCTTGTACTCCTCGCGCAGGAAGTCCCCGAGCATGCGCGCCAGCCCCTCGGAGGTCTTCAGCGCGATGTTGCCGACGAAACCGTCGCAGACGACCACGTCGGTGGTGCCCTCGTAGATGTCGTTGCCTTCGACGTTGCCGCGGAAGTCGAGCGGGCTCGCGCGCAGCAGCTCGGCGGCGCGCTTGACGGTGTCGTTGCCCTTGATGACTTCTTCGCCGATGTTCAGCAGTCCGACGCTCGGACGCTCCTTGCCCTCGAGCACGGTCACCAGCGCCGCCCCCATCAGCGCGAACTGCAGCAGGTGCCGCGGCTCGCAATCGACGTTGGCGCCGAGGTCGAGCACGGTCGTGGTTCCGCCACGGTGGTTGGGCAACTGCGACGCGATCGCCGGCCGGTCGATGCCCGGCTGCATCTTCAGAACGAAGCGCGAGATCGCCATCAGCGCGCCGGTGTTCCCCGCGCTCACGCAGGCATCGGCCGCCCCGTCGCGCACCAGCTCGATCGCGATCCGCATCGAAGCGTCGCGCTTGCCGCGCAGCACCGACGCGGGCGAGTCGTCCATCGTGATGACTTCGGAGGCGTGGCGGACCTCGATGCGCTCGTCGACCGGTCGTCCGGCGCGCGCCAGCGCGGCGTGGACGTCATCGCGCGGCCCGACCAGCAGCAGGCGCGTGTCGGGCGCCTGCTCGAGGAACTCGAGAGCGGCCGGAACCGTGACCGACAGGCCATGGTCGCCGCCCATGCAATCGATGGCGAGGCGTACGGTCACGCTCGCGGGGCCGTGAACGTGAGCGCGACGCGCGCCGCGTGCCTTCGGGCGCCTTGCCTTATTCGTCGGCTTTGGTCTTGACGACCTTCTTGCCGCGGTAGAAACCGTTCGGGCTGACGTGGTGACGCAGGTGCGCCTCGCCGGTGGTCGGCTCGACCGCGAGCGCGGGCTTGGAGATGAAGTCGTGGGCGCGGTGCATCCCGCGCTTCGAGGGCGACTTCTTGTTCTGTTGAACGGCCATGATGGGCGGCTCCGGATCTGGCTAATCTTCAATTATATCAGGCTTCTGGCGCCCGTTCTTCAGGCTGGCGAGCGCAGCGAGCGGGCTCGGCCGCGCAGGCTCGCTGCCGGCCTCGCCGTCTGTCTCGCCGCCGCCCTCGCCCTCTGCCTCGCCGTCGGAGGTGCGGGCCGCCGAGCCGCCGGCCGGCAGCGCGCAGTCGTCGTGGCGCGGAATCGCCGGCAGCGCCATGATCGCCTCGTCCTCGATCAGCCCCGCGAGGTCGAAGCGCCGCCCGCCGGCAATGACGTCGAACTGCGGATCGTCGAGGTCGAGCCGGTCGGCCTCGGCTTCGCTGCGCACCACGCGAAACGCGCGCTCGACCCCGACTTCGACCGCCACCGGGCCGTTGCAGCGCGCGCACGGCATGCGCACGTCGCCTTCGAGCCGCAACTCCATGAAGTCGTCCGCGCCGCCCTCCGGCCGCGCCTCGCGCCACCCGCGCAGTTCCCACCGCAGGCGGGCGTCGGTGTCGGCCAGCAGCGTGGCGAGCCGCGCCATCGCCGGCACCGGGCGCTCGCCGGCGAGCCGGGCGCCGCTGCGCGCGAGTTCGAAGGTGTCGACGACGTCGTGCTGGTCCATGGCTTCCGTATGATAGCGGCCGTGACGCCCACCCCCGCTTCCCTGATCCTGGCATCGACGTCGCGCTACCGGCAGGAACTGCTGGCGCGCCTGCGGTTGCCCTTCGCCATCGAATCGCCGGAGGTCGACGAAGCCGCCCTTTCCGGCGAGGACCCGCAGGCGCTCGCGCGCCGGCTCGCCGTCGCCAAGGCGCACGCGGTCGCGCAGCGCCACCCGCAGGCGCTGGTGATCGGATCGGACCAGGTGGCGACGCTCGACGGCGTCACCCCGATCGGCAAGCCCGGCGGCCCGCAAGGGGCGCGCGAGCAACTGCGCGCCGCCTCCGGGCGCACGATGCGTTTCCACACCGCGCTGTGCGCGACCCGCGCCGCCGACGGCTTCGAGCGCGTCGATTGCGTGGACACGCGAGTGCGCTTCCGCCGCCTCGACGAGGCCGAGATCGAGCGCTACATCGCGCTCGAGGAGCCGTGGGACTGCGCCGGCGCCGCCAAGTCCGAGGGCCTCGGGATCGCGCTGCTCGAAGCGATCGACGGCGACGACCCGACCGCGCTGGTCGGACTGCCGCTGATCGCGCTCGGGCGCATGCTGCGAGAAGCGGGCCTGTCGCCGCTGCGCGGCTGACGCGAGCGCGCCAGGCGACGTCCATGCCCGCCGGCCGGCTCTGGCTGATCCCCACGCCGCTCGGCGCCGACAGCGACCCGCGCGCCGTGCTGCCAGCCGCCACGCTGGCCGCGATCGAGCCGCTCGACTACTTCGTCGTCGAGAACGCGCGCAGCGCGCGCGCGTTCCTGAAGGCCGCCGGCACCCGCGCGCCGCTGCAGGCGCTGGAGCTGCGCGTGCTCGACGAGCACACGCCGGCCGGCGAGATCCCGGCGCTGCTCGCGCCGATCCTCGCGGGGCGCGACGGCGGCCTGCTGTCGGAGGCCGGCGCGCCGGCGATCGCCGATCCCGGCGCCGCGCTGGTGGCGGCGGCGCACGCGGCCGGTGTCGTCGTGCGCCCGCTGGTCGGGCCGAGTTCGCTGCTGCTGGCGCTGATGGCCTCCGGGCTCGAAGGCCAGCGTTTCGCGTTCGCCGGCTACGTGCCGGCGCAAGCCGAAGCGCGCGCGAGCGCCCTGCGCGAACTCGAGCGGCGCTCGGCGCGCAACGCCGAGACCGTGCTGGTGATCGAGACCCCGTACCGCAACCAGGCGCTGCTCGATGCGATGCTGCAGACGCTGGCCGCCGACACGCGACTGATGGTGGCGAGCGAGCTCACGCTGCCCGCCGAGCGGATCGTCGCCGACAGCGTCGCCGGCTGGCGCGCGGCGCCGCGCGCGCTGCCGAAGGCGCCGGCGGTTTTCGGCCTGCTCGCGCAACCCGCAAGCGCCCGCGCCGAAGGCCCGGCGCGGTCGCGGCGGGCGCGATGAGCACGTGCCCGGCCGCTCGATCGCTTCAGCGCAGGCGCGGCGCCTGCGCCGCGGCCTCGAACACGCGCACCATCGCATCGGCCGCACTGGCGCCGAAGCGGCGCGCGAAGCGCTCGGCCAGGTTCTTGCGGGTCGAGAAGTCGACGATCTCCTCGGCCTTCACGACCTCGCGCGCAACCGAATCGACCGAGCCGAGCGCGTCGGCCAGTCCGAGTTCGACGCTGCGCGCGCCGGTCCAGACCAGCCCGCTGAACAGATCGGGCGACTCCTTCAGCCGCTCGCCGCGGCCGGCGCGCACCAGGTCGATGAACTGGCGGTGGATCTCGTCGAGCATCGACTGCGCGTGGCTACGCTGCTCCGCCGAAAGGGGCGAGAAGCTGTCGAGGAATCCCTTGTTGTCGCCCGCCGTGAGCAGCCGGCGCTCGACGCCGAGCTTCTCGATCGCGCCGACGAACCCGAAGCCCTCCATCAACACGCCGATCGAGCCCACCAGGCTCGCCTTGTCGACGTAGATGCGGTCGGCTGCCGCGGCGACGTAATAGCCTCCCGACGCGCACACTTCCTCGATCACCGCGTACAGCGGCGTGTCGGGATGCTTCGCGCGCAGCCGCCGGATCTCGTCGTGGATGATGCCGGCCTGCACCGGGCTGCCCCCGGGGCTGTTGATGCGCAGCACCACGCCGGCCGTGTTCGAGTCGTCGAAGGCGGCGCGCAGCGAACCGACGATGTCCTCCGCGGCGGCTTCGCTGTCGGCGGCGATCACGCCCCGGAGTTCGACCAGCGCCGTGTGCCGGCCAGCCGCGGCGTGCCGGTCGCCCGACAGCCAGCCTCCGGCCACCAGCAGCGCCGCAGTGAGCCACGCCAGCGCCAGCAGCTTGAAGAAGATGCCCCAGCGCCGCGCGCGGCGCCGTTCCTGCAGCGAGCCGAGGAGCAGCTTCTCCAGCATCTCGCGTTCCCAGCGCGCCGGGGCCGCCGAGTCCTTGCCGGTGCCGGTTCCGCTGCCGTTGCCGCTGGTCGTGTCCTGTTCGCTCATCCGCCGATCCTGCCGTTTCGCCCGAGTATAGGCCGGTGCCGGGGCCGGCACGCGGCCGCGCTCAGACGCGGGCCACCAGCGCCTCGCGCAATTCGGGCACCGAATCGACCACCGCGAGCGCGGGCGCCTCCTCGAGCAACTCGCGTGGGTGCGCCCCGTAGGTGACGGCGATCGCGGCCGTGCCGGCCGAGCGGGCCATGCCGAGGTCGTGCGTCGTGTCGCCGACCATCACCACCTCGGCGGCATCGAGGCCGAGTTCGTCGCAGATGTCGCGGATCATCCACGGGTCGGGCTTCGGGATCCCCTCGTCGGCGCAGCGCGTCGTCAGGAAGCGGCCCGTCCACCCCATCCGGTCCAGCGCGCGGTCGAGCCCGGCGCGCGACTTGCCGGTGGCCACCGCGAGCCAGGCGCCGTTCGCGGCCAGCTCGTCGAGCATTGCCGGAATGCCGTCGAAGGGCTCGAGCTCGGGGTCGCGGCGGAAGTAGTGATGGCGGTAGCGCTCGACATAGGCGGGCATCTGCTCGCGCGCGATCAGCGGGACCGCGGCGCGGATCGCCTCGAACAGTCCCAGTCCGATCACGTGCGCCGCCTGCTCGCGCGACGGCATCGGCAACCCGAGATCCGCCGCCGAGGCGCGGATCGCGTGAACGATCGCCGACGTGGAGTCGATCAGCGTGCCGTCCCAATCGAAGACGACGAGGCGGAAGCGGTGTCTCATGCGACGCCCCCGGCGCGCAGCAGCCGCTCGAACTCGTCCGGCAGCGGCGCCTCGATCCGCAGCGGGTGGCCGTCGTCAGGGTGGCGCAACGCGATCGAACGCGCGTGCAGGAACATCCGGCGCCAGCCGCGCCGGGCGAGTTCCCGGTTCAACTCGAAGCGCCCGTACTTCGGGTCGCCGGCGATCGGGCAACCGGCGTGCGCCAGGTGCACCCGGATCTGGTGCGTGCGGCCGGTCTCGAGCGCCGCCTCGACCAGCGAGAATTCGCCCAGCTCGGGCAGCACGAACCGGGCAAGTCCGGTAACCCTCGTGCGCGCCTCCAGCCCGCCGGCCTGGACCGAGACGCGCCGGTCGCCATCGGGCGCCTCGTGCCGGTGCAGCGGATAGGCCAGCACGCGCGTGCGCAGCGGCCAGTGCCCCGCGACCACCGCGAGATAGCGCTTGTCGGGGGTGCGCTCGCGCATCTGCGCGTGCAGCGCCACGAGCGCCGCGCGCCGTCGCGCGACCAGCAGCACGCCCGAAGTCTCGCGGTCCAGGCGATGCACCAGTTCCAGGAAGCGCGCCTGCGGACGCGCCGCCCGCAACTGCTCGATGACGCCGCTGGAAACCCCGCTGCCGCCGTGGACCGCGACCGACGCCGGCTTGTCGATCGCCAGCAGCCAGTCGTCCTCGTACAACAGCGGCAGCCGCTGCGCCAGGTGGGCGCGCGAGCCGCGCACCCGCTCCGGCAGCGCGGCAGCTCCCGGGACCGGGTCGGTGCGCAGCGGCGGGACCCGCAGCGTGTCGCCCGCCTGCAGCCGGTAGTCGGCCGCCTGCCGGCGGCCGTTGACGCGCAACTGCCCGCTGCGGATCAGCCGGTGCAGATGGCTCTTCGGCACGTCGGCGCACAGGCGGGCCAGGAAGCGGTCGAGGCGCTGCCCGGCGTCGTCGGCGTCGATCGCGACGTGACGGACCGCCGGCGGGCTGCCGGCGCCCGCCGGCGCTGCTTCCGACGCCACCTTTGTGCGCGCGCTGCTCACGTTGCTATACTGTCGAGGTCGTGTGCGATCCCGGCCCGACCGCAACGGCTGCCTTGACAAGTGGCCGTCTCGAGTCCGCGGATGTCCCGGCGGCGCGCGCGCCGAGCGAAGTTGCCCGCGCGTCCCAGCCCCGGAATCCCGTATCGCGAGAACGGATTGTACCGGGCCGGTTCCGCCGCAGGCGGATCGAAATCGGTCGCAGGCACGACAGGAAGAACACTTGAACCGCGGCTCCCGCGTCCACCGAGGGGCAGGGAGCGCGGGTCGATGCGGAATTTTCCGGAACGAATTCGAGCCGGCCGCCCACGGGGCGACCGGCGCTGTCGCCAAGGCTCCGAACCCGATGCCCGAGCACCTGCAGACCGGACCCGACGGGCACGCCCCGCGGCCGGTGCGCGCGCGCTTGCCAGCGCCCGGTTCGCGCGCATAGCGTCGGGCACGGTCTCGCCTTCGTTCCGCTTCCGTTCGCATCGGCTCGCTGGCCGACGCGCGCCGCCACCGCAGTGAGCGCGCAACGGAGTCCTTTGCATGAAGCGAATGCTTTTCAACGCCACGCACGCCGAAGAGCTGCGCGTGGCGATCGTCGACGGCCAGAAGCTGATCGACATCGACATCGAACTGGCGGGCCGCGAGTCCCGCAAGAGCAACATCTACAAGGGCGTCGTCACTCGCGTCGAACCCAGCCTCGAAGCGTGCTTCGTCAACTACGGCGAGGAACGCCACGGCTTCCTGCCGTTCAAGGAAATCTCGAAGGCCTATTTCAAGCCGGGCGCCGAGGCCTCGCGCGCCCGCATCCAGGACGCGATCGCCGAAGGCCAGGAACTGATCGTCCAGGTCGAGAAGGAAGAGCGCGGCAACAAGGGCGCCGCGCTGACGACCTACGTGTCGCTGGCCGGCCGCCACCTCGTGCTGATGCCGAACAACCCGCGCGGAGGCGGCGTGTCGCGCCGCATCGAAGGCGAGGACCGGCAGGAACTGCGCGAGACGATGGACAAGCTCGAGTACCCGGCCGGGATGAGCCTGATCGCGCGCACCGCGGGCATCGGGCGCAGCGCCGAAGAGCTCCAGTGGGACCTGAACTACCTGCTGCAACTGTGGAAAGCGATCGACTCGGCCGCCGGCTCGGCGCCGGGCCCGTTCCTGATCTACCAGGAGTCGAGCCTGGTGATCCGCGCGATCCGCGACTACTTCACGCAGGACATCGGCGAGATCCTGATCGACACCGACGACATCTACGAGCAGGCGCACCAGTTCATGGCGCACGTGATGCCGGAGAACGCCGCCAAGGTCAAGCGCTACCGCGACGACACGCCGCTGTTCTCGCGCTTCCAGATCGAGCATCAGATCGAGACCGCGTACTCGCGCGTGGTGCCGCTGCCGTCGGGCGGCGCCGTCGTCATCGACCACACCGAGGCGCTGGTGGCGATCGACGTCAACTCGGCGCGCGCGACCAAGGGTTCGGACATCGAGGAGACCGCGCTGCGGACCAACCTCGAGGCGGCCGACGAGGCGGCGCGCCAGATGCGCCTGCGCGACCTCGGCGGGCTGATCGTCATCGACTTCATCGACATGGAGAACGCGAAGAACCAGCGCGAGGTCGAGCAGCGCCTGAAGGACGCGCTGCACTACGACCGCGCGCGCGTGCAGACCGGCAAGATCTCGCGCTTCGGCCTGATGGAGCTGTCGCGCCAGCGGCTGCGCCCGGCGCTCGCCGAGGGCTCGCACATCACCTGCCCGCGCTGCAACGGCACCGGCGTGATCCGCGACATCGAATCCTCGGCGCTGCACATCCTGCGCGTGATCCAGGAGGAGGCGATGAAGGAGAGCACCGCGGCCGTGTACGCGCAGGTGCCGGTCGACGTCGCGACCTACCTGCTCAACGAGAAGCGCAGCGAGCTCAACAAGCTCGAGGCGCGGCTGAAGGTCGAGATCGTCCTGGTTCCCAACCGGCACATCGA
Organism: Burkholderiaceae bacterium; assembly: GCA_024711155.1. Lineage (GTDB taxonomy): Bacteria > Pseudomonadota > Gammaproteobacteria > Burkholderiales > Burkholderiaceae_E > Zeimonas. The sequence continues at coordinate 22,991 of JANJTK010000041.1, forward strand.
GACGCCGCACTACAAGACCGAGCGGCTGCGCCACGACGACGAGCGCCTGTCGACCTACCGCGCGAGCCACACGCTGGCCGACAAGCCCGCCGAGGACAATTCGTACCTCGAGAGCAAGCTCAAGGCGCCGACGCCGCGCCAGGAAGCGCTGGTCAGGGGCGTCACGCCCGACCAGCCGCCGCCACCGCCGAGCGCTCCGGCCGCACCCGCCACGGTGCCGGCCGCCGCGATGGCTCGCAACGGACAGGCGCCGACGGCCGTGGTCACGAGCGCGCCGTCCGGCGACGACGGGCTGCTCGGGCGGCTCCTGAACTGGTTCCGCGGCAAGCCGGCCAACGAGGCGAGCGCCACCCCGGCGCCGGCCGCGGCGAGCCCGACCGCCGGCGAGCGCACGCGCGCTCCGCGCGAAGGCCGCGAACGCGACGGTGGCCGTGAGCGTCGCGGGGGCGCCGAGGGACGCGGGGGGCGCGGTGAACGCGCCGCCGGCGCCGAAGGCGAAGGCCGTGCGCCGCGGCCGCGCCGCGAACGCGGCGAGCGGGGAGAACGCGGCGAACGCGGGCAGGAGCGCCGGCCCGAGCGCGAAGGCGCAGGCCGCGCCGAAGCGGTGAACGAAGCCGGCGCGCGCGATGCTCGTCCCGAGCGCGGCGAGCGTGCCGAGCGTCCTGAGCGCGGCGAGCGTTCCCCGCGCGGGGAGCGCGGCGAACGCCGTGGCGGCCGCGACCGCACCCGTAGCGCCGAAGCCGGCACCGAGCGGACGCCACGCGGCGAGCCCTCGGCGCCCGAGGCCGTCGCGCCGTTGGCCGTCACCGACCTGACGCTGGCCGAAGCAGCCATCACCGATCAGCCGGCGGCGACCGCGCAACTCGAGGGCGTCGATGTCGCCGCACCGGCGGAAGCGGCCGGCGACGAGCCGCGTCGCGGGCGCGGCCGACGTCGTCGCGGACGCCGCGGCGGCGATCGCTCCGGCGCCTCGTCGGCGGAGGAAATGCAGACCGGCGAACAGGCCACCGAAGAGTTTGCCGAAGAGGTCGCTGGTGAGGCCGGCGCCCCCGACGAAGACGGGCGCGAAGCAATTGCGCCGGCGGCGCCGGCGGTGCCGGCACAGACCGCGCTGCCGTTCGCGGCGCCCGAAATCGCGGCGCCGGTCGCCGCAGTTTCGCCCCCGACCGCGGCGATTTCCGAGGCCATCGAGGCCGCGGTGCCGCCGCCGCTCACGCCGGCCGCCACGCCCGCTCCAGCCGTGGAGGCGGCCGAAGCGGCGCCGGTCGCGAGGGCAGCCGAGCCGGCTGCGGTCGCCGAGGCAATTGCACCCGTTGCCGCAGCCGCTCCGATCGAGGTGCCCGCGCTCGAACGCGCTGACCTCGAGCAGGCGCTGGCGGGCGCCGGACTGCAGTGGGTCGAGACGGTCGCGCGCGCCGCGCCCGAACCGACTGCGGCCGAAGTGCCGCCGCCGCGTCCGCCGCGGGTGCGGCGCCCGCGTGCGCAGGCGTCGGCCGAGCCGCTGCAGCAGGTCGAGACTCGCGGCGACGGGCAGGGCTGAGGGTCGGCCCGGAACCGGGCGGCCCGCAGCGCACGCGCGGCGGCGAAGCACTCGCCGCCGCCGTGCCTACTGCGGGCGCCCTCCCCGTTGGTTGATAACATGGGCCGATCGAACCACGTTCCGCTCCCATGACTGATCGCGACGTTCCGCTCGCCGAGCAGCGCTACGCGGCCCCGGTCCCCGAGGTGCCGGCGCGCCCGGACGCGCCGACCGGGCACCTGCTCGACCGCCGCGCCCGGCGTTTGCACGACCTGCGCATCTCGGTGACCGACCGCTGCAACTTCCGCTGCACCTACTGCATGCCGAAGTCGGTGTTCGGAGCCGACTACGCGTTCCTGCCGCACGCGTCGCTGTTGAGCTTCGAGGAAATCGCGCGCGTCGCGCGGCTGTTCGTCGCGCACGGCGTCGAGAAGATCCGGCTCACCGGCGGCGAGCCGCTGGTGCGGCGCGACGTCGAGCGGCTGATCGGCATGCTCGCGCAGATCGCGACGCCGTCCGGCGCGCCGGTCGACCTGACGCTGACGACCAACGGCTCGCTGCTCGCCCGCAAGGCGCGCGCGTTGCGCGACGCCGGCCTGCAGCGGGTCACCGTGAGCCTCGACGCGCTCGACGACACGGTGTTCCGCGCGATGAACGACGTCGGCTTTCCGGTGGCCGACGTCCTCGCGGGCATCGACGCCGCCGCCGAGGCCGGGCTGCGCCCCGTCAAGGTCAACATGGTGGTCAAGCGCGGCGTCAACGAGGACCAGATCCTGCCGATGGCCGAGCGCTTCCGTCACAGCGGCCACATCCTGCGCTTCATCGAGTTCATGGACGTCGGCACGTCGAACGGCTGGCGGCTCGACGACGTGGTGCCCAGCGGCGAGGTGGCGCGGCGCATCGGCGAGCGCTTCCCGATCGCGCCGGCCGAGCCCAACTACCACGGCGAGGTCGCCGAACGGTGGCGCTACCTCGACGGCGCCGGCGAGATCGGGTTGATCTCGTCGGTGACGCAGCCGTTCTGCGGCGGGTGCACGCGCGCGCGGCTGTCGACCGAAGGCAAGCTCTACACGTGCCTGTTCGCCGGCAGCGGTTACGACCTGCGCGCGCTGCTGCGCGGCGGCCGCGACGACGCGCACATCGCCGCCGCGATCGGCGCCATCTGGCGCGCGCGCGACGACCGCTATTCCGAACTGCGCTCGGCCGACACCGCCGGCCTGCGCCGCATCGAGATGTCCTACATCGGCGGCTGACGGGCACGATGAGCACGCCGACCCTCACGGCGCACGCGCGGCCGGCCACCTTCGAGGTCGACGCGGTCAACGAGCGCGGCGAGACGGTGCCGACCGCGATCGCGGGCGAGCACGCGCTGACGCTGTACCTGGACAAGCGCGAACTGGTGACGCTGATGACGCTGGGCGCCGCGCCCGAGCACCTCGCGCTCGGCTACCTGCGCAACCAGCGGCTGGTAGCGGACGTCGGCGAAATCGCGGCGGTCCAGGTCGACTGGGACACCGGTTCGGTCGCAATCACTTCGCATTCGCTCGCGCAGCGCGGTGTCGCGCTGTGGGACGACCCCGCCCGCGGCGCGTCGCTTGCCGGGCGGCTGGACCGACGCACCGTGACGACCGGATGCGGGCAAGGCACGGTGTTCGGCGACCTGATGGACGAGCTCGACCGTGTCGTGTTGCCGGCCCACGCGCGCCTGACCGAGGAAGTGCTCTACACGGTGATGGATCGCGTGCGCCGCCACGAATCGATCTACAAGGTCGCGGGCGCCGTGCACGGCTGCGCGCTGTGCGCCAACGCGGGCGACGAGCGCGGGGAGATCCTGCGCTTCGTCGAGGACGTCGGGCGGCACAACGCGGTCGACGCGATCGCCGGCTGGATGTGGATCGAGGGCGTCGGCGGCGCCGACAAGGTCTTCTACACGACCGGGCGCCTGACTTCCGAGATGGTCATCAAGTGCGCGCAGATGGGCATTCCGTTCCTGCTGTCGCGCTCGGGGCTCACGCAGATGGGCTACGAGATCGCGCGCCGGGTCGGCATGACGATGATCGGGCGCTGCCAGGGGCGCCACTACCTGCTGTTCACCGGAGGCGAGCGCTTCGTGCGCGCGGCCGCGACGGAGCTCGCGTGAGCCCCGCGCACGCCGCAGCGCCGACGGCGCGCCGCATCGCGCGCGACGAGATCACCGGCATCGTGCTCGCGGGCGGCCTCGGACGGCGCATGAGCGCCGACGGCCAGGGCGTCGACAAGGGCCTGCGCAGCCTGCACGGCCGGCCGCTGGTCGCGCACGCGATCGAGCGCCTCGCACCTCAGGTGGGCGCGCTGATCGTCAACGCGAACCGCAACCTCGAGCGCTACCGCGCGTTCGGCTGGCCGGTCGTCAGCGACGAGGTCGGCGGCTTCGCCGGCCCGCTGGCCGGCCTGCACGCCGGCATGCGCGCGGCGCGCACGCGCTACGTGGCGACCGTGCCCTGCGATTCGCCGTGGCTGCCGCTCGACCTCGTCGAGCGCCTGGCCGCCGCGCTCGCCGCCGCGCCCGCGGCGCGCATCGCGGTGGCGCGCACGGGCGCGCAGCCGCACCCCGTGTTCGCGCTCGCCGAGCGCACGCTGGCCGACGACCTGGAACGCTTCCTCGCCAGCGGCAGGCGGCGCATCGACGCGTGGTACGCGCCGCTGGGCGCGGTCGAGGTCGATTTCGGCGACGAGGCGCCGTTTCGCAACCTCAACACGCTGAAGGAACTCGGCGAACAGGAATCCGCATGAACGCGCCCCAGACCCTGGCCGAAGCGATCGGCTGCCTGTCCGGCTACGACCCCGATGCGCTGGCGGTCGAGCAGGCGCGCGCGATCATCGAGCGCGTCGTCGTTCCCGTCGAGGCGGCCGAGCGGGTTGCGGTGCGCGCGGCGCTCGGGCGCCCGCTGGCCGGGGACGTGGTCTCGCCGATCGACGTTCCGGCCAACGACAACTCGGCGATGGACGGCTACGCGGTGCGCTTCGCCGACCTCGCCGCGGACGCGCCAACGGCGCTCGCGGTGGTCGGAACCGCGTTCGCCGGCCGTCCCTTCGAGGGCAACACCGCACCCGGCCAGGCGGTGCGCGTAATGACCGGCGCGGTGATGCCCGCGGGCACCGACACCGTCGTCGTGCAGGAGGTGGTGACGCGCGACGGCGAGCGCGTCGTCGTGCCCCCCGGCCAGCGCTGCGGCCAGCACCGGCGGCTGCGCGGCGAAGACCTCGGGCGCGGCCGCCCCGCCCTGCTCGCCGGCAAGCGCGTCGGCCCCGCCGAACTCGGGCTGCTGGCGTCGCTCGGGTTCGCCGAGGTCGCCGTGCGGCGGCGCCTGCGCGTCGCCTTCTTCTCCACCGGCGACGAGCTGCGCTCGCTGGGCGAACCGCTCGGACCCGGCGACGTCTACGACCGCAACCGCTACACGCTGTTCGGCATGCTGCAGCGCCTCGGGGTCGACGCGATCGACATGGGCGTGGTGCGCGACGACCCCGACGCGCTCGAGCGCGCCATGCGCACCGCCGCGCACAACGCCGACGCGATCGTCTCCTCGGGCGGCGTGTCGGTCGGCGAAGCGGATTTCACCAGGCAGGTGATGGCCCGGCTCGGCGACATCGCGTTCTGGACCATCGCGATGCGCCCGGGGCGGCCGATGGCGTTCGGCCGCATCGGCAACACGAGCTACTTCGGGTTGCCCGGGAACCCGGTGGCGGTCATGGTGACATTCCAGTTCTTCGTGCGCGACGCGTTGCTGCGGCAGGCCGGAGCCGCCCCCGCGCCGCTGCCGTTCGTGCGCGCGCGTTCGCTCGGCGCCTTCCGCAAGCGCCCGGGGCGCACCGAATACCAGCGCGGCTGGCTCGAGTGCGACGCCGGCGGCGCGATGACGGTGCGCAGCGTCGGCAGCCAGGGCTCGGGCATCCTGCGCTCGATGTCGGAGGCGAACTGCATGGTCGTGCTGCACCACGCGCAGGGGTCGGTCGAGCCGGGCGACCCGGTCGACTGCATCGCGTTCGACGGACTGGTCTGATTCGACTGCGGCTGCGCGCGACCAGGCGCGGTTCGCTGGCCGCCGCTCGCCGCTCGCCGCTCGCCGCTCGCCGGCAGCGGTTCGCAGCGTCAGCCGGCGACCAGCGGCTCGTCGCTGACGAGGACCCCGTCCTCGTCGGCGTAGCACCAATACCCCGGGGCGACGCGCACGCCGCCGATGTCGACCGGCACGTCGCGCACGCCGCCGCCGCGGCGGTCGCTGCGCTTCGGGTTCGTCGCCAGCGCGCGCACACCGACGTCGAAGGCGGCCATCTCGGCCACGTCGCGCACGCAGCCGTTGACAATCACGCCGGCCCAGCCGTTGTCGCGCGCGAGCTTCGCGAGGTTGCCGCCGAGCAGCGCGCAGCGCAGGCTGGCGCCGCCGTCGACGACGAGCACCCTGCCCTCGCCGGGGCTCTCGAGCGCCGCGCGCACCATCGAGTTGTCCTCGAGGCAGCGCACCGTCGCCGCCGGCCCGGCGAAGCGCGCCCGCGGTCCGAACTGGCGAAACGCCGGATCGAGCACCCGCAAGGTGCCGGCCACGAGGCGGTCCTCGTGAGCGTCGCACAGGTCGGTGGTGGCGAACTCGGGCAGGCGGGTCGTCGTGCTCATGGCGTCTTCCTCGTGCCGCGCGGCGCGGCGGCGCGAGCGCGATCATCGCACAGCCGCACAGGGGGAGCGCCCGGACGAGCCCGCGTCCCGACGAGGCCGCGCCCGCGGCAGGGACTGGCACCGGGGCCGGGGCGGGCCTTCCCGTATACTGGAACCGACATTCACCCGACACCCCGGCGAGTCCGACACCATGCGTTTCCAGGGCACCGATTCCTACGTCGCCACCGACGACCTGAAGCTGGCGGTCAACGCGGCGATCCAGTTGCAGCGGCCGCTGCTGATCAAGGGCGAGCCGGGCACCGGGAAGACGATGCTCGCCGAGGAGGTCGCGCGCGCGCTCGACATGCCGCTGCTGCAGTGGCACATCAAGTCGACCACCAAGGCGCAGCAGGGACTGTACGAATACGACGCGGTGTCGCGGCTGCGCGATTCGCAGCTCGGCGACGAGCGCGTGAAGGACATCCACAACTACATCGTCAAGGGCGTGCTGTGGCAGGCGTTCGAGTCGGAGCGGCCGATGGTGCTGCTGATCGACGAGATCGACAAGGCCGACATCGAGTTCCCGAACGACCTGCTGCGCGAGCTCGACCGGATGGAGTTCTTCGTCTACGAGACGCGCCAGCTGATCCGCGCGCGTCACCGTCCGGTGGTGATGATCACGTCGAACAACGAGAAGGAGCTCCCCGACGCGTTCCTGCGCCGCTGCTTCTTTCACTACATCAAGTTTCCCGACAAGGAGACGATGCAGGCGATCGTCGACGTCCACTTCCCCGGGCTGAAGAAGACGCTGCTGAAGGAGGCGCTCGAGGCCTTCTTCCAGATCCGCGAGCTGCCCGGCCTGAAGAAGAAGCCGTCGACCTCCGAGCTGCTCGACTGGCTCAAGCTGCTCGTCGCCGAGGACATCCCGCCCGAGGCGCTGCGCTCGCAGGACGCCAAGGCCGTGATCCCGCCGCTGCACGGCGCGCTGCTGAAGAACGAGCAGGACGTGCACCTGTTCGAGCGCCTGATCTTCATGGCGCGCCACAACCGCTGAGCGAGGCCGCCGCGATGGCCTGGCCCGAGCCCGTCACGTTGGCCGGCGAGCACGCGACGCTCGAGCCGCTCGCGCCTGCGCACGCTGCGGAACTCGCGCTCGCCTGCGCCGACGGGCAGCTGTGGGAGCTGTGGTACACGACGGTCCCGCGCCCCGACGCGATGGCCGCCGAGATCGAGCGCCGGCTCGGGCTGCTGCGCGCCGGGTCGATGCTGCCGTTCTCGGTGCGCCACCACGCGAGCGGGCGGCTGGTCGGCATGACGACCTACATGAACGTCGACGCGACGCATCGCCGCGTCGAGATCGGCTCGACCTGGTACGCCGCGAGCGTGCAACGCACCGCGCTCAACACCGAGTGCAAGGCGATGCTGCTGCGCCACGCGTTCGAGGCGCTCGGCTGCATCGCGGTCGAATTCCGCACGCACTACCTCAACCACGCCAGCCGGCGCGCGATCGAGCGGCTCGGCGCGCGCCTCGACGGCGTGCTGCGCAGCCACATGCGGATGCCCAACGGCACGCTGCGCGACACCGCGGTCTACAGCGTCACGGCGGCCGAGTGGCCGCCGGTGCGCGCCAACCTCGAGTGGATGCTGCGCCGGCCCCGCACCGGCGCGAACGCCGGCACGAACGCCGGAAACTGAGGCGAGCGCGCGATGCTGATCGACTTCTTCCTGCACCTGCGCAGCGCGCGGCTCCCGGTCTCGATCAAGGAGTACCTGCTGCTGCTCGAGGCGTTGCGCGAGCACGTGATCGGCCCGTCGATCGACGAGTTCTACCACCTGTCGCGGGCGGCGCTGGTCAAGGACGAGCGCAACTTCGACAAGTTCGACAAGGCCTTCGGCGCCTACTTCAAGGGCGTGCAGGCGATCCCCGGCATCGACGTCGACCTTCCGCTCGATTGGCTCGCGCGCCGCCTGCAGCGCGAGTTCACCGCCGAGGAGAAAGCCGCGATCGAGGCAATGGGCGGCCTGGACAAGCTGATGGAGCGGCTGCGCCAGCTGCTCGAGGAGCAGAAGGAGCGCCACGAGGGCGGCAGCAAGTGGATCGGCACCAACGGCACCTCGCCGTTCGGCAACGGCGGCTACAACCCGGCCGGCATCCGCATCGGCGGTCCCTCGGCGGGCAACCGCACCGCGGTCAAGGTGTGGGAACAGCGCGCGTTTCGCGACTACGACGACCAGGTCGAGCTCGGCACGCGCAACATCAAGGTGGCATTGCGCCGGCTGCGCCGTTTCGCCCGCGAAGGCGCCGAGGAGGAGCTCGACCTCGACGACACCATCGCGTCGACCGCGCGCAACGCCGGCTACCTCGACATCCGCATGGTTCCCGAGCGGCACAACACGATCAAGGTGCTGATGCTGCTCGACGTCGGCGGCACGATGGACGAGCACATCAAGCAGACCGAGGAGCTGTTCTCGGCCGCGCGCACCGAGTTCAAGCACCTCGAGTTCTACTACTTCCACAACTGCGTCTACGACTTCCTGTGGAAGAACAACCACCGGCGCCACGCCGAGCGCTTCGAGACCTGGGACGTGCTGCGCAAGTACAACCCGGACTACCGGCTGATCTTCGTCGGCGACGCGACGATGAGCCCCTACGAGGTGCTGCAACCGGGCGGCTCGGTCGAGTACAACAACGAGGAAGCCGGCGCGGTGTGGCTGCGGCGCCTGGTCGAGCGCTTCCCGAAGTTCGCGTGGCTCAATCCGGAGCCCGAGGGCGTCTGGGAGTACCGGCAGTCGATCGCGGTGATCCGCCAGATCCTGCAAAACCGGATGTACCCGGTGACGCTGCAGGGGCTCGAGCGCGCGATGCGCGAGCTGTCGAAGTAGACTGCTGCCCCCGGCGCGCCGGCGCCGGCCGGCCCCCCGGGGCCGCTCGTGTTCAGTCGCCGATCGGCGGCGCGGCCCGCAGCACTTCCTCGCAGGTCGTCAGCCCCGCCGCGACCTTGTGCGCACCGGCGAGCCGCAGCGGCCTGAGCCCGTTGCGCATCGCGTGCCGGCGCAACGCGCCGAGGTCGGGCCGCTCGTGCACGAGCTCGCGCAGCCCGGCGTCGATGCCGAGCAGCTCGTACAGGCCGCTGCGCCCGCGATAGCCGGTCATCCGGCAATCGAGGCAACCGACCGGACGGTACGCGCGGCGCGGCTTCGGCGCCCTGAACGGGGCGATCAGCGCGTTCCACTCGTCGTCCGGAAGGTCGGCCAGCGGCTGCTTGCACGACTCGCACAGCGTGCGCACGAGCCGCTGCGCCATCACGCCGATCAGCGTCGCGTTCAGCAGGTACGGCGGCACGCCGAGGTCGAGCAGCCGCGCGATTGCCGACGGCGCGTCGTTGGTGTGCAGCGTCGACAGCACCAGATGGCCGGTCAGCGCCGCCTGGATCGCCATTTCGGCGGTCTCCAGGTCGCGGATCTCGCCGACCATCACGATGTCCGGGTCCTGGCGCATCAGCGCGCGGATGCCGTCGGCGAAGCCGAGCTCGATGCCGTGCTGCACCTGCATCTGGTTGAAGCGCGGCTCGATCATCTCGATCGGGTCTTCGACCGTGCAGACGTTGACCTCGTCGGTGGCGAGCTGACGCAGCGTCGTGTAGAGCGTCGTCGTCTTGCCCGAGCCGGTCGGGCCGGTCACCAGCACGATCCCGTTCGGGCGCGAGGTCATCGCCTCCCAGTTCGCCCGGTCGTCGTCGGGCAGCCCCAGCTCGGCGAAGTCGCGCGCCAGCACTTCGGGGTCGAAGACGCGCATGACGAGTTTCTCGCCGAACGCGGTCGGCAGCGTCGAGAGCCGCAGCTCGATCTCGCGGCCTTCGGCGTTGCGCGTCTTGATACGCCCGTCCTGCGGCCGGCGCTTCTCGATGACGTCCATGCGCCCGAGCAGCTTGATGCGGCTCGTCATCGCCGCGAACACCGACATCGGCACCTGGTAGGCGTTGTGCAGCACGCCGTTGATGCGGAAGCGGATCGAGCCGACGTCGCGCCGCGGCTCGAGGTGGATGTCGCTCGCGCGCTGCTCGAACGCGTACTGCCACAGCCAGTCGACGATCGTGACGACGTGCTGGTCGTTGGCGTCGAGGTTGCGTCCCGAACGGCCCAGCTCGACCAGCTGCTCGAAGTTGCCCTGCTGGTGGGCGCCGCCGCTCTTCTGCGCGCCGCGCACCGTGCGCGCGAGCGTGTAGAACTCGCCGATGTAGCGCGTGATGTCGAGCGGGTTGGCGACCACGCGGCGGATCTCGCGCCGGAGCACCGCGTGCAACTCGTCGACCCAGTCGGTGACGAAGGGCTCGGCGGTCGCCACCGTCACCTCGGTGGCGCCGACCTCGATCGGAAGGATCCTGAAGCGCGTCGCGTACTGGCTCGACATCACGTCGCACACGCGCGCGATGTCGACGCGCAGCGGATCGACGTGCACATGCGGCAGCCCGACGCGCTGCGCGAACCACGGCACCAGCAGGTCGAGGTCGAGCGTGCGGTGGCTCACCGGCACGCGCAGCTTGCGGCGCGCGAGCGCCACCAGCGCATGCTGGTCGCCGCTCGACAGTCGCGCGTAGCGCCCGACCTCGTCGGCGTCGGACTGCGCGAGCAGGCCGTCGGCGACCAGCGCCGGCAGCAGGTCCTCGAGGGCCACGCGCCGCCCGGGCTGCCCGAGCGGCGGCAGGGCCGAGGCGAGCGTCTCGACGGGTTCGGTGCGCGCGTTCATCCAGGGCAGGCTAGCAGCGCCCCCCGCCCGCCGGCGCCCCGCCGGACGAACGGTCGAAAGCGACCGTCAGACCGCGAACGCCGGGAAGCGCCCCTGACTCGCGCGCAACGCCGCGTACCAGGCGCGGCCCGGCAGCCCCATCCGCTCGACCTCGCGCGCGCGCCGGCGCAGCGCCTCCCACTCGACCCGCAGCGGCGGCCCCTGGAAGGCCAGCACCACGACGTTCCCGGCCGGCACCGGCGGCAGCGCGATGCAGCGCTCGTCGAACGCTCGTGCGATGTTGCGCCGGTTGCGCAGGTACGAATCGTGCTCGCCGAACAGGTTCACCACCAGCACGCCGGTCGGCGCCAGCGCGCGCCGGCACCGGCGGTAGAACGCGACGCTGTCGAGCACCGGCCCGCGGGCCTCGCGGTCGTACAGGTCGACCTGGATCACGCCGTGGCGGCCACGCTCCGACGCACGCGCGACGAACTCGCCGGCGTCGGCGCACGCCACCTGCAGGCGCGCGTCGTCGGGCGGCAGCGCGAAGTCGCGCCGCGCGCAGCCGATCACCGCGGCGCTGCGCTCGACCGCAACCACGCGCGACTGCGGCAGGCGGCGCCAGCAGAACTTCGCCAGCGCGGCGGCGCCCAGCCCGAGTTGCAGGATGCTGCGCGGCGGCTCGAGGAACAGCGTCCACGCCATCATGTCGCGCACGTAGTCGATCTCGATCGCCCACGGGCGTCCGATCCGCATCGCGCCCTGCACCCACGGCGAGTCGAAGTGCAGGTAGCGCACGCCGCCGTCCTCCGACAGCGTGATCCCGGTCTCGGCAGAGCCGGCGCGCCGGCCGCCTCCGGCCCCCCCCGTGCGGCTCAACGCAGCTCCCGGAGCGCGTCGGCCCACCGGGCCAGCTTGTCGGCGGCGCTCATGCCCGCGTGCGCCGGGCTCGTCGACGGCAGCACGCGCGTCGCCAGGCCGCGCTGCGCGAACCAGCACTCGAAGCGGCCCGCGGCGAGCGACGCCTCGCCCGGAAAGCTGCCGAGCACGAGCAGCCGCGAGCGCGGCCCGACGACCGGGTCGAGGCCGCGCAGCACCGTCAGGCGCCGGGCACCGCCGGCGCGTCCGCAGGGCCGAGCAGCATCGCGTTCATCCGGCGCACGAAGGCCGCCGGATCGTCGAGCTGGCCGCCCTCGGCGAGCACGGCCTGGTCGAGCAGCAGACGCGCCCATTCGCCGCGCCGCGCCTCGTCGGCGCGCACGCGCTCGAGCAGCGGATGGCAGGGGTTGAGTTCGAGCACCGGCTGGCGCGGCGGCGCCTTCTGCCCGGCCTGCCGCAGCAGCCGCTCGAGGTGGCCGCTGATCTCGCCGTCGCCCGACACCAGGCAGGCGGCCGAGTCGGTCAGGCGGTTGGTCACGCGCACCTCCTTCACCGCGTCGCCGAGCGCGGCCTTCAGGCCCTCGAGCAGCGGCCGGTATTCGTCGGCCGCCTGCTGCGCGGCGCTCTTCTCGGCCTCGTCCTCGAGCGCGTCGAGGTCGAGCCCACCGCGCGCCACCGACGCCAGTTCATGGCCTTCGAACTCGGTGAGGAACGACAGCATCCACTCGTCGACCCGGTCGGTGAGCAGCAGCACCTCGACACCCTTCTTGCGGAACACCTCGAGGTGCGGACTGCTGCGCGCGGTCGCCGGGCTCTCGGCCGTCGCGTACCAGATCTTCTTCTGGCCTTCCTTCATCCGCGCGACGTAGTCGGACAGGGAAACGGCCTGCGCGTCGCCGTCGGACGCGGTGGTCGCGAAGCGCAGCAGCTTCGCTATCCGGTCGCGATTCGCGTGGTCCTCGCCGACGCCCTCCTTGAGCACCTGCCCGAACTCGCGCCAGAAACGCGCGTAGTCGTCGGCGCGCGATTCCGCCATGTCCTCGAGCATCGACAGCACGCGCTTCGTGCAGCCCTCGCGGATCGCACGCACGTCGCGACTCTCCTGCAGGATCTCGCGCGACACGTTCAGCGGCAGGTCGTTGGAGTCGATCACGCCGCGCACGAAGCGCAGCCACGCCGGGAGCAATTGCTCGGCGTCCTCCATGATGAACACGCGCCGCACGTACAGCCGCACGCCGCTGCGGCGCTGCCGGTCCCACAGGTCGAACGGGGCGCGCGACGGCAGGTAGAGCAGCTGCGTGTACTCGGTACGCCCCTCGACGCGGTTGTGCGTCCACGCGAGCGGCTCGTCGTCGCCGTGCGCAATGTGCTGGTAGAAGGCCTTGTACTGCTCGTCGGTGACCTCGTTCTTCGAGCGCGCCCACAGCGCGCTCGCCTGGTTGACCGTCTCCCACTCGTCGGTGGCGCGCATCGCCTTCGCTTCCTCGTCCCACTTCTGCGCGCGCATCAGGATCGGCAGCGAGATGTGGTCCGAGTAGCGCCGCACGATCGACTTGATCGTCCAGTCCTGCAGCAGCTCCTCCAGCCCCGGCCCCTCGTCGGCCGCCCCGCCCTCGCCGGCGGCCGCGTCGGCCGAGCGCAGGTGCAGGATCACGTCGGTGCCCCGACCGGACTTCTCGACCGACTCGACCGAAAACTCGCCGCTGCCGTCGGACTCCCAGCGCACCGCCTCGGCGGCCGCCAGGCCCGCGCGCCGCGAAACGACCGTCACCCGGTCGGCGACGATGAACGCGGAATAGAAGCCGACGCCGAACTGGCCGATCAGCTGCGCGTCCTTCGCCTGGTCGCCCGACAACCGGCCGAAGAACTCGCGCGTGCCCGAGCGCGCGATCGTGCCGAGGTGCTCGACCGCCTCGTCGCGCGACAGCCCGATCCCGTTGTCCGACACCGTCAGCGTGCGCGCCTGCGGATCGAGCGCGATGCGGATCTGCAGCTCGCTGTCGCCCTCGTACAGCTCGGGGCGGTCGAGCGCCTCGAAGCGCAGCTTGTCGCACGCGTCCGACGCGTTGGAGACCAGCTCGCGCAGGAAGATCTCGCGGTTGCTGTAGAGCGAGTGGATCATCAGCTGCAGCAGCTGCTTGACCTCGGTCTGGAATCCCAGCGTTTCCTTCATCGCACCCATGTTCGCCTTTCGCAATCGATGGTTTCGTCGTAGTCGTTCGACGCGCCAGCGCGCGTCCGCGCGCCGCAGATGGGGCCGGCGCGCCCGTCTTTCAAGCGCCCGGCCGGCGCTTCACGGCTCGAAATGCGCGTCGACCAGCGACTGCGGCACCTCGTCGAGCCGCGCCGGCGACCACTTCGGCGCGCGATCCTTGTCGATCAGCAGCGCCCGCACGCCCTCGGGGAAGTCGTGCCCGCGCTGGAATCGCCGCGCCAGCACCAGGTCGAGCGCCAGCACTTCGCGCAGCGACAGCGTGCGGCAGCGCCGCAGGTACTCGAAGGTGACGCGCGCCGCCGTCGGCGAGCCGTTCGCCAGGCTCTCCGCCGGCGCGCGGAACCACGCGTCGCCCGCCGCCAGCGCCTGCAGCGCATCGCGCACCCCGCCGACGTCCGGGGCGAGCGCGGCCGCGCGGACCGCGTCGAAGCGCCGCCGCAGTCCCGACTCGGGCAGCTTCGCCTGGTGGCGCGCGTGGCTGGCCGCGCACAGCCGCGACAGGCTCGCGCGGTCGCGCGCGGCGTCGCCGCTCCAGTCGAGCGCGAGCAGCGCCTCGTAGAGGGCGTCGCGGGCCTCGAGCGGCACGAACCAGTCGGCCAGCCCGGCGAACAGCGCGTCGGACTCGTCGATCGCCAGGCCGGTGAGCGCCATCACCAGGCCGGCGCCGCCGGGGACGCGGTTCAGGAAGAAGCCGCCGCCGACGTCCGGAAAGAGCCCGATGTGGATCTCGGGCATCGCGATGCGCGAACGCTCGGCGACGACGCGGTGGCTGGCGCCGACTGCGAGGCCCACGCCGCCGCCCATGCAGATCCCGTGCGAGTACGACAGCAACGGCTTCGGGTACGTGTGCAGCAGCAGGTCGAGCTGGTACTCGACGGTGAAGAACGCGTCGCCGTAGACGAAGCGGCGCGGACCGCCGGCGCGCACCCGGCGCACCACCTCGGCCACGTCGCCGCCCGCGCACAGGCCCTTGTCGCCGGCGCCGTCGAGCACCACGGCGACGATCGACTCGTCGGCGGCCCAGTCACGCAGCCGCGCGAGCATCGACTCGCACATCGGCAGGTTCAGCGCGTTGAGCTGCAGCGGGCGATTCAGCCGCGCGAATCCGACGCGCCTGCCCGCCGTCGCGTCGCGCTCCTCGAACAGCACCGGCCCTTCGCTCATCCGCCCGCCTCCAGCATCGCTTCCCTCACCCTCGGTTCGAGGAACCGCCCCTTGCGCGCGCGCGACCCGGCCCAGGCCTGCAACGCGCCCGCGCCGAAGACCCGGTCGACCGGCTTGCCGCCGCGCCCTGCACCACGCACGCGCACGCCGCCGTCGCCGAACACGAGCGCCTGCCGCAGCGCGTCCTTCGGGTCCAGCCCCATCAGGATGACGCCGCGGCCGCCGTTCTTCAGCACCTTCAGTTCGTCGACGCCGAACACCAGCGCCTTGCCCTCGACCGACACGCACAGCACGCGGTTCATTCCCGGCGCGAACAGCGCCGGGCGCAACGGCAGGTCGCCGTCGTCGACCGCGAGGAAGCTCTTGCCCTGCCGCGTCCTGCCGGCAAGATCCGCGGCCTGGCACAGCAGCCCGGTGCCGCCGCTGGTGGCCAGCAGGACGCCGGCCTGCGCGGGCGCGGCGAATGCGTGGTCGATCCGCGTGCCGGGTTCGAGATCGACGAAGCTCGTGATCGGCGCGCCGTCGCCGCGCGCCGGCGGCAGCTGCGACACCGGCACCGAGTAGACGCGGCCGTTGGTGGCGATGGCGTACAGCTGGTCGGTCGTCGTCACCTCGAACGCGCCGTAGGCCGCGTCGCCCGCCTTGTAGCCGAACTGCGACGCGTCGTGCCCGTGGCCCTGGCGCGCGCGCACCCAGCCCTTCTCCGACACGATGACCGTCACCGGCTCCTGCGCCACCCGAACCTCGACCGTGGTGCGCTCGGCCTGCTCGATCAGCGTGCGGCGCGCGTCGCCGTACTGCTTCGCGTCGGCCTCGATCTCGCGCACCACCTGGCGGCGCATCGCCGCCGGGCTCGCCAGCAGCGCCTCGAGCGACGCCTGCTCGGTGCGCAACTGCGCCAGCTCCTGCTCGATGCGGATCGCCTCCAGCCGCGCCAGCTGGCGCAGCCGGATCTCGAGGATGTCGTCGGCCTGCCGCTCGGTCAGCGCGAAGGCCGCCACGAGCGCCGCCTTGGGTTCGTCGGACTCGCGAATGATGCGGATCACCTCGTCGAGGTTCAGCAGCACCAGCTGCCGGCCCTCCAGGATGTGGATGCGCTCGCCGACCTTCGCGAGCCGGTGGCCGGTGCGGCGCGTGACGGTCGCGACGCGGAACTCGCACCACTCCGACAGGATCGCCGGCAGCGACTTCTGGCGCGGCCGGCCGTCGATGCCGATCGACACCAGGTTCGCCGGCACGCTCGACTCGAGGCTCGTGTGCGCGCGCAGCACGCGCAGCAGTTCGTGCTGCTCGATGCGCGAAGTGCGCGGTTCGAACACCAGCCGCACCGGCGCGTCCTTGCCGGACTCGTCGCGGACGGTGTCGAGCACCGCGAGCACCGCCTGCTTGAGCTGCAACTGCTCGGGCGTCAGCGACTTCTTGCCCGGGCGCACTTTCGGGTTGGTCAGCTCCTCGATCTCCTCGAGCACTTTCTGCGCCGAGACGCCGTGCGGCAGCTCGGTGACCACCAGCTGCCACTGCCCGCGCGCGAGGTCCTCGACTGCGTGGCGCGCACGCACCTTGATCGAGCCGCGCCCGCTGGCGTAGACGTCGCGGATCTCGGCCGGTGACGAGATGACCTGCCCGCCACCGGGGAAGTCGGGCCCCGGCACGAGTTCGAGCAGCGCATCGACGCCGATGCGCGGGTCCTTCAGCACCGCGATCGCGGCGGCGGCCACCTCGCGCAGGTTGTGCGGCGGAATCTCGGTCGCCATGCCGACCGCGATCCCCGACGCGCCGTTGAGCAGCACCATCGGCAGCCGCGCCGGCAGCACCGCGGGCTCCGCGGTCGAACCGTCGTAGTTCGGCACGAAGTCGACCGTCCCCTCGTCGATCTCGTCGAGCAGCAGGCGCGCGAAGGGCGTCAGCCGCGCCTCCGTGTAGCGCATCGCCGCCGCGCCGTCGCCGTCGCGCGAGCCGAAGTTGCCCTGCCCGTCGATCAGCGGATAGCGCAACGTGAACGACTGCGCCATCCGCACCAGCGCCTCGTAGGCCGCGACGTCGCCGTGCGGATGGAACTTGCCCAGCACGTCGCCGACCACGCGCGCCGACTTCACCGGCTTGGCCGCGGGGCCCAAACCCATCTCGTTCATCGCGTGCAGGATGCGCCGCTGCACCGGCTTCTGGCCGTCGCGCACGTCGGGCAGCGCGCGCCCCTTGACCACCGAGACCGCGTAGTCGAGGTAGGCGCGCTCGGCGTAGTGCGCCAGCGTCAGCGCGTCGTCGTCCGCGTCGCCGGCGGGAAACAGATCCAGTTCCTGCATCAGACGTCCACCTCGGCCTCGTTGCCGCGCTCCTCGATCCACGCCCGCCGCGCCGCCGCCTCGCCCTTGCCCATCAGCATCGTGAAGCGCGCGCGCGTCCCCCCGGCATCGACGTCGCCGAAGGCCACCCGGAGCATCCGCCGCGTGTCCGGGTTCATCGTCGTCTCCCACAGCTGCATCGCGTTCATCTCGCCCAGGCCCTTGAAGCGCGAGATCGACCAGCTGCCCTCGCGCACCCCGTCCTTGCGCAGCTTGTCCTCGACGTGGCGCAGTTCGCCGTCGTCCAGGCAATACAGCTTGCGCAGCGGCCGCTTGCCCTGCGCCGGCACGTCGACGCGATACAACGGCGGGCGCGCCACGTAGACGTGGCCGCGCTCGACCAGCGCCGGAAAGTGGCGCAGGAACAAGGTCAGCAGCAGCACCTGGATGTGCGCGCCATCGACGTCGGCGTCCGACAGGATGCAGATGCGACCGTAGCGCAGGCCCGCCAGGTCGGCCGCCGCGCCGGCGTCGTGCGGATCGACGCCGATCGCCACGGCCATGTCGTGGATCTCGTTGTTCGCGAACAGCCGGTCGCGCTCGGTCTCCCAGCTGTTGAGCACCTTGCCGCGCAGCGGCAGCACCGCCTGGAACTCCTTGTCGCGGCCCATCTTGGCCGAGCCCCCCGCCGAGTCCCCTTCGACCAGGAACAGCTCGTTGCGCGTCACGTCGGTCGATTCGCAGTCGGTCAGCTTGCCCGGCAGCACCGCCACGCCCGAGCTCTTGCGCTTCTCGACCTTCTGCGCCGCGCGGCTGCGTGCCTGCGCCTGGCGGATCACCAGTTCGGCGAGGCGGCGACCGTGCTCGACGTGCTGGTTGAGCCACAGCTCGAGCTGCGGCCGGGCGAGCGACGCGACCAGCCGCAGCGCGTCGCGCGAGTTCAGCCGCTCCTTGATCTGGCCCTGGAACTGCGGGTCGAGCACCTTCGCCGACAGCACGAAGCTCGCGCGCGCGAACCCGTCCTCGGGCAGCAGCTTGACGCCCTTGGGCTGCAGCCCGTGCAACTCGATGAAGCCCTTGACGGCCGCGAACAGGCCCTCGCGCAACCCCGACTCGTGAGTGCCGCCGGCCGTGGTCGGGATCAGGTTGACGTAGGACTCGCGCAGCAGCCCCCCTTCCTCGGTCCACGCGACGACCCACTGCGCGCCCTCGCCCTCGGCGAAGGTGTCGTGGCCGGCGGCCACCGCCTGCTCGCCCTCGAACAGCGGAATGAGCGGCTCGGCGGCCGAGAGCGCCGCCAGCGACTCGGTGAGGTAGTCGCGCAAACCGTTCGCGTATTGCCAGGCCTGGCGCCGGCCGCTCTTCTCGTCGAGCAGCGCGACCTTCACGCCGGGCAGCAGCACCGCCTTGGAGCGCAGCAGGTGCGCGAGCTCGGCCTGCGGCACCAGCGCCGAGTCGAAGTACTTCGGATCGGGCCAGCAGCGCACGCGGGTGCCGCTGCGCGGCTCGCCGCGCTCCGGGGCGCGCGAACGCAGCGCCCGCGCGACCTCGCCGCCGGCGAAGCCGATCTCGTGCGCGGCTCCGTCGCGCCAGACGGTGACGTCCATGCGCCTGGACAACGCGTTGGTCACCGACACGCCGACGCCGTGCAGCCCGCCGGAAAAGCTGTAGGCGCCGCCGGCCGCCTTGTCGAACTTGCCGCCCGCGTGCAACCGCGTGAAGACGATCTCGACCACCGGCGACCCTTCCTCGGGGTGCAGCCCGACCGGGATCCCGCGGCCGTCGTCCTCGGCCGAAACGCTGCCGTCGGCGTGCAGCGTAACGGCGATCTCGCGGCAGAAACCCGCCAGCGCCTCGTCGGCCGCGTTGTCGACCACCTCCTGCACGACGTGCAGCGGGTTGTCGGTGCGGGTGTACATGCCGGGGCGCTGGCGCACCGGCTCGAGTCCCTTCAGCACGCGAATCGAGGATTCGCCGTAGTCGCTCCTGCGTGTGGCCATGTCGGGAAAGAGGTCGTGACCGGGGTCGCGTCAGCGCGGCAGCGCGATCCCGCACATCTGCAGGAACGCGGCGAAATCCATTACGCGGTCGGGGTCCAGGTAGGCGAGGAAGGCCCGGACCGTCGCGAAGCCGAGCAGCGCCGCGCCGGCCGTCCACGCGGCCAGTCGCAGGCCGCGCCGCGTCGTCCGGTCCGGGGGGAGGGTGTCCATGCCGGCATTTTACTTCCCGCCGGCGAGGGGCTCAGATCGCGAACTGGGTGCCCAGTTCGACCACGCGGTTCGGAGGCAGGTTGAAGTAGCTCGCGACCGTCGGGCTGTTGCGCAGCATCCAGCCGAACAGCGAGCGCCGCCACCCGAACACGCCGCGCCGGCTCACCGAGACCACGGTCGGCTTGCTGGTGAAGAACGAGGTCTGCTCCAGGTCGCAGGCCACCCCCTTGCGTGCCGCGAGCCGGAGCACCAGCGCGATGTCCGGGTTCTCGCGATAGCCGAAGTGCGAGTTGACCCGCAGGATG